>UQTI01000015.1 GCA_900543975.1 uncultured Prevotella sp. | reverse complement strand
CAAAGGTAACAAGCATAATGATTAAAAAAAAGGCTGCATCGCGGACACGCTTACAAATCTTTAACATTTGATGTCTCAAACGCTGACAAATCAAATGATTTAAGACAGTTACAATAAAAAAACATGCCGTGCATAGTCTTTACCTTTGATGTGTTCAAATAATGCAGATTCTCTATTTCCTCAAGTTTAGTGTATTTTTTAAACCAATATTCGCACGAATCAGGCTGGTACAAAGCGAAGGACTCGTCAAATGTTGCCTTTGTGAATGGTTTACTTTTGTCTTTATTTTTTTTCGTCCACTCAATCAGTTCATACTCCCCTTTACCAGGAGTCTTTTTATATCCGTAATATAACGTAATCGTTTTGCCGTTTTGCTTAACCCACGGTTTAAGATATTTGGCGTCGAGGAAATAGCCGCCAACGATCTTAGCATAGTCTCCGTCAACACAAGCTGGGCTATAGCTCATGCTTTCGCCGACAAGCTTAGAACAACCGGAAAACATTTCAGCCTTTGAAATAGGGTTAGGGATGTTGACCACAAACTTGGGGCTTGCGTATATTGCCTTCAACGAACTGCATTCGAAGAACATCTTTTGAAAATTCTTCACATTCTGAGTGTTGAAACTTGAGAGATCGAGATGCTCCAGGCTTCTGCAAAGCTCAAACATGCTTTTCATGTTTTTCACGTTAGATGTGTTCAGACCTTTGAGATAGATTGTCTTCAGAGCCAAGCAATAGTAGAACATATTGTCCATGTCCTCAACTTTCTGTAAGTTCATGTATGTGAGGTCTACCGACTTTAATTTTGAGCATCCTGCAAACATGTATGACATGTATCTCACTTCCGACGTGTTAAGATTCTTGATGCCCTTTATTTCTGTCAGCTGAGAAAAGTTATTAAACCAAGATCTACAGGTGGTGGGTCTTGCTGCAGCAAAGCTCTTGTCAAAAACAACCGTTGTGACATTTTTCTTAATATCGTCCTTGTCTGACCAGTTAGGCACATAGGTTTTGCTGTTAAGCGTGAAACACTGCTTGTTGTTAATGGTCGGCTGCTCCCCATATTTGAAGGTCATGGTCTTGGCATCGCTGTCGAACACGACGTATGGTCCGACAGCGGCAAAGGCACCCCCCCCTGCAAAAAGGAACGCCATTATCACAACAAAACGGGACAGAAGCCCGTGGGTGATGTTTTTTTCAGTTGATTCCATCTTTTTCATTTCTTTTATTTATAGGTTTTTTAATTTTGCTACAAAGAAAATCGTAATAATAAGCAAAATTAAAAAAAATAGAATGAAAAAGCTGTCGCATTCCTTTGCAAAGGTGTCGCATTCCTATAAAAAAGGTGTCGCATTGGTAGGAATGCGACACCTTAAAACGGCCTTATAAACATTTTATATTTTTGTTCCTACTGTTTTTTTAAACCACGCTATGCTTGCGCTTTCTTTCTTGCGTTTGTTTTAACGACAATAGAGACAATAGAGACAATTTTTTTTTCTTATAGAAATTTTTGTTTTAACGACAATAGGGACAATTTTTTTTATGTGTTATGGAAGAACAAAACCAACACATAAAAAATTGTCCCTATTGTCTCTATTGTCTTTAAAAACCGCGCAAGGAAGCGTTGTCTCTGCTTTTATTGTCTTAAAGATAGACGTCGTTTTCTTTATTTGTAAAAGCGCATGACATCGTCCACGATGCTTGACGGCACCTTGGCGCTTATGTCGCGCCCCGCCCTCACATCCTCTCTCACCTCGGTGCTGCTGATGTTGTAAAGCGGCGTGTCGACGAGGCGCACGGTGGGGGGCAGGGTAGAGCTGTCGACGGTGCTGCCCTGTCGCGGATAGATCACGATGGGGTAGTGGGCAATGATGTCGGCGGCATGATACCAGCGGTCGAAGCACGCCCAGTTGTCGGCGCCGATGATGAGTGTGAACTCGCGGTCGGGGTAGCGGGCAGAGAGGCTTTGCAGCGTGTGCCACATATATGAGGGGCGGGGCAGGGCAAACTCGTAGTTGCTTGCCACCAGCTCGGGGTATGGCTCAAGTGCACGGCGCGTCATGTCGAGGCGCTTCCGGTCGTCGAGCAACGATGCTTGTGTCTTCAACGGGTTTTGTGGCGACACCACAAACCAGATCTCGTCGAGCCCCGCCAGCTGTCGCAGCTCGTGCGCCAGGGCTATGTGGCCATTGTGGACGGGGTTGAACGACCCGCCGTAAATGCCGGTCTTTATCATCGCTCTTTTGTTATTGAACTTTTGCAAAGATTAATTTTTACATTGCGCTTCGCGCTCGTTTTTTACATTCTTGCGCTCTGTATGGGTTCAGGCGCTTCGCTCGGTTTTAAACATTAATTATCATTAATGACCCATTAATTATCATTAATACGCGCTTCGCGCGGATATTTATGGATTATTAATTTAAAATTAATACGCGCGTAGCGCGAAATATTAATGTTCATTAATGTTCAATTAATGGCCATTAATGTTTTTAAAAAACGCACGAAGCGCCTGAGCACCTAAGGAGCGCAAGAATGTTTAAAAAAGCCACGAGCGCGAAGCGCGATGTGAAAAACAATTAAGCTTAGAAATATTGTTACTTTCCTAAAAGAAACTCCTTGACGATGGCAAGCGTCTCCTCCTTGGCCTTCTCCAGGTCGTCGTTCACCACGATGCGGTCAAACTTGGGAGCGAAGGTCAGCTCATAGGCGGCGCGTGCTATGCGGTCGTTGATGACCTCAGGCGTGTCGGTGGCGCGACCCTCAAGACGGCGGCGCAGCTCCTCTATAGACGGCGGCTGGATGAAGATGCTCAGGGCGCGGTCGCCATAAAACTGCTTGATGTTGCAGCCGCCCTTCACGTCGAGGTCGAACACCACGTTCTCGCCCTTGGCGAGCTGGTTCTCAACCTGCTGCTTCAGCGTGCCGTAGAAGCGGTCCTTGTAGACCTCCTCATACTCAAGAAACTCGTCGTTGGCAATGCGCTGGCGAAACTCCTCGGCCGAGAGGAAGAAATATTCGACCCCGTTCTGCTCCGTGCCGCGAGGTGCACGGCTGGTGCAAGAGATAGAGAACGCCAGGTGCAGCTCCTCGTGCTGCATCAGCCAGTTTATGATGGTGCTCTTTCCGCTTCCGCTGGGAGCCGAAAAGATAAGAAGTTTTTTGTCCATTGTGAAAAGTGTTAAAGTGCGTTGAGTACCTGTTCCTTAATCTGCTCCAGCTCGTCCTTCATCTTGACCACGATGTTCTGCATCTCGGCCTGGTTGCTCTTTGAGCCCGTGGTGTTGATTTCGCGGCCCATCTCCTGGGCGATGAATCCGAGCTTCTTGCCCTGACCTGCCGGCTCGTTCATGGTCTCGCGGAAATAGCGCAGGTGGTTGGCGAGGCGCTGCTTCTCCTCGTTGATGTCGAGCTTCTCGATATAATAGATCAGCTCCTGCTCCAGGCGGTTCTTGTCATACTCTACATCGGGTATCGACTTGAGACCGTCCACTATGCGTGCGCGGATCTTCTCCACGCGAGCCTTCTCCCACGGCTCTATGCTGTGGAGGAGCTGCTCAATGTTGTCAATCTTCTCGCCAAACTTCTTCTGAAGGGCGGCACCCTCCTGTGTCCTGAACTCTACGAGCTTGTCGACCGCCTCGTTCACGGCTTGGCGTGCCACGTCCCACTCTTCGTCGTCGAGCACCTCTGTCTCTGTGCGTGTGGTCACGTCGGGCATGCGGAGGAGCAGCGTGAACCAGTCGGCGGGTGCGGGTATGCCCGTCTTCTCTGCTATCTCGCTGATCTGGCGGTAGTAGTTGGCAACGAGGGCTGCGTTCACGGGTGCAGCGTCTACCGATGCGTCTTTCTCTACCCAGATGGCAAAGTCGACCTTGCCTCTCACCACCTTCTTGGTGATAATCTGTCGAATCTCCATCTCCTTCTCGCGGTAGATGGGCGCGATGCGTGTTGAGAGGTCGAGCGCCTTGCTGTTCAGCGACTTCACCTCAACGTTGATTTTCTTTCCTTTGTAGGCCACGACTGTCTTGCCATAGCCCGTCATCGACTGTATCATAACTTTTTTGTTGATTTTATGGGTTTCTTGCCCGTTGTTAAGATTACGGTCTGCAAACCTACAGCTTGTCGGCATTCTAATGCTGCGGGAGGTTTGAAGACTTGGTGGTGCAAAAGTACACTTTTATTATGAGAAAAACAAACGGTGACACAAAAATTGTTTGTGCCACCGTTGGTTATTAAAATCAGAAATGCAGCTTTGCACCGACGCTAAGCTTCAGTTCGCCCTCGGCAGGGTGTTGTGTCCACTGCTCTATCTTCTTGCTGTAGACTGTAGCCGACGGCTCCACATAAAGTTCGAGGTTGTTGTTCACGCGCCATCCTGCCTGAAGGGCGGCATGCACGCCGGCAGCCACCTTTGTGTCTTGGTCCTTGCGCGAGGCAATGCCCAAGGTGGGGCCCACGATAGCTGTGGCTTGGAACACATCGCCTGTTGTGGGCAGACCCGTCACGGCAGCCTTGGCGTCGAGCATGTAGGCGGCGGTAACCGATGTGATGTTCTGGTTGCCTTTGCCACGACGCTGCACCACCGAGTTGGACACCTCGCCATAGATGCCGTGCAAGTCGCTGAGCCAGTGGCCGTAGCCTAAGGTGGTGACCATTTGCAGCTTGCGCCCGAAGGGCGACATCTGCGGATAGTTGGCTGTGAACAGGCTCGTTCCTGCGCTCACCGTTATGAAGTGGCGCTGCTCGGGTGTCTCTATCGGGTCGTGGCGTGCGGGTTGACGCATGGCATACTCTACACCGAGCATGGCCTGAGGCATGCAGCGGTCGCGCTGTCCTAAAAACTCGGAGCCGAGCATATATTCCATCTGCAACTCGCCCACCATGATGACGTTGCTGCCGAGGTTGAGGCGCAGCTGTCCGCCCGCGTGGATGTCGGGGGCAAAGCGCGTCTTCTGTTGGGCGTAGTCGACGCCCGCGTTGGCACCTGCCAGAAGCACCACAGAGAGCACACGGTCGGGGTCATAGCCGTAGCTATGTGCAGTGAGGTCGGCGAGCCAGTCGGCACCAAGGGTTGCCTTCGTCCATCTATAGCCTGCTTTTTTGCGACTAATCATGCCACCCATGGAGGCACGCCATCCGTTGGCTCCAAACCAGTGGGTGTAGCCCAGACGGAAGGCCGGCATATATTTCACTGCGCTGTTCAATGTCCTTAAGTGGTTGATCACGCCGAAGGCTCCGCCAATGGTGCTGTAAGGAGCGTATGTGTCGTTGCCCACGCCCTTTGACGAGAGCCGTTTGGCATAGTGGTATGTCATTCCGACCAAGAGCGATGGCATGAGGTCAAAATGTTTGTTTGACGACACATAGGGGGCAAAGTCTTTGTCATACAGGTCGGCTCGTGGCTCGATGGTGATGGCGAAGGCATCGCTCAAGCGGAAGTTGGCTTGCAAGCCTGCTCCCACGCCCCACGAGTTGTGGAAAGGGATGTCGGGCTCACGGTCCACATGTGTGAAGCTTCCTCCCACGACAGCGTTAAGCCAGAACGAGCGGTAAGGGTTTACGCCGATGAAGGCGTTGTGGAGGTTCAGCATGTAGTCGGCCTGCAGCCCCACCGCCTTCACGCGGTGAGCATCGTTCTGCTTGAACGTTATGGCGTTGGCACCCAGACGCACGGCGTTGTAGGGGTCGAACCATTTGCCCACAGCCACCATGAGGCGCTCGCCCATGTTGTGTTGCCATGTGCGGGGATGACAGTTGAACATGAACAACGGGCCTGCCGTAGCAGAGAGGAACAGTCCGTTGGCGGGCGATGCCACAGCCAGCGAGTCGGCCACGTTGCGGCGTGTGCCAGGCTCTGGCAGACGGTAACCGAAGCCAATGTTGGCTGTGAGGACGGGGCGGTAGCCGTGCCATGAGAAGCTTTGCGTTGCGTCGTCATCGATCAGCGTCATGCGTGGCTCCATGTAGAAATAGGTGCTTCGTGAGAGCGCCAACTGTCCGCGCAAGCCAAGATGTGCGCCAATGCCTTGCTCAGAGTGGCCTTCCTGTCGCGAGTAGGCATAGTCGAGGCCCGCTATGCCGTAGACCTCAAACCGTTTCGGCGTGTAATGGACGCCGGGCTGTGCCAGAGCTGTGATGTTGAGCATGTAGTCGAGAGCCAGCGCCATATATTTTGTCCTTAAGGCCTGCTTCTGCCACACTCCGCTGCTAAGATTCATACGCAGACCGTGCTCAGGCGTGATCCAGTCGCCGATGTTCAGCTCGCCCTGCAAGCCCACTTTCATATCATGTCCTCCAAGCACGTTCATGCCGGCTCCGGCATCGAGGAACAGGTGGTCGAAGGGTCGTTTGTTGTCATAATATTTTGTGACGCGCGGGCGTTGTAACATATAGTTGAGTGCTCCGCCCGGCACCTGTGCCTGTGCTCCCATGGTCACGGTGAGCGCCAAGGCCGCCATCAACGCCTTTGCCTTGTATGGTGTTGAGGCTTTTTTGCTTGATGATGCGTTACATGCGACATGTAGCGCGAGGGTTATGTCTTTAATCATTTGTTCACTCTTTTTCGATAAGCAAATCGCACACGTCACCGTCGACGGCAGCAGTGCGCTTGAGGTCCGGATTCATCTCAAACGCCTTCTTCAGGGCGTTGTAAGCCTCGACGGGGTCGTTGAGGCGGTTGAGGCAGACGGCACGCAGATAGTAGGAGAGCGCCTCGTTCTCGGGTAGCTGTCGGCTGAGCTTGAACGCCTCGTCGTTGCGCTTCATGGCGAGGAGCATGACGACCTCGTTTCTGAGGCCTGTCTTCGCAACGGTGTCGAAATGGCCCTCATAACGACCGTTGAGCACGGCGTTGACGGCGAGCAGCAGCTTGTTGTCGTCGTTGTCCTTGACAAACTGGGCTATGGAGTCGGCCTCGCTGTAGAGACCTGTGCTGAGGAGAGCCACCATCTGGTTGGTGTTGATCTCTTGCGGTGCTCTGCTGCCGGCGAAGGGACGCAGCAAGTCGGGGTCGGGAGCCTGGCGGTCGATGAGCACGCGCTCAAGGTCGTTGGCGGCAGCCATGAACGACGGGTATACCTCAAGAGCCTGACGCAGAATTTTCTCGCGACGTGTCACGTCGTCCTCGGCGTTATAGAGCTTGTAAAACTCGAAGCGTGTGAGCTGACGGTAGTCTTTCTCATAAAGCTCGTTTATCTCATCGGCGGTGAGCTGACGGAAGATGGCGTAGTGCATGGTATATTCCACGCGGCGCAGCCTGGGCAGATATTCTTTCTCGATGAGACTCTTGTAAGAGGGCAGGCGCAGGATGGCATACCACTGTCGATGAATGTCGTTGGGTATGCGTGAAATGATGTTGTCGACCTGCTGTGCCTCCTCCTCGTGGCCGTCGGCACGCAAGAGGCGTGACACCTCAGCCCATCCTGCCACGTTGGCTTTAGACGAGAACGTCATGTCGTGGCGCAGGTTCTCGGGCACCACGCCGCGCATGTGGCTCAGCACAGCGTTTATGCGCTTCTGTGCGAGCTTGAGGTTCCAGGCATATTTGCCATCGGGCGACGAGCAGCCTGTCATGTCGAGCGACTGAAGCGTGGCGTCTTTCTGTTGCGCTATGAGGTCTATCTGCTGACGCAGCTTCTCCACCTCTGCCGCGTTCTGCGGGTCGTCGGCGTTGAACGTCCATTTGCCTATGGGGAAGCGCAGCTTCACCTCGCCCTTGCTGTCGCGCATCTGCGTCTCGGGCTTAGGCAAGAAATAGGGGTCGGTGATGGGGCGTGTCGCAAATCTGTAGTCGAGCCATCGCAAGGGGTTAACGGTGCCTCGCGCTATGATGGTGGTGTCGCGGTAGAGAATGCGGTTGTAGTTTTCTATCGCCATGTACACATCGCATGAGAACTCGTCCTTGACGTGCTCCACATATATAGAGTCGGCATATCCAATGATGTCGTTGGTGCGTCCCTTCTCGCGTGTCTGCTTGCTTTTCACGGTGACATAGCGCGCAAGTGGGTCGCCGGCGGTGGTGTCGGCCATGTTGAAACTGTAGAGACGGTCTTGCGTGCGGTTATACTCGCGTGCGTCGTAGACCATGGGGCGCATGGCTTTCAGTTCGCCGCGTGTCGCGTTGTTAAGGACAGGCTGCACCACCAGTCGGGTGTTATGGCTGAACATCTCGCGAGGCACACGCACACGGGTGCGCACATGGAAGTAGTTGCCTTTAACCTCTATGTCTGTGGGTTCGGGCA
The DNA here is from genome assembly GCA_900543975.1 of uncultured Prevotella sp. Classification (GTDB taxonomy): domain Bacteria; phylum Bacteroidota; class Bacteroidia; order Bacteroidales; family Bacteroidaceae; genus Prevotella. The sequence goes on along the minus strand of UQTI01000015.1, from coordinate 38,912 downwards.
TGATGCGGTCTGTGATGCGCTTTGTCTGCACCACCACCTCGCCGAGGTTGATGTCGTCTTCTTCAAGCGTGAGCTCCACATATTTCTGGTTCTTTACCTTCAGCGTCTGTGGTTTTATGCCCACCATGCTGAACTTCAGTGTTGTGCCCGTTCTCACGTTAAAGGCAAATCGTCCGTCAAGGTCGGTTGTTGCCATGGCACGTTTGGTTGCGGCATCGGTGATGTTGACGCCCACCAACGGCTCGTTGTCGGTTTTCAACAGTACCTTTCCTGTGAGGCGTATGATGTCTTGGGCGCTTGCCGTAGACGGGCATAACGTGCATGCTGCAATGGCGAGCATGACGCTAAGCACGAGGCGTGGCAGGTGCATGAGGCTACAAGCCGGCAGCAAGTGCTTGCTAAGTTGTGTTATGTTGTAAAAAAATGAATGGTTCGTCATGATTGCTGATTCTTTGCTTCTTTCGCTTTCGAAAGGTCTTGCGTTTTCCGAAAGGTCTTCTGCATTTTGAAAAACTTCTGTTCTTCTGAACACCTTCTGTTTTTCTTAAAGTTCCTACTGATTTTTCCGAAAGTCCTTCTATTTAATAATGTAGACCAATGTCACGCCTGCCTTGAGTGGTGCGAAGACCCACTGGCGGCGGTTGGGTGTCTCGGGTGCTGTCTCCTTCGTTTCGTCGTAACGCTTCTCGCGCAGATGCAATGCTCCTGCACCGATAGAGGTCTCAAGGCTCCATCGCTTGCCGAGCACGAAACTGTAGCCGTAGGTCAAGCCACCGCCAAAGGCGTCGCCTGTGTGACGGGTGTCGTTAAGAAGAATGTTGTAGTTGGCGGCAGTGCCGATAATGCCCATGAAATGTCCTGCCTGTGGACGTGCGCTGAACCAATAGCGCATCTCTACGTTGCCCATCTCGCCGCGCGAGTTGAGGTCGCTAACCTTCAGACGGTTATATGCCGCGTCGAGGTTGAGCGTGATATGACGGTTCAGTCGAAACTCCAAACCGAAGTTGGGTGTCGCCGTGGCCCAGTATAAGACGTTCGTTTTCAGACCAATGCGTTGCGCGTGAGCTGTTGTGCCTATTGCTGCGAGGCTCATGGTGAGCAATGTCGTGGCCAGGATGCGGTGTGTGCGCGTCATGATAGGGCGAATGTTTTTTAAGCCCGTTTTGAACATAAAAATAAGTTTTTTTATAAAAATTCGTTTCTTTTCTGATGGCTCGTTTAGCCTTTCTTTATCGCAGTGTTTTTATTTTGGACACAAAAGTAATTAAAAAAAAGATAAGGAGGTTACAAAAAATGTGAAATTTGGATTATAATGTAGGAAAATGCTATTATATGATAATAAATTTGGGTTAAGCGGCGAAAAAGATGGGGCGAAAGAAGAAGGAAGAAAAGAAGGACAGTGGAAAAATGAAGTCGCGCTTCGCGCTCGTTGTTTTTAAGAATTAATGTTCCCAAAAAGCAAACGGGCGCGGAGCGCGACGTGAAAAATAAAAACGTTTGGGCGTGTCGTTACAGCAGGTCGGGGAGCTGGAACAGTTTTGTGGAGTTGCTGCCCTTCACAAGGATTGTTCTGCCCACGGGCTGGTCTTCAGCGATGGCGGCCTTCACCTCGTTCACGTCGTGGAACGTGCGGAACGGAGGGTCCACGGCTTCAAACTCGCTGCCCACGAGCCACACCTCCTCAAAGCCCACGCTCTCAAGGAAGCTCACCACCTTCTGGTGCTCCTCACGGCTGACGTCGCCCAGCTCACCCATCATGCCGAGGATGCACATCTTGTGGTCGGCACGCATGTCGCGGAAGTTTTCGAGCGCCGCCTTCATGCTTGTGGGGTTGGCATTGTAGGCATCGACGATGAGGCGGTTATGGGCTGTCACCACCAGCTCCGAGCGGTTGTTGCTCGGCACATAAGAGGTGAGGGCGTGGCACACCTGCTCCTCGCTCACGCCAAACCACAGGCCTATGGTTGCTGCTGCCAACATGTTGTAGACGTTATAAGAGCCTATGAGGTGGGTGTGGACGGTGTGCATGGGGCCGTCGAGGTGACGCCACTCGAAGTTGAGGAACGGCGCACACTCTGTGACCTGTCCGTAGACGTAGAGGTCGGGCGAGGCTATGCAGCCGTAGCGCACGAGCTTGAGGTCGTGGGCGATGCCGAGCAGATGGTCGTTGTCGTTGTGTATGAACACCACGCTGTCGGGGCGTGTGCGCAAGAAGTCGTAGAGCTCGCCCTTGGTCTTTACCACCCCTTCGAAGGAGCCGAAGCCCTGAAGGTGAGCACGTCCCACGTTGGTGATGATGCCACAGTCGGGTTCCACGATGTCGACAAGGGTCTTGATGTCGCCGGGATGGCTTGCGCCCATCTCCACGACAGCGATCTCATGGTCCTTGGTGAGGCGCAGCAAGGTCTTGGGCACGCCGATGTCGTTGTTGAAGTTGCCTTGCGTGAAGAGCACGTTGTAACGCTCGCCCAGGACGGCAGCAAGCAACTCCTTGGTTGTGGTCTTGCCGTTGGTGCCTGTGACGCCTATGATCTTTGTGCCGAGGGTGCGGCGGTGATGCAAGGCAAGCTGCTGCAAGGTGTGCAGACAGTTGTCGGTGAGGATGAAGCGCGGGTCGCCCTCAACGGCATATTCGGTCTCGTCGACCACAGCATAGGCGCAGCCCTTGTCAAGAGCTGCTGCTGCAAACTTGTTGCCGTCGAACGATTCGCCCTTGAGCGCGAAGAAGATGCTTCCTTCGGGACAGTCGCGACTGTCGGTTGTGACAACGGGGTGTTGCTGGAAAATTTTGTAAAGCTCTGTTATGTCCATTGCTTTTCTATTTTTTTTTGTTTCGTTCTTTCTCTGTTTCGTTCTTTCTTTGTTCTTGCTCTGTCTACGCTTCGTCTGTCGTTGCGCGTTTTGGCTTAACTGCTGCAAAGTTAAGCTAAAGTTGCGAAACTGATTATAATTAAACTCCGTTTTTTTGATAAAATCAAAATAATATGCTTATTTTTGCATGCGCAATAATTTTTTTTGAGCTAAACAACAGGAAAGAAAATGAATCATAACACGATAAACGTCCGAGGACGACTCATAGACCTCTCAACGCCCAAGGTGATGGGCATTCTTAACGCCACACCCGACTCGTTATACAGTGGCAGCCGTAAACAGACGGAGCGTGAGATTGCTGACCGTGCCAACCAGATCATGGATGAAGGTGGCACCTTTATTGACGTGGGGGCGTTCTCTACACGTCCAGGTGCCGTGGAGGTGAGCGAGGAGGAGGAGACGGAACGTCTGAAACGTGCCATCGCCATCGTGCGCCGTGAACAGCCCGATGCCCCGATCTCCGTAGACACCTACCGCCCGCTGGTGGCGCGCCGCTGCATTGAGGAGTTTGGCGCTGACATCATCAACGATGTGTCGGAGGGCGGCATCACGGGCATCGTAGACACGCCCATCCACGAGCAGGGCAACATGTTCAAGACGGTGGGCGAGCTGAAGGTGCCTTACATCCTCATGTCGGTGAAGAGCAACATGCACGACATGCTCAAAGCCTTTGCCGAAGAGGTGCAGACGCTGCGCGACTATGGCGCCAAGGACATTATCCTCGACCCCGGCTATGGCTTCGGCAAGACGCTCGACGAAAACTATGCTATCCTGTCGGAGGCTGAACGTCTGCTCACCCTTGAACTGCCTGTGCTCGTGGGCGTGTCGCGCAAGAGTATGATCTTCAAGCTGATAGGCGGAGACCCCACAACATCGCTCAACGGCACAACGGTGCTCAACACCATTTCGCTGATGAAGGGGGCGGCGATATTGAGGGTGCATGATGTGAGGGAGGCGTGGGAGTGTGTGAAGATAATTGAGTTTTGAATTTTGAGTTTTGAATTTTGAATTATCGGCTTTCAGCCGATGTTGAATTTTTGAGTTTTGAATTTTCCTCTTAAAAGAAGACTATTGAATTCTTCACTCTTCACTCTTCACTCTTCACTCTTCACTTTTAAAAACTTTTCACTTAACTTATGTTTGAATTCGGAATAAAGGATATCATCGACATCTTTTTGGTGGCTTTGATCTTGTATTATATCTACCGATTGATGAAGGAGAGCCGTTCGCTGAACGTGTTCATAGGCATCATGGTGTTTGTGCTCGTGTGGCTGTTCGTCAGTCAGGTGCTGGAGATGCGCCTGCTCGGATCAATACTCGACAAACTGGTGAGCGTGGGTGTGATAGGTATCATCGTGCTCTTTCAGGAGGAGATACGCAAGTTTCTCTATTCGCTTGGAGCACACCAGAGGGTGAGAGCCCTGACAAGGCTCTTCTCGTCTCATAAGTCGATCACCGATGAGGATAAAGAGACCATCATGCCTATCGTGCTGGCATGCATGGACATGGCACGCGGAAAGGTGGGAGCGCTTATCGTTATAGAAAGGGCAATTCGCCTCGACGACATCGTTGACACGGGCGACCGTATTGACGCCAACATCAACCAACGGCTTATCGAAAACATCTTCTTTAAAAACTCGCCGTTGCACGACGGGGCAATGGTCATTGCCGATAAACGCATAAAGGCAGCGGGATGTATTCTGCCTGTGAGCCACAGCCACAGCATACCGAAGGAGCTGGGTCTGCGACACCGTGCCGCCCTCGGCATCTCACAAGACAGCGATGCCATTGCTATCGTGTGCTCGGAAGAGACGGGACGCATATCGGTGGCGATAAAAGGCGAGTTCAAACTGCGACTCTCGGCTGAGGAGCTGGAGAGCCTGCTGGCACGCGAGATGAAGAGCTAAGGCTTCGGGCAGAGGTAAAGCTTAACCTTATTATATGGTCACACGGTTGCCGTGTGACCTTTTTTTGTCTCTGCTGACGCCTTTTTGGGTGTTGATAATCTTTTTCTTGCCTATTCTTGTGCGTAAAGATAATTATTGCTCCTTTTTAATAATTATTCCTCTTTTTTCTTTCCATGGCATCGATATTTTGTGTAATTTTGCAGTCGGATTTTGCAATGTGTATATTGCAATCTTGCCAAAGCGTTCTTTTATCACCCAAACAAGACAATTCTTTAAGGGCGTTACCTACAAAAAATATTTTTACTAGATAAATTATGGATTTATTACAGAAGATTGTTGCACGCGCCAAGAGCGACAAGCAACGCATCGTGCTCCCCGAGGCAACTGAGGAGCGCACTCTTAAGGCCGCCGACCGAGTACTGGCTGACGACATCGCAGACATCATCCTCATCGGTAATCCGGAGGAAATAAAGAAACTGGGAGCAGAGTGGGGGCTCACACACCTCGACAAGGCTACCATCATTGACCCTCTGAACAATCCTAAGAGTGAGGAGTATGCTGCCTTGCTGGCTGAGCTGCGCAAGAAGAAGGGCATGACCATTGAGCAGGCCCGCGAGCTCGTTAAGAACCCGCTCTACCTGGGATGCATGATTATCAAGACCGAAGGTGCCGACGGACAGATCAGCGGTGCCCTCAGTACAACGGGCGACACCCTGCGCCCTGCATTGCAGATTATCAAGTGTGCTCCCGGCATCACATGCGTGAGCGGTGCCATGCTGCTCATCACCGACAAGAAGGAGTATGGTCAGGACGGCGTGGTCGTGATGGGCGACGTTGCCGTTACACCTATGCCCGATGCTAACCAGCTGGCACAGATCGCTGTGTGCACAGCACGCACAGCACAGTCGGTTGCAGGCATAGCCGAGCCGCGTGTGGCAATGCTGAGCTTCTCTACCAAGGGTAGCGCCAAGCATGAGGTTGTTGACAAGGTTGTGGAGGCCACAAAGCTGGCTCATGAGCTTGATCCCGAGCTGAAGCTTGACGGTGAGCTGCAGGCTGATGCTGCTCTCGTGCCCTCTGTAGGCGAGAAAAAGGCTCCCGGTAGCGACATCGCCGGTCATGCCAACGTGCTCGTTGTGCCTTGTCTTGAGGTGGGCAACATCGGCTATAAGCTCGTGCAGCGTCTGGGTGGTGCCATCGCCATCGGTCCTATCCTCCAGGGCATCGCCCGTCCTGTCAACGACCTGAGCCGCGGCTGCTCTGTAGAAGATATCTACTACATGGTGGCTATCACAGCTTGCCAGGCTATGGATGCGAAAAAGTAATTTTTGAGTTTTGAGTTTTGAATTTTGAATTGTCGCTTCGCGATTTTGAATTTTTCATTTTTGAATTTTTCATTTTGAATTTTTCATTTTGAATTTTTCATTTTGAATTTTTCATTCTGAATTTTTCATTTATTGAGAATTCTTATTGAATGGAATTTTCAACGATTGCGATTGGATTTATTCAATTATGCTTTATCTCGTATAATTTGTGACGATGAGTGACTTTGGAAATATTTTGGAAGACAAATGCATGAATTTCTCCATTCGTGTGGTATCGTTATGTCGATTCTTGAATGAAGAGAAAAACGAATATCGCATTGCCGACCAAATGTTTCGAAGTGGAACAAGCATTGGGGCAAACGTGGCAGAAGCACAATGTGCCATAAGCAAGAACGATTTTGTCGCTAAGCTTTATATCTCATTGAAAGAAGCAAACGAAACCCTATATTGGTTGAAATTGCTTCACCGCACTCAATATATAACGGGAAAACAGTTTGATTCAATCTATAGAGATTGTGAAGAGTTAAAACGTTTGCTTGTATCTGTCACAAAAAAAATGACAACAAAAGAATAAGCTTTAAATAACTTAAAATCATAATTGAATATCTCAAAGAAGATTATTTCATAAAAATGAATATCTCATAAAAATGAATATCTCATAAAAATGAATATCTCATAAAAATGAATATCTCATAAAAATGAATATCTCAAGAGAGTAAAAATCCAAAATAAATAATTCAAAATCGCGAAGCGATAATTCAAAATTCAAAAATCAAAATTCAAAAATGGCCAAGGGCCAATGGCCACTGGCCATTAATTCAAAATTCAAAATTCAAAAATCAAAAATCAAGAATATGAAAGTACTTGTTCTGAACTGCGGTAGTTCATCAATCAAATACAAACTTTATAATATGGACGACAACTCTGTGCTTGCAGCAGGAGGTGTTGAACGTATCGGCCTCGATGAGGCTTTCATCAAGGTGACATTGCCTAACGGCGAGAAGAAAAAGATTATGCACGACATGCCTGACCATAAGGAAGGCGTGAATTTCGTGTTCCAGTGTCTGCTCGACCCGGAGATTGGCGCTATCAAGAGCCTTGAGGAGATCGACGCTGTGGGCCACCGCATTGTGCAGGGCGGCGACCTCTATGAGAAGAGCGTTATTGTTGACGAGAGCGTGGAGAAAGGTATCGAGAGCCTTTGCGATCTCGCACCCGTTCACAACGCCGGCCACCTGAAAGGCATCCGTGCCGTTGACAAGCTCATGCCTAACACTCCCCAGGTGTGTGTGTTTGACAACGCCTTCCATAGCACCATGCCCGACTATGCTTATCTCTACGCCATTCCTTATGAGCTCTATGAGAAATATCATGTGCGCCGCTACGGCTTCCACGGAACCAGTCACCGCTATGTGTCACAGCGCGTGTGCGAGTTCCTGGGCCGCGACATCAAAACACAGCGCATCATCACATGCCACATCGGCAACGGCGCTTCTGTGTCGGCTGTTAAGTTTGGCAAGTGTGTGGACACCTCTATGGGTCTCACTCCTCTGGCTGGCGTGATGATGGGTAGCCGCTCTGGCGATATCGACCCTTCTGCCGTGACCTTCCTCATGGAGAAGCTTAACATGCAGCCTCAGGAGATGGCCGACTTCTTGAACAAGAAGAGCGGTGTGCTCGGCATAACAGGCATCTCTTCAGACATGCGCGAGATCGAGAGTGCTGCTGCTGAGGGCAACGAGCGTGCCAAGCTGGCGCTTAACATGTACAACTATCGCATCAAGAAATATATCGGCGCTTACGCTGCCGCTATGGGTGGTGTTGACATCATCGTCTGGACAGCAGGCGTTGGCGAGAACCAGGTAGGCACACGTCTTGAGGCTTGCTCGGGTCTTGAGTTCCTTGGCGTGAAGATGGATGCTGAGGCCAACAAGGTGCGCGGTGAAGAGGCTATCATCTCTACTCCCGACTCGAAGGTTACTGTTTGCGTTATCCCCACCGACGAGGAGCTGATGATTGCCAAGGACACAATGAACTTGCTGAAGAAATAAATAGAATAAAAAAGGAATTTATCGGAAGATAAAAGGAAAAGGAATTTATCGGAAGATAACGGATAAAAAAGGAATTTATCGGAAGTTAGGGCTTCGCCCGAAGTTAACGGAAGTTAACGGACATATGCATTGCTCTCTAAAAGATATGCATTGCTCTCTAAAAGAAAAGCTATTGTCCGTTAACTTCCATCCATCGAAGATGGATTAACTTCTTTTTAACTTCCGATAAATTCCTTTTTTTAAACTTCCGATAAATTCCTTTTTTTTAATTTCCGATAACTTCCTTTTTATTTTACGACCTTCCAACTCTTTCCGTTCTGTCTCACAATCACCACGCCCTGCGTTGTTGAGGGAAGCTTGATGCCGCTAAGGCTGTAGACCTCGTATGGCTTTGAGGGGTCGAAGCCCTGTGTGGTGAGAGATGGTGTGGCGATGGCTGTGGGCGTTTTCTTGCCTTCCACCTCAAGGCTCGCAATCTCCCATGTGCTGGCAAGCGAGGCGGTGCTGGTGTAGTGGAACGCAATTTTTATGGTCTTGCCTACAAACGGGGTGAGGTCAAATTCGCCGGCCGGTTTAAAGGTCCAGTTGGTACCTTCGGGCCATGTTATGCCCTCTATCTTTGTGGCCTTGCCCTCGCACAGAACCTCTACGCTAAGATAATGTGTGGGGTCTTCGGTGCATTTGTTTAATGCGTGCTTGAAGCGGAACTTTGCGTTGTCCACTTCTTTTAGACTGATTTCGGGAGTAGTGAGCGACGCGTCAGAGGCATAAGCCTTGCCGTTAAAAGCATTGGCAACCCAGCCATATTTCACGTCGCGTGTCCACACGTCCTTGCCCGAGGCAGGAGCCTGAGCTGTAGCTACGGTGCAGCCGTCGGCGTTGCGGCCGAAGTTGCGCATGTAAAGCGTCATGGTGCCGTCGGGGGTGGCGGGAATGGGCACGTTGTTGTCTTTAAGTATTATTGTCGACTTGACGCTGGTCTCAGGGTCGAACGCCACGTCGATGCTGTCGCCCCATACATACTCCATGAGATTAGGAAAGTCGATGTAAGGGTTGCGGTTGCCCTGTATGCTGTAGACCGCATTGTTGCGTTTCACCTCAATCTCGTTGACGGGGTCTTCCTTAGCCCACTTTATATATAAGGTGTAAGCCCACTTTTGAAGCGTGGGCCATTCGTTCTGCTCAAGCGAGCTTTTGGCCTCGTTGCTTGCCCAAACATAATCTTGGTAGGCTGTGGCCATGTACATGTAGCCACGGGCAAAATCGCCTTGCCAGTATTTCGACGGCTGCCACACCTTGAAGCCCATGCCGCTGTCGCCCACTTTTATGCAGTCGTTGTTATAATAGCCCTTGCCCGATGTCTGGGTCACGACGCCCATGCCGTAGTTGCTCTTCTGTATGTTGGCTGTTTTGTCGCTGGGCATGAGGTTGAACAGGTCCTTATAGGCTTGCGTCTCTGTGCCGCCCCACCAACTCTTTGGAAACGAGTGCTCGATGTTGGTTCCTGAGACCGACTTGCCTCGCTCGCCAAACATGTAGGTATTGTTGCTATAACGGTCAATGACCTTGCCGTTGTCGTTGTCGGTGAGGTAGAAGCCCCACCATGTGGAGCCGTCTTTGCTGCCGTAAGAAAGCACATAAGCCTCTTTCACAAGGTTATGGATGGCTGTCTTCAGCTCTGCTCCTTTCTTGCCTTTAAGGCTCTGATAGTAGTCGTGCGGAATCTGCGCCATGGCTCCCACTGCTGTAGTGGCGATCACGAAGGCTGTAACGAAAAGCTTGAGTAATGATTGTTTCATGTTAATTGATTGCTGTTTGTTGGGTTATAGAGTTTCTTTTGTTCTTTTCTTCCTTTTTTGCCTTTTCTTCTTGTCTTAAATACAAATTCGTCTTTTCTTAAAAAACAAAAAAGCAGCAAGAAATCACTCCTTGCGGTGTGGTTTCTGCTGCTTTTTGTCGTCGTGACAACGAGCGGTCCTTGCTCTGAGAGCAAGAGGGGCGGAAATTATTTTCCGTGGTGCTCGTCAGATACAGTCAACTTCTTGCGGCCATGAGCGCGGCGAGAAGCCAATACGCGACGACCATTCTTAGTAGCCATTCTCTCACGGAAGCCGTGCTTGTTCACTCTTCTTCTGTTGTGCGGCTGAAATGTTCTTTTCATTGTTTTTTATAATTTTTATTTGTTATTATTCTCGCTACGGGCTGCAAAATTACTCATTTCTTTTGAATTAACCAAGAATTAACCAAGAATAAAGAGTTTTTTATCCCAAATATTTAGGTTTTTTTCCAAATTTGCAGTACCTTTGCAGCGCATTTGATGAAACGAGAATAAAATTTCAAAAGTTTTAATAGAAAATCAATATGATCAATTCACAAGACATTAAGATGGGAACATGCATCCGTATGGATGGCAAACTGTTCTTCGTCATCGACTTCCTGCATGTAAAGCCCGGCAAGGGTAACACCTTCATGCGTGTGAAGCTGAAGAATGTTGTTGACGGACGCGTGCTTGAGCGTCGTTTCGACATCAGCGAGAAGTTGGAGGATGTACGCGTGGAGCGCCGTCCCTACCAGTACCTCTACAAGGAGGGTGAAGATTACATCTTCATGAACCAGGAAACTTATGACCAGATTCCTATCGCTCATGATCTCATCACAGGTGTTGACTTCATGAAGGAGAGCGACATCATTGAGGTTGTGTCTGACGCTGACACCGAGACCGTGCTCTTCGGTGAGATGCCTGTTAAGACCAATCTGCGTGTGACCCACTCAGAACCTGGAATCAAGGGCGACACCGCTACCAACACCTTGAAGCCCGCCACTCTGGAGACAGGCGTAGAGGTTCGCGTGCCTCTGTTCGTGAACGAGGGCGACCTCGTGCAGGTAGACACTCGTGACGGCAGCTACTTGCAGCGCGTTAAGGAGTAAGAAAAACATTTCCAGTTTTTAGTCTTATAGCTTGAATGGCTTATAGTTTATGACGTATGGCCGCCACCTGGCGGGGTGTATAGGCATAAGCTGTAAGCCATTTTGCTTTTTTGGAGCCGACGGAACGGCTTTTGACCGATAGAAAGGCTTTTTGCCGATAGATCGGCCTAAACATACCAACAGCCAATTTTTTTTATTATGATGACAAGATTCAGTTTTATCGTGCCTGTGTTCAACCGCCCCGACGAGGTTGACGAGTTGCTTCAGAGCCTCACGCGACAGACCGTCAGAGGTTTTGAGGTAATCGTTGTGGAAGACGGGTCGCAGGTGCCGTGCCGCGATGTGTGTGAGAAGTATGCCACACAGCTCGACATCCACTATTTTGACAAACCCAACTCGGGTCCCGGACAGAGCCGCAACTATGGCGTGGAGCGTGCACAAGGCGAGTATGTCATCATTCTCGACAGCGACGTGGTGCTGCCCGACGGCTATCTCGCTGCTGTAGAGCAAGAGTTGCAGCGCGAGCCTGCCGATGCCTTCGGCGGTCCCGACAGCGCACACCCCTCTTTCACCCCCACCCAAAAGGCCATCTCCTACAGCATGACCTCTTTCTTCACAACCGGCGGCATACGCGGTGGCAAGAAGAAGCTCGACAAGTTTTATCCACGCTCGTTCAACATGGGCATCCGTCGCGAGGTCTATGAGCAGCTCGGCGGCTTCTCGTCAATGCGCTTTGGCGAGGACATTGACTTCAGCATACGCATATTCAAGGGCGGCTACCGCTGCCGACTGTTTCCTGAGGCATGGGTGTGGCATAAGCGCCGCACCGACTTCCGCAAGTTCTTCCGTCAGGTCTACAACAGCGGCATTGCCCGCATAAACCTATATAAGAAATATCCAGAATCGTTGAAGCTGGTGCATCTCCTGCCGATGGTCTTCACGGTGGGTGTGCTGTTCCTCCTTCTGCTCTTTGTGGTAGGCATGGTGTTGGGAGCTACCGTGTTGCGCCATTGTGACCCGCCTTTTGGCGGCATTATTTGTGGCGCAGCCCTTCTGCCGTTGGTGCTCTACTCGCTGTTGATATTCATCGACTCGTCGCGTCAGAACCACAGCCTTAAGATTGGCGTGCTCAGCATACGCGCCGCCTTCACACAGCTCATGGGCTACGGCTTTGGCTTCATTGAGGCATGGTGGAAACGCTGCGTCTGCGGCAAGGACGAGTTTTCTGCCTTCGAAAAAACTTTCTATAAGTAGGCGTCCGAAAGATAAGAAGGCGTTAAAACGATAAATAGGCTTTAAAAACAAAAAAGCATGACGACCGATTCTGACTCTCTGCGCATAACCGACTGGGCGATGGAAGACCGCCCGCGCGAAAAACTTATGGCGCAAGGCGCTGCTGCCTTGTCAAACGCCGAACTGCTGGCCATCCTCATTGGCTCGGGCACGCCCAAGATGACGGCTGTGGAGCTGATGAAGCTGGTGCTTCACGACTGTAACGACAATCTCAACACGTTGGGAAAGATGTCGATTGCCGACCTCATGCGCTACAAGGGCGTGGGAGAGGCAAAGGCTGTGACCATTCTTGCTGCGTGTGAGCTTGGTAAGCGCAGGCAGCGTGAAAAGGCAGAGGAGCGTGCAGACCTCGGCTCGGCACAGGCCATCTACGAATATATGCACCCACGCATGCAAGACCTCGATGTGGAGGAGGCGTGGGTGCTGCTCATGAACCAGAACTTTAAGCTCATCAAGGCAGCGCGTATATCGCATGGCGGCATCAGTGAGACGGCTGTTGATGTGAGGGTGATCTGCCGTGAGGCTATCCTCTGCAACGCCACGGTGGTGGCTCTCTGCCACAACCATCCGAGCGGCAACAACCACGCCAGTGGTGACGATGACCGCATAACGCAACGCGTGGAAAAGGCGTGTCAGACCATGCGCCTTTATTTTCTTGACCATCTCATAATATCCGATGGCGATTATTATTCTTATCGTGAGAATGGAAAACTGTGAGCTTATTGTTTGATTGCCGACGATGACGCACCGGCTTTCGGATTTAAGCTAAATGCGGAAAAATAAAAATAAAGAAAAAGCTGAAATACAGAAAATCGGAAATATTGAAAAATCGGAAATATAGAAAAATTAGAAATACAGAAAATCAGGTAAAGTTATGAAAACAATGAACAGAATGATTGTATGGGCAATGATGCTCATCGCAACGATAGCAACAACGGCATCGTGCAGCAGCGACAACGACGGTGACGACACGCTCTCTGCAAACGACAAGGCGCAGATGTATGGCCACTATCAGTCGCTCGCCATCTATGGCGATAACATCACAACATCGGCAATAGATGTAAACGTGTCAGAGGATCATGTTAAGTTTACGGTGCCCGTGGAGCAGATTCTACCCTCTGTCATGTCGGAAGCAAACGGACTGGATGAGGCTGTGGCTACGGTGAAGGCCGATGATGTGGAAGACAGCTACACCTTGGTGCGCTATTATAACAACATCGCATCGTTCAGCGTGCCTGCACAGACCGTCAATTTTACCTATAAGGTGGGTGGAGCAAAACAGACGGGCAACATAAAGCTCTCAACCCCAAGCTTCTCTTACAACACCTCGACAAAGAAGCTAAACATCGGCTACACCATTGAGACCGTGACCCTTAACGGACAGATCATAAGTAGCTACAAGAAGCGCGTGATGAGAATGAAAGATAGCGATAAGAAAGATTAAGCTTGTCTTTAAAGAATCATAGCTTGTTGTTCTCTCTCCAAACGGTCGGGGTGCAGAACACACGTTGTTTAAAGACGCGGTAAAGGTGTGTGCGCGATGAGAAGCCACATTCGGTGGAGATGATGTCGTTGCTATAGTCGGGATATTTTATCATCATTGCTTTTGCAGCGTCAAACCTGATGTCGCTGAGCCACACCCTGAACGTTGAGTTGAGGCATTGGTCGAAATAAAGCGTAAGCTCGTCCTTGGAGACGCCAATGGCAAGCGACAGCGTCATCATGTTTGCTGAGCTGTCTTTATAGCCATGCCTTCTGCACCAACGGTCGAGCAGCGCTTTTATGCACTCTGTGCGTTCCTTCGACAGCTCGGTTGGCTTCGATTGTGCACCACCCTTTGCGGTCGATGCTGTATGGTTGTTGTCTTCCTCGCTTTTGCTTGTCTCGCTGTCATCTGCCTTCTTGACGCTTTCTTCTTTGTCATCCTCTTTGTCAAGCAGTTCGTCGCTGGGTGTGTAGCTGTTGCCTAAGGCTACGAAGGTCATTATAAAGAAGAATAAGGCGCACAGGCCAATCGGGCCTATGACATAAAGCAACGGTGTTTTCAGAATGACGAACGGCATCACGACGGCGATGCAGCTTATGTTGAAGAGGCTTGCATTAGAATAGCGGACGTACGGCAAGAGGTCTGTGCCGCTCATCTGTTCAAGCATCTTCTTGCGTCGCCTCATCTCTATGAAATTTTTTATTACGCAATAGACCGTATTTGCGGTGTAGAAAGCGAGCATGAGATAGAGCCACCACCCGATGTGTATGCTTTGCTTGCTGTAGAAGCCAAGCAAGAATGTTCCTACAATGGCAGCATATAGCACGCCACACACAAGGTTCATCTGTCTGAAATGGGCATGAGGGGCAATGACGTTGTAGATGCCCAATGCGATGAGAGTGAAGCAAGGTGAGTAGATTAAAATGTTGACGATGGCTCCAAGGTCGTCGCCAGAGGCACGAAGGCCAAAGGCCATCTGTAGAAGATATTGTCCCGCCAGACCAAGCATGGCGGCTATGATGAGTTTGCGTGAACGCTCATAGCGTTTGTTTACCCATCTCACATGAATTCGGCTGACAATCAAGATGCCTGCGTTTAGAATCATGAAGATGAAACACGCAAATTGAAGTAGAAACAAAGTGTCCATTGGTCAAAAGCTTTTGTCGAATGCAAAATTACAATTTTTATTTCAAACACCAACGCCTTGTCTCTAAACAATTTTATGAATTTTCTCAGGCCTTAATAATTATGACGTGCCTTCTTGATCATTATGACGCGCCTTCTTGATTGTTATGACGCGCCTTCTTGCTCTTTTTAAAAACATATAAAAATGGGCTAAGAGTGTAAAAACTCCAAGCCCTTGTTCCTTCGTTAAGTCAGTCCAGTAAATTTGAAAGATGTTGGTTTTCCATTGAATCTAACAATCGTTCAGTGTTGGTCTAGCAGTTACTTGTGCTGTTTTCGTTTTCTCTTTTTTTTCTTTTGGCTTTCTGCCAAACTTTATTACCACTCAATTTTCTTACTTATTAACTTCTGCAAAAGTAATCTTTTTTTGAGATTAAACCTGTCTCATTGCTCCACTTTTGTGTCGCATTCCCCCTGTTCAGGTGTCGTATTGGTAGGAATGCGACACCCTAAAGGACAAAAAATGTAATGTGGGAGAGGGTGAAACGATAAAATTTTGTGCTCTTAGGCCATGAAAGTGCGATATTTTTTGTAAGTTTGCATATTGATCATTGCAATCACATTTTATTAACGATAAAGCAGAAACATTCGAAAAAATGACACAGGAAGAAAAGACAAAGATAGAAGAACGCATCGTTGATGTGCTCAAGACCGTGTATGACCCCGAGATTCCAGTCAACATCTACGACCTCGGACTTATATACCGTGTAGAGGTTAACGATGAAGGCATCGTTGACATCGACATGACATTCACGGCTCCATCATGCCCTGCCGCCGATTTCATTCTTGAGGATGTGCGTCAGAAGGTAGACACCATAGAGGGTGTAAAGTCGGCAAACGTGAACCTCGTGTTCGAACCCGAATGGGACAAGAGCATGATGACCGAAGAGGCTCGCGTGGAGTTGGGCTTCGACTAAATTAAAAAAATCAGAAACACTTAAACATTACTCGTTATGAAGAATGTCTATTTCCTTAGCGATGCCCATCTTGGATCATGGGCCATACCTCACGCCCGCACACAGGAACGTCGGCTCGTGAGGTTTCTTGACAGCATAAAGCACAAGGCATCGGCGGTTTATCTGCTCGGCGACATGTTCGACTTCTGGGACGAGTATCGTTATGTCGTGCCCAAAGGCTACACGCGCTTTCTGGGTAAGATATCGGATCTTACAGACATGGGAGTGGAGGTGCATTTCTTCACCGGCAACCATGATCTCTGGACATACGGATACCTGGAGCAAGAGTGTGGCATGATCGTTCACACCAAGCCTGTAACAACCGAGATTGGCGACAAGGTGTTCTTCCTTGCCCACGGCGACGGATTAGGTGACCCGGACAATAAGTTTAAGCTTTTGCGTTGGCTGTTCCATAACCGTATGTGCCAGAAGTTGCTTAACGCCATCCATCCCCGTTGGGGCATGTGGCTCGGTCTGTCATGGGCAAAGCACAGCCGTCTGAAGCGTGAGGATGGCACAGAGCCGCCTTACATGGGCGAGGACCGCGAGCATCTGGTGCTCTTCACGAAAGATTATATGAAGACGCATCAGGACATCGACTTCTTCGTCTATGGTCACCGTCACATCGAGCTGGACCTTAAGCTCTCGCGCAAGAGCCGCATGCTCATCCTCGGCGATTGGATCTCTCAGTTTACCTACGCCATGTTCGATGGCGAACACCTCTTCATAGAAGAATATGTGGAGGGTGAGAGCCAGCTTTAAAGGCTTTTTTAAAGGTAAAAAGGTAAAAAGGGTAAAAAGGTAAAAAAGGCTGGCGCCGTAATAAACGAAGAGTGAAGAGTGAAGAGTGAAGAATTCTATGGCCTCTTTTAAGTGAAGAACGAAGAGTGATGAGTGAAGAATTCGATAGCCTTTTAAAAAGGAAAAATCAAAATTCGAAAACTCAACATCGGCTGAAAGCCGATAATTCAAAATTCAAAATTCAAAAATCAAAATTCCTATAGCCCTGGCCATTCACTCCCCTCCCTAAGGGGAGGGGGAAGCCGCAAAGCGGCGTGGGGGTGGGGCTTTCCATTATATTATTATGAAACCAAAAGCATTGATATTCGCAGCAGGGCTACTGCTCTGCTCGCTTGGCGTAAGTGCTCAGAAGCACGATTTCGCCGATTTTAAACGTTATGCGGCTGCTAACGCGCAGCTGCCTGAACCGTCGAAGAAAGACAAGAGAGTAGTGTTTATGGGCAACTCCATAACCGATATTTGGGCATCTATGCATCCCGACTTCTTCAAGAGTCATGGTTACATTGGCCGTGGCATCAGTGGACAGACCTCATACCAGTTTCTGCTCCGCTTCCGTCAGGACGTCATAGACCTCAAACCGCGTGTTGTGGTCATCAACTATGGCACCAACGACATCGCTGAGAACACAGGCGCTTATGATGAGGACCACACCTTCGGTAACGTGCTGTCGATGGTCGACATGGCGCGTGCCAACGGCATAAAGGTCATTCTCTGCTCCACGCTGCCTGCCCAGTCGTTTAAGTGGCGTCCCGAGATTACAGATGCCATGCAGAAGATCCGTCACCTTAACAACCGCGTGAAAGCCTATTGCCAGGCACACAAAATTCAGTATGTCGACTATTTCTCTGCCATGCTCTCACCCGATGGTCTCGGCTTGAACAAAGATTATCAGAACGACACCGTTCACCCCAACGCCGCTGGATATGACGTGATGGAGAGCATCATCGTGCCCGCCATTGAGAAGGAACTGAAGAAGTAGGGGGTAGACAATGAACAACCGTTCTTCTGTCTGTGGCCGTTTCGCGCCATCGCCAACGGGACGCATGCACCTCGGCAACGTGTTTAGCGCTTTGCTGTCGTGGCTGTCGGCAAGGGCGCAAGGTGGCACATGGCTGCTTCGCATTGAAGACATAGACCCGCAACGGTCGCGTCACGAATATGCCGACATGCTGATGGACGACCTGCAATGGCTTGGCTTAGAATGGGATGGCAAGCCGTGCTGGCAGAGCCAGCGTGGCGACATCTACGCCCGTTATCTGCAACAACTCACCGATGCGGGCCTTATCTACCCATGCTATTGCACCCGTGGCGACATCCTTGCCACACAGGCGCCACACGAGAGCGACGGACGTGTCGTCTACAAGGGAACCTGTCGCAACCTACCACCTGAGGCACGCAAAGGTCCTGCTGCCCTGCGCATGAAGGTGCCAGACGAGGGTAGGGGCATCGTGACCTTCACCGACGGACATTATGGCACCCACACCGTGGACCTCACAACCCAGTGTGGCGATTTCATTGTGCGTCGCAAGGATGGGGCGTGGGCCTATCAGCTCGCTGTCGTTGTGGATGATGCTCTGATGGGCATTAACGAGGTGGTGCGCGGCCGTGACCTGCTCCTCTCCTCGCCGCAACAGATATACCTTGCCCAACAGTTAGGCTTCACGCCACCACGCTTCACCCATTTGCCGCTCCTCTGCAACACCGCTGGTCAGCGCCTGTCGAAACGCGACAAGAGTCTTGACATGGGCTGCCTGCGTCAACGCTTCACCCCCAATCAGATCATCGGTCTGTTGGCACATGCCGCTGGCTTGCAGCCCACACCCGATGCCGTGTCGGCGCAAAGTCTTGTAAAAACCTTCTCTTGGAACAAGGTCGTAACTGCCGACATTACCTTCGTGTTATAGCTTGTAAAAGAGGATAAAGAAGGGTAAAAAGGTAATAAATTGGTAGAGTTTACTCTATTTTTGTTTGTTTTTTCTACTAGTTCGCATTTTATTTAGCCTTTTTCTTGGCTAATTATGATAGAAATAATATCTTTGCCGCTGTAAACCTGTCGCGACCGGCAGGCTTTCAACACACAAATTATTCATTAATTTTTAAAACAACATTAATTATGAAAAAGTTAATTGCTATCGCAGCGTTGCTGATTTCTTCAGTTGCTACATTCGCACAGCAGCCCGTTGGATCATTCTCAATCCAGCCTAAAGTAGGTCTTAACATCGCTTCTCTTACAAAGGCAGACGACACCGATCCTCGCTTTGGCCTTGTTGCAGGTGCAGAGTTCATGTATCAGGCATCAGACATGTTGGGTGTAAGCTTCGGCGCTCTCTATTCTATGCAGGGATGCACAGCTACTGAAAACAAAGTAGATTATACTTACAAGCTCGACTACATCAACATTCCCGTTCTCGCTAACGTTTATGTAGCTCCTGGTTTCGCCGTTAAGCTCGGCTTGCAGCCCGCTTTCTGCATTAACAACAAGGCTAAGGCTAAGTCGGGTGACAACTCTGTACAGACAGATGGCATTGACGAGAACACCTTTGAGCTGTCTATGCCTATCGGCTTGAGCTATGAGTTCAGCAACTTCGTTATTGAGGGTCGCTACAACTTTGGTCTGACCAAAGCCTTCAAGGATGAGGACAACAAGAACAGCGTGTTCCAGTTTACCGTTGGTTACAAGCTTCCCCTCTAAATAAGCTGAAAACATTTTGCCTTTGGCATAAACAGACGCAAGCGTCGTGAACGATGTGAATTTTTGCACGCGCTTGCTTATAATAAGTAAAGCAGTTGTTTCTCTATTGCCCGTGCATAGAGAAACAGCTGCTTTATATTTTTGCCCGTCTTTCATCAATATTTCCTTCCTTTTGTTCGTTTTCTATCTTTTTTTTGACTCTGTTTTTCTGCTTGCTCTTTACATAAGTGAAAATTTTCAATGTACTTGGCCCGATTTTTATGCCTCATGTAATATTCTGATTTATAGCCTATTAAATTCGTTTATCTTTAACAAAGATTTACCTAGAATGTACTTTGTTAAACTTACATAACGATTTTTATCTAAATTTGCAATCGCTAACAAGCAAGAAATCAGATATAGTGGTTCTTGGAAACAAAAGTCAAGAATATAACACTAAAAATAAAAAGCTTTTTCTTCTATGTTAAGCTAAAGACCATAAAGCCCAAACGCTCTAAAAGCCGTAAAAGCCCAAACGCTGCAAAGCCGTAAAGCCATAACGTGCAAAAGCTTTAAAAGCCGAATAAGACAAGAAAATATTTACACATTATATATAATAACTTAAAAACACTGAAATCATGGAATCAAAAACAAGACAGAATTCCAAGTTTAGATTAGTGCTTTGGGTCATGTTGCTGTTTGCTACGCTTACGGCCTCTGCCCAACAAGTAAAGGTAACAGGTACCGTTACCGACCCGGGTGGTGAGCCGCTCGTGGGCGTTAGCGTGAAAGCCGGATCAACAGGTGCTATCACTGACATCGACGGCAAGTACTCAGTAGAAGTGGCCTCGTCAGGCTCCATCTCGTTCTCTTATGTGGGCTTCGAGACCATCATGGAGAAGGTGAACGGCCGCAAGACCATCAACGTGACGCTCAAGGAGAAGAACGATGTGCTTAACGAGGTCGTGGTCATTGGCTACGGCACGATGGACAAGAAGGAACTTACCTCTGCCATCTCACACGTTGGCGAGAAAGACTTCCTCACCATCAGTTCGCTCGACCCCTCGATGATGATTCAGGGCAAGGTGGCAGGCGTGAGCATCACCAACACCGGTGCAGGCGACCCCAACAACCAGGCAAGCATCCAGATCCGTGGCGTGTCATCGCGCTCGGCAGGTCTTGGCCCGTTGGTTGTCATTGACGGTGTGCCTGGCGGCAACCTCACCAACCTCAACCCCAATGACATCGCTTCGTTCGACATCCTCAAGGACGGTGCTGCCTCTGCCATCTACGGCACACGCGGCTCAAACGGCGTTATCGTGGTGACCACAAAGAAAGGCACAAAAGATGGAAACATGCACACCTCTTACTCGGGCATGGCGTCATGGGACGTGATGAAGAAAGAACTGAAAATGATGAACGCTGACGAATATCGTGACGTGCGTCTCGGATGGGGCGACACCGGCGTTGACCTCGGCGGCAACTTCGACTGGCTCGATGGTGTGAGCCGCACAGGTTTCACCACCCAGCACACCCTCTCAATGAGCGGCGGCAACGCACAGAGCAACTATCGCGTGAGCGTAGACTATCGCAACGCCCACGGCATCGACCTCCGCTCCAAGCGTGAGGAGTATGGTGCGCGTGCTTCTATGATGCACACCACCAAGGGCGGACTGTTCACCCTCACCGCCAACGTGGCACCGCGTATCATCTACCGCGACCAGGCCGACTGGAGCGTGTTCAAGGATGCCATCGAGGCAAACCCCACAACGCCTCTTATGGATCCCGAGAACCCCACACGCTATTACAACTTCCAAGGTCAGGTCGTAGGTTCCAACCCTGTGGAGCGTCAGAAATTGGAGAAAGATCACGGCGACACCAAGCTTCTCGACTGGGACGGCACCGTGAAGCTCAACCTCCTGCCTCTGCTGCTGAAAGACGGTAAGGGCAACCACAACCTGTCAACACAGGTCATGTTCGCCGATCACCAGTATGACAACAACACCTCGTGGTTCCGCCCCTCAACAAGCACCATCTGTATAAACAACGGCCACGATGGCGAGGCAAGCCGCTCTTACAGCAAGGAGCGTCAGTATGTGCTCGAGTGGCTTACCAACTACACCGGTAGCTTCGGCAAGCACAACGTAAAGGGAATGGCTGGCTACTCATACCAATATTCACAGTATGAGGGCTTGAACAATGAAAACAAAGATTTCCCCAACGACGGTCTCACCTATAACAATATGGGCACAGGCGAATATGCCAAGGAAGAAGGCAAGGTGCTCATGGGCAGCTACAAGAACGACTGCAAGCTCATCGCTTTCTTCGGACGTGTGAGCTACGACTTCGACGGCAAATACATGTTCACCGCATCGCTCCGTCATGAAGGCTCATCAAAGTTTGGTGTCGACAACAAGTGGGGTAACTTCCCCGCCGTGTCAGCAGGCTGGCGCATCTCGCAGGAGAGCTTCATGAAGGACGTCAAGTGGATTAACGACCTGAAGCTTCGCGCCGACTATGGTGTCACCGGTAACCAGGACTTCGGCAGCTACAACTCGCTCAACACCATGACAGGCTTCGGCTATTATTATTACAACGGCAAATATTTCCAGGTGTGGGGTCCCTCGAAGAACGTTAACCCGGACCTTAAGTGGGAGAAAGGCAAGAACTGGAACATCGGTATCGACTTCTCGCTCTTCAACAACCGCGTCTACGGTTCGTTCAACTACTTCAACCGTAAGCAGCAGGACCTCCTCGGCAACTACAAGGTGTCGGTTCCTCCTTACCTCTTCGACGAGACCTTCGTGAACGTGGGAACGATGAAGAACACCGGCTTCGAGTTTGATATCAACGTCAAGGCCGTGACCACCAAAGATTTCTCTTACGACTTCAACGTTGTGGGAGCTACCATGAGCAACAAGTTTGTCGACTTCAGCAACTCACAGTATGTCGGTCAAGACTATTATGACGTGGCAGGTACAAGCGACCCCTATCCTTATTTTAACCTGCAGCGCATACAGAAGGGCAAGTCGATAGGCAACTTCTACATGTGGAAATATGCCGGCCACACCACCGACGGCGAATGGCTCGTTTACGACAAGGACGGCGACATCATTCGTGCTTCACAGGCAAGCGACGCCGACCGCCAGAAGGTGGGCAACGGTATGCCTAAGTTCACAATGTCGACAAGCCACAACTTCCGCTACCGCAACTTCGACCTCTCGCTGTTCTTCCGCGGTGCCTTCGGTTATGACATCTTCAACATTCATGACTTCTACTATGGCACACGCAACTTCACAGGTAACCGCTTACACAAGGCCTATGGCAAGAACTTCCAGATCTCTGCCACCGCCAACCCCGTGGTTTGCGACTACTTCCTGGAGAAGGGCGACTACCTGAAGCTCGACATGGTGACGCTGGGTTACACCTTCAACCCCAAGAGCTGCCGCTTCCTCGACCGCGTGCGTCTCTACGGCACCATGAAGAACGTGTTCACGCTGACCAAGTTTAGCGGCGTAGACCCCTCTACCTACCAGGTTAACGGTCTGACACCGGGAGCAGAGGGCTCACGCACCTACTTCCCCTCGACACGCCAGTTTATCGTTGGTTTGCAAGTTGACTTCTGATCACTCATCTAAAGACATAAGAAACAATGAAGATATTCAATATTATTGTATCCGCAGCTCTTTGTGCTCTGCCCCTCGCGAGTTGTACTGATCTGAGCGAAACGCTTTACGACCAGGTAGGAACACAAAACTATTATAACACCAAGATGGATGTGGTGCGAGCCACATTCCGTCCTTTCGAGCACGCCTTCTGGAGCATCCAGAGCCGTCATGTGCTCAACGAGCTTTCTGCCGACCAGCTCATTACGCCGACCCGCGACGGTTGGTGGGACGACAGCGGCAAATGGCGCAAGCTCCACTATCACGAGTGGAACGTTGAGGATGGTGGTGACGCCCAGACCGAGTGGAACGGCTGCTTCCAGGGCATCGGTCAGTGCAATTATGTAATAGAGGATCTCGACAAGATCTCTCCCGAGAAGTTCGGTTTCTCTGATGCCGAGTTTAACAACCTCAAGGCCCAGTGTCGCGTGCTCCGCGCCTGGTTCTACATCCGTCTGCTCGATGCCTTCCGCCATGTGCCGTTGTCGGTGAGCTTCAGCGATGTGTCAAAGAACACCGAGACACAGGTGGAGCCAAAGGTCATCTACGACCTTATCGAGAGCGACCTCAAAGAGTGCATACCCATGCTCACGTCAAAGACCGAGCTGGGTGCCAACTCATCCATCCAGGGACAGTGGACCAAGGCAGGTGCTGCCGCCCTGCTCGTGCGTCTCTACCTCAACGCCAAGGTCTACATTGGCGAAGACCATTACAGCGACTGCGCACAGGTGGCACAGGACATCCTTGACGGCAAGTATGGCAAATATAAGGTTGCCGACCGTTGGGACGCTGCCTTCGACTGGGACAACGACAACTGCGACGAGGTGATCTTCGGATTCCCCGGCTCAGCCAACTATACCTACTGGCATTATCAGGCCGACACCTACTGGTGGACGGCACCTGCACGCGCTCGCTACTATTTCCATGATGCCAAGGCCGAGGCCGGTGACCACAACACCAAGTATGCTGCCTCACCGAGCTACGCCCCCAACGGTGTGCTCATGACCTACAAACTGGGCATGCCCATCCAGAAGTTCCGCAAGTATGAGGGCGACGAGCGCATGAAGCTCTACAAGAACCTCGGCAACAGCAAGCGCGAGGGAATGTTCCTCTATGGCTACCTCGAATATAAGGATGAGAACGGCAATACCAAGCGAGTGAAGGCTCCTGAGGTCGATTATGAGCTGTATATCAGAGACGCCGTTGGCAAGTTCCAGGGCCTGAACCCCAACAAGTGGCTGAACGTGGCAACGAGCACCCTGCGCGACGGCGACCACAACTCAGGATGGCATTTTGCCAAATATCCGTTCTACAGCGACGAGGACGAGCACCAGATGGAGAGCGACTACACCGAGATCCGTCTGCCCGAGGTCATCTACTCGCTTGCCGAGTGTAAGCTGCGTGCTGGCGACACCGCTGGAGCAGCCAAGCTGTTGAACAGCGTGCGCAAGCGCAACTATCCCGCCGCCATGCTTCACAAGAACCTCTACGCTCCCGAGGGCGAGGCACAGCTCGATATGGACGAGATGCTTGACGAGTGGGGACGCGAGTTCTTCGCCGAGAGCCGCCGACGCATAGACCTCATCCGTTACGGCAAGTTCTCTACAGGAGGCACATGGTGGGACAAGGGTGCCGATGCCGACAACCACACCGAGATTTTCCCCATCATGCGACCCATCCTCAACGCCAACCTCAAGTTGGTGCAGAACCCGGGCTACAACAAGTAACGGGTGAGAAGAGAGCAATGTGTTAAACAAAGAAACAACAAAAAACACTTCAACGTTATGAAACGAAACATCAATTTCAAACATACGTCGCTCTTCGCGCTGCTTTGCCTCCTGTTCATGCAGATGCTGGCAAGTTGTGACGGCGAGAAAGACCTCAAGATCATTGAGGGCAACCTGCCCATCAAGACCTCTACCTTGTTTATGGTGGGCGATGCCACGCCCAACGGATGGAGCATCGACGCCCCCACACCGTTCACAGCCTCTGAGGCCGACCCCATGGTCTTCGAGTGGACAGGCTCACTGAACAAGGGCGAGATGAAGCTCTGCCTCACAACGGGCAGCTGGGACGCTGCCTTCATCCGTCCCATGACAGCGGGTGAGGAGATCAGCAAGACCAACATCACGAACAAGACGTTCGACATGCACGCTGGCGATCCCGACAACAAATGGAAGGTGACAGAGGACGGCAAGTACAAGCTGTCGTTCGACATGCGCAACTGGACCTTCTCTACCGAGTATCTGGGCGAGAAGGAGAAGCCTGCCGTTGAGCCTATCGAGGCAGAGACCCTCTACATGGTGGGCGATGCCACACCCAACGGCTGGAACATCGATGCTCCCACGGTGCTTACAAAGCAAAGCAACTATGTGTTCGTCTACGAGGGTGAGCTGAAGGCTGGCGACCTCAAGTGCTGCTTGAAGACCGGCGACTGGGGACAGCCCTTCGTTCGTCCCGATGCTGAAGGCGTGAAGATCAACAAAGACGGTGTCGAGAGCCCCGACTTTGTGTTCACCGCAAGTCCCGACAACAAGTGGAAGGTAGAAGAGGGCGGCAACTACCGTCTGACCTTTGACCTCGAACACTGGACCTTCAAGGCCGAGTATCTGGGTGCCATAGAGGTGGCCAAGGACCCCATCGTGGCAGACAACGTGTGGATGATCGGCACCGCCACCCCCGGCGGCTGGTCGCTCGACGATGCCGCACAGTACACCAAAGATGCGAGCAACAAGTATCTCTTCACATGGGAAGGTGATCTCAAGGTTGGCACCTTCAAGGCATGCACAAAGAAAGACTTCAGCGCTGCCTTTATACGTCCCTCTTCTGCCAACGTGGCCATCACCAAGCAGGGTGTTGCAGCCGACGACTTCGTCTTCACCACCTCTCCCGACGACCAGTGGGAGGTTAAGGAGGCAGGCAAGTATCGCATAACCCTCGACCTGGAGCATTACACCATCAAGGTGGAGAAGAAAGATTAACACTAAACCTCGTAACATAAAAATATGAAAAAGACATTTTTGTTTGCTACGGCTCTGGCCGCTCTCTCCATGTTCTGCTCTTGCAAGGACGAGATAGAGATGCGCTACCCGCCAAAATATGAGTTGCCTGAGCTGCCAACGGTTGAGGGCATTCACGAGAACCAGAAGGCTCCTCTCTATTGGAGCGTGTATGAGAACTGCTATCTGCAGGAGCGTCAGGGCCACACTGGCGAAGACCTCGACATCAGCGAGGCCGAGTGGGACAACATCATCGACTGGGTTGCCACCAACCTCAAGCCCTATGGCTACGACATGATCTGTACCGACGGCTTCATACCCATGCTCGACAAGGAACACCGTGGCTACATGACCCACTATGGCAAGATGGCGTTGAAGGATCTCGTGGCCAAGTGTAAGGCCAAGGGTCTGAAGCTCGGCGTCTATGACAACCCGCTGTGGATCCATAGCGACGACGACTGCGTGGTGGAAGGCACCACCTACAAGTATGCCGGTCTGAAATGGAACCACAAGTCGACGGTGATGAACCCCAACGCCAAGGAAGTTTTCTCATGGGCTGTGGCCGAGAATCCCGGCTGCGAGGAGTTTATCGATGGTTTCTTCAAGTATTATAAGGAGCTGGGTGTCGACTTCATTCGCATGGACTTCCTCTCATGGTATGAGGATGGCAAGGACCGCTACGCCGGCATACAGGGACGTGGCTACGGTCGTGAGAACTATGCCCGTGCCCTGGCTTACATCGCTGCATCGGCAAAGAAATATGGCGTGTTCACCTCGCTCGTCATGCCTCACATGTATGATGATGCTGTTGTGGAGGCCAAGTATGGCAACATGGTGCGCATCGTTGCCGACACCGGCACAGGCACCTGGTGGCATTGCTCGGCTCAAGATAAAGGCAAGTCGTATAGCAACTGGCCAAACTGCATGAACCAGTTTGACGGCTTCAAGTATTGGTCACACATCGCTGGCCGCGACAAGGTCATCCTTGACGGCGACTTCCTGCGTCTCAACACCTTCGACAACGACAACGAGCGTCAGACCGCCGTGTCGTTGCAGCTCCTCGCCGGTGGCCCTGTGGCCGTTGCCGACCAGCCCAGCTCTATAGGCGACAACCTTAAGTTCTACACCAACAGCGAACTGCTCGCTCTCAATGCCGACGGTTTTGTGGGTAAGCCCCTGAGCGACAAGCTTGGCGATAACAACGAGGTGTGGTACGGACAGATGAAGAACGGCGACTGGGTTGTCGGCCTGTTCAACCGCGACGAGAACACCGCCACCATGACCGTCGACTTCAGCCAGCTCGGCATAAGTGGTGAGATGAACGTTCGCGACCTCTGGAAGCATGTGGACGAGGGCAAGGCTTCATCGCTGACAGCCAATGTGCCTGCCCATGGCTGCAAGATTGTCAAGCTTACAAAGTAAGAACGGTTTCTAATCGTAGATTGGTTTTATGTTTGAATAGGAAACCTCTGTGTTTCGACCTCTGGACGGCGTTGCTACCTTATAACATTGGTTAGCTTCATGTAGTTTTTATTGGCTTGTTTCATAATAGCGTCATACTTATACAAGCAACGCCGCTCCAGAGGTTTTTCTTTTCTACCTGCAACAATTTATCTCCAAACAACTGTAATTTTATGAAAACATTTTTTACCCAAATCTTTAAGTCACGACAGATCAAACGCTTGTTCTCGTTTGTGACCCTCAACGCCTTGGCGCTCACGGCAGCTCTTGCACAGGTTGCCAACAACCCGAAGGCCAACGACAAGGCGGTGGTGACTTGTGGCAACGCACGCTTCACCGTGCTCACGCCAGAGATGATCCGAATAGAATATAGCGACAAGGCTGCATTCGAAGACCGCGCCACCTTCACCGTGGTAAACCGTAACCTCACGGTGCCACAGTTTACAAAGAAAGAAGATTCACAATACCTCTATATCACCACCTCAGCTCTCGAACTGAAATATCGCAAGGGCTCAGACCCGCGCACCGTGCCCGCCTCGTCGGCAAACCTGTCGGTGGTGGTTAAGAACCACACGGGCAAGACCACATGGTATCCCGGCAAGCCCGACCCTCTGAACCTCAAGGGCACCTGCCGCACGCTCGACGGACTGATGGGCGAGGGCAAGCGCTCAGAGATGGAGAACGGACTGGTGTCGCGCTCTGGCTGGGCTGTCATTGAAGACTCATGGACCACGCCCCGCTCCGACGGCGGACGCTCTTACGCCCTCGCTCCCAACGCCACCGTGGGCTACGACTGGTGGGCAGAACGTGCCGACAGTCACGCCATGGACACCTATCTCCTGGGCTATGGCAACAACTACAAGCAGGCGCTGGCCGATTATACGAAGATAGCAGGAAGCATCCCTCTCCCTCCCGACTATGTGTTTGGCTACTGGTACAGCAAGTATTCGTCTTACTCGGCCGACGACTACCGTAAGATCATGTCCGACTTGAAGAGCAACAACATCCCTGCCGATGTTATGATTCTCGACATGGACTGGCACTGGAACGGCAACGCCGGCAGCATGTCTGAGGGCCGTGGCGGATGGACAGGATGGTCATGGAACACGAACCTCATTCCCGACGGCAAGGGTCTGCTCAAGGAGATGCACGACCAACACTTCAAGACAGCCCTTAACCTTCACCCTGCCGACGGTGTGAACAAGACCGAGAGCCCCGACTATTTTGCCAAGATGAACGCTGAGCTGGGAGGCAAGTATCTCAACGACGCGGGCGACAACATCAGTTGGAACATCGACTACCCCGACTTCACCAACAGCTTCTTCAAGAACATCATCCGCGACCACGAGAGCGAGGGTGTCGACTTCTGGTGGCTCGACTGGCAACAGTGGCTCACCTCACCTTACACCAACTCGCTGAGCGAGACCTTCTGGTGCAACCATGTGTTCTTCAACGAGGCAGCCAAGCGTGAGGGCAAGCGCCCTGTAATCTTCCACCGTTGGGGCGGACTGGGCAGCCACCGTTACCAGATCGGCTTCTCAGGCGATGCCAACATCAGCTACGAGGCTCTCGGCTTTGAGCCTTACTTCACCGCCACCGCATCGAACGTGGGCTATGGCTACTGGGGTCACGACCTCGGCGGACACATGTTCTCCAACGAGCAGCTCGTCAACAACCCCAATCTCGTGTTGCGTTGGATCCAGTTTGGCGTGTTCACACCCATCTTCCGCACCCATGCCACCAACGACTCGCGCATTGAACGCCGCATCTGGAAGTTTGACAACTTCCCCACAATCCTTGAGGCTGTGCGTCTGCGCTACTCGCTCTTCCCCTACATCTACACGATGGCCCGCAAGACCTACGACACAGGCATCTCGATCTGCCGTCCGCTCTATTATGAGTATCCCGACGTGGAGGAGGCCTACACCTATGACAACGAATATTTCTTCGGCGACGACATTCTCGTAGCTCCTATAACAGAGGCTCCCAAGGAAGGCGCAACAAAGACCCAGAAGACCATCTGGTTCCCCGAAGGAAAATGGTGGAGCGTGTCTACAAACGAACTTATTGAAGGCCCGTGCAAGAAAACTATGCAGTTTACAGATGCGCAGATTCCCTATTTCTTCCGTCAGGGAGCAATTATTCCTTACAACCCCGCAACCGTGATGAACGTAACGGAGCGTCCAGACAAGCTCATTCTCAACGTCGTGGCAGGAAGCAACGGCGAGGGATCGATCTATGAGGATGACGGCGACAACGCCGACTACGTTTCAAACAGCGCCGTCACAACGCTCACGCAGACGGTCAGCGGCAACGAGACAACCGTCACCGTCTCTGCCCGCAATGGTTCTGCTGCCAAGGCTCCGCAGAAGCGTGCTTATGAGGTTCGCGTGTGCAACAGCCGCAAGCCGCTCTCGGTAAGCGTGGACGGCATGCAGACCCCCTTCACATTCGATGCTGCTACAAAGGCCACAACCATAGAGGTCGCCACCGACGATTGCAGCAAGGCCCGCGTCATAAAGGTCACTTTTGACAGCGCAACGGCTGTCGACAACATCAGCAGCAACAGCTCGAAGGTGGGCTACAACGCCGCAACAAAATGTCTTGTAGGCTCGTTCGCCAACAACTGCAAGGATGTGTCGATGCTCGTGAGCAACGGCATGGGCAAGACCATGCTTAACGGCACTTACCATAACGTTTCGGGCTTTTCGGCAGACATGTCTATGCTTCAGCCGCAGCTTTACATCAGTAAGGTGATGGCTGACGGCGAGACCTTCGTCACCAAGTTTGTAAAGGAATAGTCTTCTCTTGAAGATCTGTTTCATCAATGAACATCAGAAAACAAACAATTATGAAAAAGCTTTTAACCATTATATGCCTTGCCCTCGTTGCTTTCGTGGCAAAGGCAGGCGACATGTCCAACTCGCTTGAGCTGACGCAGCTTTATATCGTAGGCGACGCGACGCCTTACTCGTGGGACATCGGCGGCACCCCCGACATGCAGAAAATTGACGAGGGCGTGTTCCGTTGGACAGGCAAGTTGACGGAAGGCAAGGAGTTTAAGTTTATGAACACACGCGAATGGCACAAGCACATCGTGAGCTCAACCTCGGACCAGAAGATAGAGGCAGGCCACACCTATGACCTCGACTTCTATGCCGACAGGGCTTTGGACGGCAGCAAAGACCGTAAGTTTAAGCCTGCGGCAACGGGCGAGTACACCGTTTATGTGGATCTGCGAAGCATGAAGATGACGGTCTATGAAAAGACCGTCGACGCGGCGCTTCCTGAGAAGCTCTATGCTACGGGCTCTGCTCTTGACGGCAAGACCGTTGAGGTGCAGGCGTTTGGCGGAGTGGAGTTTAAGGCGGCTCTCGAACTGAAGGCGGGCAACATCATCCTCATGAACACCGCCACGCCCACCGCCTCGACCGTTTATTACACCCCTCTGCTTGAGGGCGTCGACATAACGTTCGGAAAGGGTTTAGCCGCTCCCCTCAAGACCACAACCGATGCTGAGGCTGAAGGATGGAGCGTGTGCGTGCCGGGCAAATATACCGTCTATGCCGTGAAAGACAACAATTCGGTCTACGGAACGATGTTCAAGCCCTGCAAGGAACTGTATGTCGTGGGCGGCTGCTGCCAACTCTCATGGAACTATTGGGACTCGCCCTCTACAATACGTTTCACCAACAACCCCGCCAACGACGAAGAGATGGTGTGGGAGGGTGTGCTCACCACCGACTGGAAAGAGTCGCGCGAGGAGCCGTCAAAGCTTAAGATCCTCACCACACAGAGCTGGTTTGAGACAACATTCCATCCTTACACCGCCGACGCTCCCGTTGAGGGCACCAGTAATCTGCGCTCAACAGGCGGTCCCGACACCAAGTGGACCATCTCGCGCAACGGACGTTACCGCCTGACGGTGAACACGTTCAAGGAGACTCTTCGCGGCGAGTATCTCGGCGCTGCCCAGACCGAAGCCAAGGACAACGAGGTGACAGGCATAAACAACATCAAGCGTAATGATGGCTCATGCGGCGTTTTCGACATCTGCATAGCTGCCAACCACGGCACCATAAATGTTGTGACTTCATCAGTCCCCGCCGATGTTACCGTTCATGCGGGTAGCGGACAGCTCGTCGCTTCACACATGGCAATGTCAGACGGCACCGTGGTGTCAAACCTTTCCAAAGGGGTGTATGTGGTTAAGGCCACTGCCTCTGGCGAATCGGTTGTCAAAAAGGTTGTGGTAAACTGATCTTTTAAAACTTAAGGAAGAAAATGGTCGTTAAAAAACTATAGAACATAGATATGTTGAAAAAATAGATTTTTATCGGCCATTTCTTTTACCTATCCTTTGATGCAGCACATAGAAAACATTGGTGTTGCACATAGAAAACAGATGCAACAAATCAAAATCATTGGTGCTGCAAACCGATCCTTTGATAAAACAAATCTTAAAATCTATTGATTGCGTAATTCTTTAAACTATAGATGATGCAAAGTTATAAAAACATAATGCTCTCATGCGTGCTGGCTTGCGCTTCAGCTCTCTCTGCCTCTGCTGCCACATGGGCTCCCTCGCTTGAAGTTACAACAGACAAGGCGTGCTATGCGCCCGGACAGACGGTCACGTTCAAGGCTGTGGGCACCATGCCCGCCAACACCAACATACGTTACCGCCACGGCTCTGCCGTCGTGGAGACAGCACGGCTTACGTCAAGCTCATGGACATGGACACCGCCGACGGCTGATTATCAGGGTTACATGGCAGAGCTGTTCACCACCGCTGCCGACGGCACCGAGACAATAGTGGGCACCATCGCCGTTGATGTGTCGAGCCAGTGGACGCGCTTCCCGCGCTATGGCTTCGTGGCCGATTTTGACAATTACCAGGGCAACGTCGACAAGAACGCTAATATAAAGACGGAGATGGCATATCTGAACCGTCTCCACATCAACGGCGTGCAATTTCAAGACTGGCAGTGGAAGCACCACAAGCCAGTAAAGTTTAACGCTGACGGCTCGCTCACACAATGGTATCAGGACATCAGCAACCGATGGGTGGGAGTGGAATATGTGAAAAACTACATCGCCGAGCAGCATAAGTATGGCATGAAATCGATCTTCTACGACCTCTGCTTTGGCGCGTGGAAGGATGCCGACAAAGATGGTGTGAAGCCCGAATGGGCATTGCTGAAGAAAGATGCGGCGGGCCGTTTCTATCAAGATTATCACGGCCTGCCGTCGTCATGGGCGAGCAACATCTACCTTCAGAACCCTGGCAACGAGGGATGGATAAGCTACATGAAAGACCGCTGCGACGAGGTTTACAACAATTTCGACTTCGACGGCTTTCAGGTCGACCAACTCGGCAATCGTGGCGAGGTGTTCGACTGTAACCACAACAACGTGGTGCTCTACGAGGCCTATGAGCCTTTCCTCGCCGCCATGAAGACGGCGCATCCCGAGAAAACGCTTGTCATGAACGCTGTGTCGGGCTTCGGCACCTATTATATCGTGAAGGACAATGTCGACTTCTGCTATAACGAGGTGTGGGGAAACGGCAACGGCTATGGCGGATCGCCAGAACAGAATTTTGCCAACCTCTACGACATCATAAAGGAGAACGACAAGTGCAGCAACCAACAACGCTCCACGGTCTTCGCCGCCTACATCAACTACGACAAGGCGGGCAACGACAAACGGCCCGACACAAAGGTCAACACCCCTGGCGTGCTGCTTGCCGATGCCGTGATGTTTGCCCTCGGCGGCTCTCATCTTGAGATCGGTGACCACATGCTCACACGCGAGTATTTCCCTGCCGCCCCATTGCAGATGGACGATGAGCTGAAGCAACGCCTTGTCCACTATTACGACTTTCTCACCGCCTACCAGAACCTCCTTCGTGGCACGTCGTTGGACCAGTCGGAGCTCAAGGCTGAGGTCTCCACCTCTGCTGCTGATGTGGCCATAACCGCATGGCCGCCTAAAGCTCGCACCATGACAACGTTCGCAAAGAGGATCGAAGACAAGGATGTTGTCCACTTCCTCAACTTCACCAACACCGACGACCTGTCGTGGCGCGATGTCAACGGCACACGCCCCGCGCCAGCATTGAAGACCAACATCCCCGTAACGGTAAAGGTCGCACGCCCTGTAGGCAAGTTGTGGGTTGCAAGTCCTGACATCGACGGCGGCGCCGTGAAGGAGTTGTCGTTCAAGCAAAACGGTTCCGACCTCTCGTTCGTCCTTCCTTCAGTGGAATATTGGACCATGGCGGTGGTTGAATATAAAAATGTTGAAGACAACATCTTCATAACGGGCGACGGCGTGCAGACAGATGAAAGCATTGCCTGGAGCATTAAAGACGGCATACAGATGATCAAGGACGACAACGATGTGTTCACCGCTACGGCCTACATAACGAAAGGCAAGCCGTTTAAGTTTGTTACCGTGAGCACAGAGTCGATAAACTCGAATAACAATTTCAGTTGGGATGTCTGCAAAAGCTATAATGCCGAGTATGAAAACTTTGAGTTCAAGCAGGGCTATAACACGGCAAACGTGCTCTTCTGCGGTTCGGACGATTATAAATATACGGTGAGCGAGGATGCCAACTACGACATCACGCTCGACCTTGCCCACATGATCATAAAGGTAGACATGTCGGCTTACCAGGATAAACCCGTTGACCGCTTCCCTGCTCTTTATGTTGTTGGCGCTGAAGGCAACTGGAACCTCTCGCAGGCCACGCCTCTTGTGCCTACAGACCTTTCAAAGCCTTATGTCCTCACAGGTCAGCTACCTATAGAGAAAGGCAACGACTTTAAGTTTGCTACAAACACCATCAACGAATATTGGGATCAGACGATGTTCTGCATGGGCGAGTCGGCAGACAAGATGACGGTCCTGAACAGCGAAACAGGCGACCGCAAGTGGGTCGCACCCAACGACGGCTACTATTTCGTGACCGTGAACAAGCTCACCAACGATGTGAGCATAGAAAGCCAGACCACCGTCAATGTCGGCGCATCGGGCTATGCTACCTATTGTTGCGACAAACCCATCAACTGGGCCTCGGTGTCGGGTCTCGATGCTTATGTGGCTGTGGCCACAAAGACGGACGGCCAAACAAGCAATGGCGGCTCCGCATGCGCCAACGGTGCCATCACAAAGGTCACGATGAAACCGTTGGACCTTTCGTCGCCAGGTACAGGCTTGTTGCTTCATGGCGCACAAGGTTCTTACGTCCTTCCTTTCTGCAAGGACAACGGTGCTCATGTAGACAACCTTCTGCGCGGAGTGCTCACGGATACCTACATTAAAAGCGAAGCCGACGGCTTTACCAACTATATCCTTGCCAACGGCAACGAGGGCATTGGCTTCTATCCTACCAAAGACGGCACCATCGCTGCAAACAAGGCTTACCTCGCTCTCCCTTCAGACATGGCTGGTGCCAAAGCCGTAATGATAGATCTTGGCAACGGCACAACCTCGATTGCTTCTTTTGCTGCCAACAGTCCAACGCCCAACAGCTGTTACAACCTCGCTGGCATCAAGGTGCCTGCTTCAACGAAGGGCTTGCATGTGGAGAAAGGCAAAAAGGTTGTTGTTAAGTAGGTGTTCATAATTAATCGAATATATGAATCTTACAAAAAGATGTTATCAAAAAAATGCTATTATGGAAAAAGCAAAATATACACGTCCTCTTGTCAATGTGGTGCCTTTGCAAGGCTCTTGCTTGCTCGACAATTTCAATTCGAAAAAACAAAGCCAAGAACTTGAGACGAAAAACGAGCAGATGGATCCTGAAGTGGCTTTGGGCAAGAAGCAATATGACTGCTGGTTTGACGGTGAGGAGTGAGGAAAAACAAGAAAAAGAAAGAAGAAAAAAACGAAGAGACATGATCTTGATTGAAGACATGCTTCATAACAGACAACTAACATTTTATAAAAATTAAAACTGTTAAATTATGAGAATTATGAATTTTACTCGTCGAGTGTTGAGCTGCGTTCTGTTCGCAGCGTGTGTCATGACAGCCAACGCTGTAGAGCGTCTGATGGTGGTTGGTGACGGTGTGTGGGGCGGTTGGTCGATTGACAACAGCATCGTGATGTTTAACACAGCAGAGCAGCCCGACGTATGGAAGGCTACCGTAAACCTCAAGGCCGATGCTGGCTTCAAGTTTCTTACCGAGGCATGTTGGGGCGGTCTTGAGTTTCGTGCCGGCGACAACGACGTTGTGCTTAACAGCGGTGTGGCTACAGCCCTCGTGTCGTCAGACAACGACAACGGCAAAGACTGCAAGTTTAAGGTGAGCGAGAAAGCCAACTATGACATCGTGTGCGATCTTGCAAACAACAAGGTTACGGTCAGCAAGGCTGCTTATCAGGACCATGAGATCAACCACACCGCTCTGTGGATGATTGGTAGTGCCACACCCGGCAGCTGGAGTATTAGCGATGGCATCTTGCTCGTTCAGGATGCTGCCAACCCATGCGTGTTCTCCGCTACCGCCGACCTCGTGCCTGGTGAGATGAAGATTGCTGTCAACAAGTATTGCGGTTATGACCAGACCTTCTATCTTCGTGACCTTTCAGATGACACCAAGATGGTGTTTGGCGGCGACGACGACAACAAGTGGAACATCGCCGAGGCAGGAACCTATGACGTTAAGGTAGACGTTGCGGCCATGACCATCTCTATCCAGAAGCACACTCCTTCAGGCATCGGTGTCGTGAAGGGCACAACCGCGGCTCCCGCAGCCTATTACACCATCGCCGGTGTGAAGAGCAACGCTGCCGCAAAGGGCCTCACTATCGTTGTCGACAACAACGGCAAGGCTCGCAAGGTAATGAAATAAAAAAGTGGCGTGAAAACGCTTCACATAGATTGTTGAGCCGACAAAAAAGCCCGATTGCAGACAACGCTTATCTGTTGTTGTCGGCAATCGGGCTTTCTTGTTGTCTTCATGAAAGATCTTGTTTTTTTTCTTCCTTATGGTTGGAGGCTGTGCAAACTCCGCCCTTTAAAGGCTGTGCAAACTCCGTCTTTAATTCCACGTTTTCAAATGACCGTGCACAGCTTCATGACGTCTTGTTCGAAGGTGTCGCGATTTATGGCCTTGCTCTTCACCGATGAGCGATA
Source organism: uncultured Prevotella sp. (assembly GCA_900543975.1). Lineage (GTDB taxonomy): Bacteria > Bacteroidota > Bacteroidia > Bacteroidales > Bacteroidaceae > Prevotella. The sequence continues at coordinate 2,159 of UQTI01000015.1, read as the reverse complement.
GTTGTAGATGGTGCGGGGGGTGTAGAACAGCAGGGCCGATATCTCGCTGCTCTCGGTCACGCCAAGGCGCACGAGGGCGAAGATGCGAAGTTCTGTGGTGAGCAGCGACACGCCCTTGCGTGGCAGAATCTTGGCATCGGGCAGAAGCAGCTCGTTAAACTCGTCCACAAAAGTGGGGTAGAGGTCCAGGAACGCCTTGTCGAAACGATTGAGGAACGAGGCAGCATCCTCGTCCGACATCTTCGACGATGAGGCCATGGACAGCAGTTCCTTTATCTGGTTTGCCTTGATCTTGCGCTTGACCAGCAGTTCAAACTTTGCCAGACGGTCAATGAAGTTGGCGCAGAGGTCGATATACAACTTTGCCAGATGCTCCCGTCGGCGGTTGGTGTCGAGCAGCCGGTCGTTGAGCGTGTGCAACCGGTCGTTGAGCGACGTAAGCTCGCTGTTTTTCTCAGACAGCTCGCGGCGCTTCGTGCTGAGCTGTCGGTTCTGCTTCATGAAGAAATAAACAAACACGATAAGGATGATGGCCAGGGCCGACACGCCGAAGGTGGAAATTCGCAACATGGTGTTGCGGCGTTTCATCAGCTGCTTGTAGGCTCCCACGATGCCGGGCAGTTTCTGTGATATTTCTATTATGCGCAAGCGGTTGTTGAACAGTTTCGCGTCTTCCATCGCGAGGTTTATGTAGCGTTCAGCCCTCTCCATGTTGTCTTCGCCCTGTTGATAAAGGAACATGGCAAGGTCTTGCAGCGCCATGTTCTCGCGCGTGCAGTTGAGCAGGTCGCTATGCGCCGCCTCGATAAGATAATACTCGTAGTGCTCCATGTCGCCCTTCGCGCTGTAGTTGTGAGCCACGGCACATGCCGCCATGGCATATTCGCGGGTATCATGAGGTGTGGAGCGGAGCACGCGGAAATAGCACTCAAGGGCGTTTCTGTTGTCGTGCTTCACATAAATATAATATTCGCCGCGATAATATTCGGTAGCAGGTGACGCGCCTATGAACCTCATGGCGGTCTCCAAATTCTTGCTCGCACGCTCGCGGTAGATAGGTGCGAAGACGGCATCGTTGCAGTAGTCGGCCCAGTAGAGATAGATCCTGAAATGTGCGATGTAGCTCTTGAACATCACCTTATTGTCGGTGCTGTCGAGCGGCTCCTTGTCAAGAAGCTCTATCGCTTCGGGGTAGAACCCTCCCATGCCCAACAGCTCGGCCTTGTCCACGATGGCCATCTCTCTGATGTGGCGGTTGCCCGTCCTGATGGCCATCTCCTGCACCTTGTCTATATAGTGGAGTGCTGAGTCGAACTGTAGCACATGAAACTCGTTGAAGATGTCATAACACAGCGACATGCGCTCGTTGTCGTTGGCAGAGCGTCGCAACGAGTTGCGCAACATGTCGATCTTCATCATCTTCTTGGTCTGAAGCTTCTCCACCTGCTCTATCGCTTCGTCGAGCTTGAGCAGTTGGGCTTTGTTGTCGGCAGAGATGGTGATGACATGCAAGAGCATGATAAAAGCTAATAGTATGCGGTTCATAATTTGTCTTGTTGGATAGTTTTGTTTTCTTCCTTCCCCTTATCTTTTTCTTGTTTTTCCTTCTGTTTGCCCTTGGCATCAGACGGCCTTCTAAAAGGAATAATAGGCAAAGATAGCAATAAAAAACAAAATCTCTACTTTTTTACCACGTTTTTTTTATTAGATCCGTTGTTTTTGTTGTTTTGCAAAGAAAGTCGTTAATATTAGCCACTAAGTCTATAATATTTCAGTTTTTTATGGTTTTTAAATGAAAGTACTTATTGCATGCCTTGTACTTCGGCAAAATGTTTGTCCATGTAATAGGTTGAAAAAGAGAAAGTTAAGAGTTGAGAAAAATTGTATTATGTACATTTATGTTACTTTGTCCTCTTTTTCTTAGATATATATGTTAAATTTGCAACACCTTTTGTTTGTTGAGGCAAAAACGAGCAAAAGGCAAACATCGAGCAACAATTTATTTAAGAACATAATAACATTATAAAAAATGAGAAAATTACTCTTATCGGCGTTTGCCCTCCTCATGACCCTCGCGGCCGGAGCGCAGACCGTAACATCGCCCAACGGCAATGTTAGTGTGAAGTTCTGGCTTCAGGACGGACGACCCACCTATGAGA
>UQTI01000014.1 GCA_900543975.1 uncultured Prevotella sp. | reverse complement strand
CTAGACCCACTGATTAAGAGTCAGTTGCTCTACCAACTGAGCTAAGGGTGCAAGTTAGATTTGTTATCTAAAGCCTCATTTCTGAATTGCGGTTGCAAAGGTATAGCTTTTTTACGAAACCACCAAATGTTTTCCCGACTTTTTTCAAATGTTTTTTCACTTTTTTATTACTTTTCTTGCCTCTATCGCTGTTTATCTGCTGATTTTTAGGCGATTATCGTCTTTTCTTTTTCTTTTCTTTTTTTTCTTTTTTTGCTCTTTTCTCTTAGGTCATGTGCTGTTGCATCCTTCTTTTGCCTCTCGGCATCTTTTTTAAGAACATTCCTCACGTTACAATCTATATGGCGTAAAAGAAAAAATGATTATTTGCTTTTATTTGCTTTATGTAAAAAACGCTGACATGCTCTCTCTATATAAAATAGGTATAAAAAACTTTGAAAATATCAAAATGGCAAAAATGGCATATTCTAGTGTTGGCAGGGTGTTTTATTTCTGATTAAGGTTGGTTCTTTTAAAACGTTAAATCCATTGAATTTTCAAAAAAATAAAGTTAATTTGAAAATATAATGATTTTATTTAAATAATTTTTGATTTTTCTTTGGAGCTTTAAATAATTTTTAGTACTTTTGTCCTTGTAAATTGTTAATTGGTTTGTTCATTGATAATGATGAGCGAGACACGAAAAAATAAAGCTCACACAAGTCTCGAACATGATGTTTGCAGCGTAACCCTCAACGTCCAGACAAGAGAAAACAAATTGTTTAGACAAGTGTAAGTTAACCAAAAAAGGATATCAAAAAGTGCGTAAGGTTTATATATTTATACTGATGACATTGACTCTGCTTGCGGGCTGCGAGATAAAGATCAAGCCCAACAGCGACGATGGTGACGGTGGACAGCCAGTGGAGGTCCAACGCTACGACCGTTTGGAGAGCCGCTACCTTACCACAGGCGATTTCTCAGCTCTTCAGCAGATGAATATTGACTACCCAATGGAGACACGCACCCTTGTTGAGGACGTGTTGCAGCTGGGTGAGGTCAATGATCCCGACATAAACAACAAGTTTTTGAGGTTCTATCAAGACACCGTCCTTCAGGCGCTCATTGCCGATGTGGAGGTGCAGTATGCGAGCATGAACGATGTAAACAAACAGTTCCGCAACGCCTTTAAGCAGCTCGGCAAGCTCATTCCGGGTGTGCGCGTGCCGGTTGTCTATTCGCAGATTGGCGCTCTCGACCAGAGCATCGTCATAGGCAACGGCTCCATAGGCATAAGTCTTGACAAGTATCTGGGTTCCGATTACCCTCTCTATAAGAAATATTATACCCCGCAACAACGCAGCATGATGCAGCGTAAGTATATTGTGCCCGATGCTATGGGGTTCTATATCCTCAGCCTCTATCCTCTTGATAACCACGATGCTTGCTCGCAGCAAGAGCGCGACGAGCACGTTGGAAAGGTCTTTTGGGTGGTAAACAAGATAATGGGTAGTGCCGTCTTCCATGGCAGCTACATCGACAAGGCCAACTTGTTTATGAGTCAAAAACCAACACCATCCATCGACCAGTTGTTTGGCAAGGAAAAATAAGAAACGGTGAAACCTTACCTGTCTCTTGCTTTACTCTCCGATAGCTCCTGTGCGAAACGCGTTTTCAAAGTTTTTCTCGTTTCTTTCTACAGTAGCTTCTTCCCTTGATATGCTCCCACAGCCCTCATGTGATTGACGAGAAGGTTGGTAAACTCATGGTTCTTAAGGCCCCATTTGGGGGCTATGAGCAAGTCGGCAGGCGATTGGCTAACGAATCGCTCCAGCACGATATCCTCCCTTATGTGCTCAATGTAAGCCGTGACAAGATCAATATACTCGTTGGCCGTGTATAGCTTGAACGGCTGTCGGGCATACTCCTCTGCCAGCTGCGTGTCGCGTATAATCTGCAGCTGGTGAAGCTTAAGGATGTCGAGAGGAAGGGCTGACACCGTAGCAGCCTGACGAATGTTGTCTTCTGCCTTCTCGCCAGGCAAGCCGAGGATGATGTGGCCACAAGTCAGGATGCCACGTTCATGAGTGGCTGTGACGGCGTGGCGTGAACATTCAAAATCATGACCGCGGTTGATGCGAAGTAGTGTGGTGTCGCTCACCGACTCGATGCCATACTCGACCGTAAGGAAGCAATGGCGCTTCAGCTCCTCAAGATAGTTGAGCAAGGGAGCATCGACACAGTCGGGTCGCGTGCCGATGATCAAGCCCACCACGCCATCCTGAGAGAGAGCCTCCTCGTAGCGACGGCGCAACACGTCAAGTGGGGCGTAGGTGTTGGAGAAAGCTTGGAAGTAGGCCAGATACTTCATGTCGGGATATTTATGTACGAAAAACTCCTTACCCTCGTTAATCTGCTCTGCAATTGTCTTCTCTGGCTTACAGTAGGACGGGTTGAACGTGCGGTTATCGCAGAAGGTGCATCCCCCGTGCGACACCTTGCCGTCGCGGTTGGGACAGGAGAATCCCGCGTCGATAGAAATCTTCTGCACGCGGAACGGAAACTGGCGTCGGAGCCAAGAACCGTAATCGTTATAGAGAGGTTTGTTCATTGTTGACTTTTTATTTTGCAAAATTAATGAAAAACGTGGGAATGGTTGCAATATTTTTTGTATCTTCGCATCAATAATCGCGATTTTATGTCGCACAAGGATTTTGATTAACAATTTATCTAAAAAATAATGAAACGATTACTATTCATTTTCACAGCATTATTTATGTTAACAGCACATGTGTCGGCTGGTGGCAAGATAACCATTCCCGACATAACAAGTGGCAAGTTTGCGGCCAAGACCGTGAACGGAATAAACCCCATTGAAGGTACTGACACCTACGCACGCATAAGCGATGACGGCAAGCGTGTCGACTGCTATTCGTTCAAGACAGGCAAGCTCCTGCGCAACCTGTTTGACGTCAGCAATACCATGGGCAAGAAAATCGACAGCTTCGACGGTTACATCCTTTCGCCTGATGGCACACGCATGCTCATACAGACCAAGACCAAGAGCATCTATCGCCGCTCGTTCACGGCTGTCTACTATCTCTATAACATAGCCTCGCGCAAACTTGAGCCTCTTTCTGACGGCGGACCGCAGCAGGTCCCCGTGTGGTCGAAGGACGGTCTGCAGGTGGCGTTTGTGCGCGAGGGTAACATCTATCTTGTGAAGCTTCTCTACGACAACGCAGAGGTGCAGGTCACGAAGGACGGCAAGTTTAACGAGGTCATAAACGGTCTGCCCGACTGGGTGAACGAGGAAGAGTTCGGTTTTAACCGTGCCCTTACGTTCAACGCCGACGGCACAATGATCTGCTGGCTGCGCTATGATGAGAAAGATGTCAAGGCCTACTCGTTACAGATGTATAAAGGCATGAAGCCAGAGAAACAGGAGAACGCCGTTTATCCAGGTTTCTACTCATACAAATATCCTAAGGCTGGCGAGGACAACAGCAAGGTGTCGGCATGGAGCTACGACATTAAGTCGCACCGCATAAGTAAGCTGCAAGTGCCTCTTGACGCCGACGGCTATATGCCCCGCATCAAGGCCACAGACGACGCAAGCAAGGTGGTGGTCTACACCATGAACCGCCATCAAGACGAGCTCTGTCTCTACAGCGTGAACCCGCGCAGCACCGTGGCACAGCTCATCGTGAAGGAGCATGTGGAGAAATATGTTAAGGAGGAGGCTATGGAGGCTGTGACCTTCATAGGCAACAACGTGTTGCTGCCCAGCGACCGTAGCGGTTTCATGAAGCTCTATATCTACTCGATGAACGGACAGTTGCATCGCACCATTGGTGGCGACTATGACATCACGGCGGTATATGGTTACGATGCCAAGACTGGCGATGTCTACTATCAGGCTGCTGCCCTTGGCCCCTCTGACCGTCAGGTGTATGTGGCTCACAAGAACGGCAAGACCGTGCGTCTGAGCGACAAGAAAGGCTGGAACACGGCGCTCTTCTCTGGCGACTACCAGTATTTTGTAAACACCTGGAGCGACTATAACACACCTTATGTCGTGACAACACGCGACAACAACGGACGTGTGATCTCCACGCTTCAAGACAACGCCGACCTGAAGGCAAAGGTGGCAGAGAGTGGCTTTGCCAAACGTGAGCCTTTCAGCTTCACCACATCAGAGGGTGTGCAGCTCAATGGATGGATCTTGAAGCCTCTCAATTTTGACGCTTCAAAACGTTATCCGGTCATCATGCACCAATATAGTGGTCCCGGCTCACAGCAGGTAACCGACTCGTGGAGCGCTGGTTCCATGGGGCAGGGTGGTGCCTTCGACTCTTATCTTGCTCAACAGGGTTTCATCGTGGTGAGTGTAGACGGACGTGGCACAGGCGGACGTGGGGCCGACTTTGAGAAGTGTACCTATCTCAAGATCGGCGACCTTGAGTCGAAAGACCAGGTTGAGGCCGCGCTCTACCTCGGTTCGCTGCCTTTCGTCGACAAGGACCGCATAGGAATATGGGGATGGAGCTACGGTGGCTTCAACACTCTCATGAGCATGAGCGAGGGACGTGGCGTGTTCCGTGCGGGTGTGGCAATTGCGCCTCCCACAAGCTGGCGCTTCTACGACTCTATCTATACTGAACGTTACATGCGCACACCTAAGGAGAACCCCGATGGCTATGATGTGAACCCCATTGTGCGTGCTCAGAAGCTTCATGGAGCGTTGCTCCTCTGCCACGGCACAGCCGATGACAATGTGCATCCGCAAAACTCGTACGAGTATGCAGAGGCGCTTGTACAGGCTGACAAAGATTTCCGCGAGCTTTATTATACCAACCGTAACCACAGCATCTATGGTGGCAATACGCGCAACCATCTGCTGCGTCAGGTGGCGAACTTCTTTGTTACCGAGCTGAAGTGATTTGAATTTTGAGTCTTGAATTTTGAATTATTGGCTTTCAGCCGATGTTGAATTATTGAATTTTGATTTAGATCTTATATTTGGAATTTTGATTTGTAAATATTATTTAGGATTTTGCACTCGCCTAATTCAAAAATGAACAATTCCTAATAGCGGCAAAGCCGCAACAATTCAACACTCAAAACTCTAAATTGCGTCTGCTTGCATAACAATTCAACACTCAAAATTCAAAAATCAGAAAAAGGCTGAGTTCCGGTTATATGGAACTCAGCCTTTTTTAGGCTTTATCTGTGGATGTGATAACGAAAAGTGAAAAATCCCATTGTTTTCGCTTGTTGGAGATCTCTTATACAAGAAAGAGTGTAACAGTAGCTTTGTGCCATCATCTGAACATTTCCTAAACAATTGCTAATTTTCTTCATTTGCCGTTTAAGAGCCGTTAATATGTTAAATTGGAATGTTAAAATGGAATAAAGATATAAGCCAAAATGGCACATTCACAAATTTTGCTCTTATTTTTGCAGTCGTGAAAACAAACTATGGGCTACATAAACGGCCTTTAGGAAGATAAAAACAATACAATAAAAAACATAATGACAAAATAAAACGACAAAAGCAAAACGATAACAAAGATAAGTAGACCATAACAGATCAAACATCTTTATTTAACAAACATGAAATTATAAACTAAAAAGGTAATAGATATGAAAAAGTATTCAAAGTATTTGTTAGCTGCAATGTGCGTCGTGGCATTGGCGTTCTCTGCCGGCGCATTTATCAAGGTTAATGCGGCAAGTGCAACCGTGGCACCAGGACAGCCCGTAGACCTTACATACGCTGCCGAGAAATCGCTTCCGTCGGTGGTACACATCCTTTGCACACGCAACAGCAAGGTGGAGACCGTGGAGATGCAAAGCAACCCGTTCGACGATTTCTTTAGCGATCCATTCGGATTTTTCGGAAACCCCAATCAGGGCAATGGAGGAAAGCAGAAACGTCAGTATCGCACACCCAAGCAGCAAGGTTCTGGATCGGGCGTGATCATTTCTGCCGATGGCTATATCGTTACCAACAACCATGTGGTGGAAGGTGCTGACGAGCTGACCGTGACACTTAACGACAATAAGGAATATTCAGCCCGAATTATCGGTACTGACAAAACGACAGACCTCGCACTCATAAAGATTGACGGCAAGAATCTGCCTGCCATCACCATCGCCGACAGCGAGAAGATTAAGGTGGGCGAATGGGTGCTCGCCGTGGGCAACCCCTTCAACCTTACCAACACCGTGACAGCGGGCATTGTGAGCGCCAAGGGTCGTTCGCTCTATCAGAACGGCGTGGAGTCGTTCATACAGACCGATGCTGCCATTAACCCCGGCAACTCGGGTGGTGCGCTCGTCAACACCAAGGGTGAGCTTATCGGCATCAACGCCATGCTCTACTCGCAGACTGGCTCGTTCAGCGGCTATGGATTCGCCATTCCTACATCTATCATGAACAAGGTTGTGGACGACCTGAAAAAATATGGAACCGTGCAGCGTGCTGTGATCGGCATCCAGGGACAGGATGTGAAAAACTATGTTGACGCCCAGAAAGACAAGGATAAGGATGTGGACCTCGGCACAATGGAGGGCATCTATGTGGCTAAGGTAACTGAAGGCAGCGCAGCCGAAGAGGCTGGTCTTAAGACAGGCGACGTGATTGTGGCTGTTGACGGCAAGAACGTTAGCAAGATGGCTGAGCTGCAAGAGATCCTCGCTCAGAAGCGTCCGGGTGATAAGGTGTCGCTGACCTACCTGCGCGACAAGAAGAAGAGCACCAAGACGGTCACTCTGAAGAACGAGCAGGGCAATACCAAGGTTGTGCAGAAGGCTGACCTTGATGTGCTGGGTGGAAACTTCCGTGAGGTTACTGCCGAGACAATGCGTCAGCTCAACATCAGCTATGGTCTTGAGGTTACAAAGATAAGCAATGGCAAACTGAAGGATAGAGGCATGGTCAAGGGCTTTGTCATTCAGCGCGTTAACGACACACCAATGAAGACCATCGAGGATCTGCAGCAGGTTGTCAAGGAGGCTTCTACAAGCCGTGAGCCGGTGCTCTACATCCAGGGCGTTTACCCAACAGGCAAGAAGGGCTACTTCGCTATTGATCTTGAAAACGAATAAGGCTTTTAGTTTAAAAAGCTCTCAGTTTAGAAACAAGATTTTAGTATAAAACAAATTAAAGCCAAGGCGTATTACATGCCTTGGCTTTTTTACGCATTTTATAAACATGTCACTTACGAACCGTAAACAGGTAACTTTCAAGGCTTAAATACGTCACTTGCAAAACATAAATATGTCGTTTTACAAGAATATCTGTCTTACTGATTTTGACTGATTTTACTTTACACTTTTCTCTTACTTTCATTAAATTACTATACTACAAATTTATTCCATTACTGAATAACTTTACTATACAGGAAAAGTGTTACTGAAATGCTTTACATAGATGTTTCTGTTTGCAAAAATGGATTTATGCCAGTATGCGGAACCGCATATTCGTGGGTGTGAGAGGACAGTAAATACAAAAATAGGAGGTAAATGCCTGTTATTGGTATTTACCTCCTTCTCTAAATTATTTGCTAACTAAGTGTTATCCGCAGCAGAAGAGCACGATGAGCTGTGCCGTAAAGATGCGGAGGAACATGCTCAACGGATAAACGGTAGAATAGCCGATGGCGGGAGCCTCACGCGAGCAGACGCTGTTGGCGTAAGCAAGTGCTGGAGGATCGGTATATGTACCGGCAATCATACCCATGATGGTGAAATAGTTGAACTTGAACTTCAGACGGGCAATCACACCGACGATAAGGATGGGGATGATGGTTATGAGGAAGCCTGTGAACACATACATCAAGCCGTCGCCCTGGACCACGGTCTCCCAGAAGTGGGCGCCTGCCTTGACACCAACGCTGGCGAGGAAGAGCACAAGTCCAATCTCGCGGAGCATCATGTTGGCAGATGTGGTGGTGTAGGTGTTGAGCTTCATGCGGTGGCCGAAGCGACCGATGAGGATGGCGATGATCAGCGGACCGCCAGCGATACCGAGCTTCAGAGGCACAGGCATGCCGGGGATGGCGAAAGGAATGCTTCCGAACAAGATACCGATGATGATGCCGATGAAGATAGTTGCGATGTTTGGTGTGTCGAGGCGCTTAACAGAGTTGCCCATGAGTTCAGAGATGCGGTTAACATTGTCCTCAGGACCAACAACAAGAATCTTGTCACCCACCTGGAAACGGTAGTTGCGCGATGCAAACACATCCATGCCCTGACGTGAGATGCGTGTAACGGTCACGCCGTAAACGCTTGAGAAGTGCATCTTGCCAAGCGTCTTGCCGTTCATTGACGAGTTGGTGACCACGATGCGGCGTGACACCAATGGCTGGTTGCTGTCGTCCTCCTCCCATGGTGTGTCGACCTCAGGACCGATGAAGGCCTGGATGGCTTCGGCGTCGGCCTCGGCACATACCACGAGCACCTCGTCGCCCATCTCAAACTTGTCCTTGCTGATGGGAATGGTGTATTTACCATCATGGAACAGACGTGAGAACACCGCATCGCGGTTGAGGAACTCGTTGATCTGTGCCACGGTGCGACCGGCAAGGTAGGTGTTGTCTACCTTAAGGTGCATCTGGTGTGGCTTGGCGTGCGGGTTCTCAGCCTCTTCCTCCTTCAGTTCTTCCTCCTCGTCGGCAAGACGGGTGCGTGTGATGAAGCGCACGGCGATGGTGGCACCGATGATGCCGAGCACACCAAGCGGATAAGCACAGGCGTAGCCCGATGCGATCTGAGGCATGGTGCCGTTGGTGGCGGTGTTCCATACCGACTCGAGGGCTTCGTTGGCAGCACCAAGGCCCGGGGTGTTGGTTACGGCACCATAGAGAGTGCCAACCATCATGGGAAGGTTTGTCTTGTCGTTGGTGTCGAAGAAGATGTAATAGCATGCAAACATCACGGCGATGTTAAGCACAACGGTTGTTGTAGAGAGCAGGTTGAGCGTTACGCCACCTTTCTTGAAACTCTCGAAGAAACCCGGGCCCACCTGCAAACCTATGCAGAACACGAACAGGATAAGTCCGAAGTCCTGAATGAAGCTCAGAATGTTGACCGGAGCTGTGAAACCGATGTGTCCAGCTACAATTCCCGCGAAAAGAACGAAGGTCACTCCAAGGGAGATACCGCCAATCTTTATCTTTCCTAACAGAATGCCGACGGCTATGACCACGGCATAGAGGATGGAAATGTGAGCAATGGATTCGGTGTTCGTAAACAAATTAATGATCCAATCCATTGATTAAGAATAAAGTGTTGATAAATAATGTAAGTTATTAGTATTCTTGTTTTTGATAGAGTGGGTGTGCTGTGGCGTGCCACAGCACACGTCCTCTTATATATATGCGTTAGGTGGTTCTTAGTAGCTGCGGGCAATGATAACGCGCTGTGTGGCTGGCTTGCCCGATACCATGTCGATGCCAGGAGTTTGCTCAAACATGAAGGGCACGCAGCGAATGGTTGCCTGTGTCTCCTCTTTGATCTTAGCTTCGGTCTCGGCTGTGCCGTCCCAATGGCAGAGGAAGAAGCCGCCGTCCTTTATGCGCTCCTTGAACTCTTCATAGTTGTCGCACTCGAAGATGTGGGCATCGCGATACTTGCGAGCCTTCTCGAAGATGTTGTTCTGTATGTCGTCAAGCATCTTCTCCACAGCCTCTGCAATGCCATCAAGAGGAAGTGTTTCCTTTTCCAGGGTGTCGCGGCGCATAACCTCGATGGTGCCGTTCTCCAGGTCGCGGCCACCGATGGCAAGACGCACGGGCACACCCTTGAGCTCATAGTCGGCAAACTTGAAGCCTGGACGCTTGTTGTCGGCATCGTCATACTTGACGCTGATTCCTGCCTTGCGCAGCTGGTCGATGATGGGTTGCATCTTGGCCGTGATGGCTGCAAGCTGTTCGTCGTTCTTTGAGATGGGGATGATGACCACCTGTATGGGGGCGAGCTTCGGAGGAATCACAAGGCCGTTGTCGTCAGAGTGGGTCATGATGAGAGCACCGATGAGACGTGTAGACACACCCCATGATGTGGCCCATACATACTCGGGCTTGTTCTCCTTATTAAGATATGTAACGCCAAAAGCCTTGGCGAAGTTCTGGCCAAGGAAGTGGCTGGTGCCGCTCTGAAGGGCCTTGCCGTCCTGCATCATGGCCTCGATGGTGTAGGTGTCGAGGGCTCCTGCAAAACGCTCGGTGGCGCTCTTCACACCCTGTACTACAGGCACAGCCATCCATTTCTCTGCAAATTCGGCATAGACGTGCAGCATCTTCTGTGCTTCCTTCTCTGCCTCCTCCTTTGTGGCGTGGGCTGTGTGACCCTCCTGCCAAAGAAACTCTGACGTGCGGAGGAACGGGCGTGTGCGCATCTCCCAACGCATTACGTTACACCACTGGTTGCACATCAAGGGCAGGTCGCGCCATGAGTGAATCCAATTTTTATATGTGTTCCAGATGATTGTTTCTGAGGTGGGGCGAATGATCAGCTCCTCGTCGAGCTTTGCGTTGGGGTCTACCTCAACACCGCTTTTGTCGGCCTTTGAGCGCAGACGATAGTGGGTCACCACGGCACATTCCTTGGCAAAGCCTTCAACATGCTCTGCCTCACGGCTCAGGAACGATTTAGGGATGAGCAAGGGGAAATAAGCGTTCTGTACACCTGTCTCTTTAAACATGGTGTCGAGTTGGTGCTGCATCTTCTCCCAGATGGCGTAGCCATAGGGCTTGATAACCATACATCCGCGCACGGCAGACTGCTCTGCGAGGTCGGCTTTCACAACCAAGTCGTTGTACCACTGACTGTAGTTGTCGGCACGCTTGGTCAAATCTTTTAATTCTTTTGCCATTGTCTTTATTTTGTTTTTATTTTTGTTCTCTATACTTTTGTTGTTTGTAGCTTCTTTTCTTTACGCAATGAACGCGCAGTATAGATAAAATTATTTGCAAAATTACAAAAAAATGTTGTAATGGTGCCATTATAATAAAAAAACAATTATCTTTGCAATGCAAATTTTAAACTTTCGTGTGCGAAAACACTCTAATAGTTTGTAAACCCCGTGAAAGAGCGTGTTGACACGCTCCTGTATAGTAATAATAATATATTTAAAAAACTATGAAGAAATTCAAAGTAATGACTCTGGCAATGTGTCTTCTGACCATTTTCAGTTGCCAAACAAAGCAGGGCACTGGAGCCCTTATCGGAACTGGCGGTGGCGCTGTGTTAGGTGCTATCATTGGTAAAATTGCGGGAAACACGGCTGTAGGCGCAGCTATCGGCGGAGCCGTCGGTGCTGGAACGGGTGCCATCATAGGTCGTCACATGGACAAGGTGGCTGAGCAGGCTAAGAAGCAGGTGGAGAACGCTAAGGTGGAAGAGGTTACTGACAACAACGGCTTGAAAGCCGTGAAGGTGACATTCGACTCTGGCATTCTGTTCGCAACAAACAAGGCTGAGCTGAACAGCGCTTCAAAGACAGACCTCGCTAAGTTTTCTAACGTGTTGAAGAACAACACCGACTGTCATGTTGACATCTACGGTCACACCGACTCAACAGGCAATGACGGAATTAACGTTCCGTTGAGCAACAACCGCGCACAGAGCGTGGCCAACTATCTCAAGACATGTGGCGTGTCGGCAGCTCAGTTGCAGAACGTCACAGGCAAGGGCAGCTCAGATCCTGTTGCTGACAACTCTACAGCTGCAGGCCGTCAGCAGAACCGCCGTGTGGAGGTTTATCTGTATGCAAGTCAGGCAATGGTGAACGCCGCCAACAACGGTACGCTGAACTGATTTTTTTCTTTGCAACATTCATAACACACTTTGACATTATAGAGACTGTGGCATTGCGCGCTTCACATGTGGGCGCGTGCGCCCAGTCTCTTTTCTGCGTTTTATAATATAACGCAATAAGCAACAAAAACATGAAAATTGTTCTGGCAATAGTGAAATGGGCGTTGGCCGTATTCTTCTCTTCTACCATCTTGGCTGTGGTGGCTTACCGTTTTATACCCGTATATGTAACGCCTCTCATGGTCATCCGTAGCTTTCAGCAAGCAGCCTCGGGAGAAAGCATAATTTGGCATCATCATTGGGTGAGCCTTGACAACATTTCGCCACACCTGCCTGTGGCGGTCATGGCAAGTGAGGATCAACGGTTTCTGCTTCACCACGGCTTCGATTTTGACGCCATCCAGAAGGCAGCAAAGCGCAACCGCAGGGGTGGCAAACGTAAGCTCGGAGCAAGCACCATCTCACAGCAAACGGCCAAGAACGTGTTTCTGTGGCCAGGACGTAGCTGGACACGAAAAGGCTTTGAGGTCTATTTTACTGCTCTCATAGAACTGATGTGGAGTAAGCAGCGCATCATGGAGGTTTATCTCAACTCTATAGAGATGGGAAACGGCATTTACGGTGCTGACGCCGTAGCCGAATATCATTTCTCGAAAACAGCAAACGAGCTGTCACGGGCTGAGTGTGCTCTTGTGGCTGCAACATTGCCAAACCCAAGAAAGATGGACAGCGCTCATCCCACGCCTTATCTGCGCAAACGAAGATCGGCGATAGAGCATGAGATGAGGTTCATACCTACATTCCCTAAGGAGGGTGAAGACATAAATCCCGATTCGGCTGCGGGAGGGGTATATCATCGTAAGAGAAAATAAAAAGTGGCTCTTGAGGAAAGCTTGCCTTTTGAGGCTTCATGTCGTAGAAGATTCCTTTCAGAGGTTTCCCTTTTAAAAATATGTTTCATAAGGTTCATATTCTTTTGACTCAAACAAATCTGTTTTATGACAAACATTCTTGACCAACTCAACGAAAGGCAACGTGAAGCCGTGCGGTATTGTGATGGACCCGAACTGGTGATTGCAGGTGCGGGCTCAGGTAAAACGCGCGTGCTTACTTACAAGATAGCTTATCTCTTGCAACATCCCGACATGGGGCTGAACCCTTGGAACATACTTGCCCTGACCTTTACCAACAAAGCTGCAAAGGAGATGAAGGAGCGTGTGGCTAAGTTGGTGGGTACGGAGTTGGCCATGGGACTGAACATGGGCACGTTCCATTCGGTCTTCTCGCGTATATTGAGACGTGAGGCTGCACACATCGGCTTCACGTCAAACTATACCATTTATGATGAAGCTGACGCTCGTTCCCTCATCAACTCTATTATCAAGGAGATGGGGCTGGACGACAATAAATATAAAGCGGCTAATGTGCGCTACCATATAAGTATGGCAAAGAATAGGCTCGTCACGGCGGAGATGTATGCTAACAACTCTGTAGCGATGAGGGCTGACGAACAAAACGACATGCCGGAGATTCATAACATTTACACCATGTATGAACAACGATGCCATGCTTCTAATGCCATGGATTTTGACGACTTGTTACTAAACACTTATCTGCTGTTTAAAAACAATCCTGAGGTGCGCGAACATTATGCGCAGAGATTTAAATATATGTTGGTGGATGAGTATCAGGATACCAACTATGCACAGCAATGTATTGTGTATCAGCTTACTAAAGAAAATCAGAATATTTGTGTCGTGGGCGACGATGCACAGAGCATCTATGGGTTCCGTGGTGCAAACATTGATAATATCCTCGACTTTAACAAGCTATATGATAATGTCGTAACCATAAAGCTAGAGCAAAACTATCGTAGCACGCAACGCATCGTGGAAGCGGCTAACAGTCTTATCATGCACAACGAGAGGCAGATCCGTAAGGATGTGTTCAGTAGGAACGCAGAGGGTGAGGCAATTGAATATGTAACATGTTTCTCTGACCGTCTGGAGGCTTCGTATGTGGCGCGTGAGATAAGAAGGAGAATGCGACTTGAAGATCTCGACTTCAACGATTTTGCCATTCTCTATCGCACAAACTCGCAAAGCCGATGCTTTGAGGACGAGTTTCGCCGACTCTCCATTCCTTATAAAATTTATGGCGGACTGAGTTTTTATCAGCGAAAGGAGATTAAAGACATATTGTCATATTTCCGTGTTGTCATTAACCCCAATGACGAGGAAGCTATGAAGCGTGTTATCGTTACGCCAAAACGTGGCATAGGCGCGTCGACCATCTCCAAAATTTCGGATAAGGCAAACGAACGGGCCGTGAGCTTCTGGCAGGTACTAACAGATCCAAGTAGCTATCAGCTTGCGGTAAACAAAGGTACACAGGCCAAACTGGACAAGTTTGCGGAGCTTATTTCGGCATTTATTGAAAAGGCAAACACTACTGATGCAGCCTCCATGGCTGAATTTATCATTCGACAGTCGGGGCTTCATGCTGAAATTTTTGGAGATAAAACGCCTGAAGGGTTGGCTCGACAGGAGAATGTGGATGAACTCTTGAACGAACTGCAAGAGTTTGTCGACATTAAACGTGAGGAAAACAATGATGACGAAATCTACTTGGGCAACTTTTTGCAAGAGGTGTCGTTGCTTACAGATAAGGAGAGCGATGATGAGGCAGAAAGCAAAGTGTCGCTCATGACCATTCATGCTGCAAAGGGACTTGAGTTTCCTACTGTCTTTGTGGTTGGTATGGAAGAGAATATCTTTCCCGGACAGCGGTCGGCAGGCAATCCCAGGCAGCTTGAAGAGGAACGTCGATTGTTGTATGTGGCAATAACGCGAGCAGAGAAACATTGTTATCTTACATGTGCAAAGACGCGCTATCGTTACGGAAAAACCGAGTATGACATTCCTAGTAGGTTCATAAAGGACATTGACCCTTGCTTCATGCACACGGCTAATGACGATGAAGATTCTGTTGGCGAGAAGATATCTTCCTTTGGCTCGTCACGCGGTTCGTCCTTTGGATCTCGCAACTCGTTTAATGATTCAACAGCAAGCCGTTTGCGTCAAGAACCGACCTCAAAGCAACGCCACCACATTCCGTCGATACCTCGTTCGGCTATGTCTGTGCCAAGACAGAGCGTAGCAAGGTTAGGGTCGTCTTTGAACCGAATGTCGACGACTTCAAGACCTTCACAATCGAGACCGACTAATGGCAACCTCGCTGTTGGCGCAAAGATTGTACATCAGAGGTTTGGTAAGGGCGAGATTTTGCGAATAGAAGGGGAGGGCGAAAACACCAAGGCTACCGTAAGGTTTGAGGAGGTTGGACAGAAACAGCTGCTCGTTAAGTTTGCACGGTTTGAGGTAATAAAATAAACTATCTACAAGATAAAGATTTTTTACAGATGATAAGTAAGAAAAGATACATTCAAGCGTTTGGATTGTGCGTTATTGCACTTGCCGTTGTGCGTGCCGTCTTTCCGTCTGTTGCTGACGACACGAAAGCCAACAACATTGGCGTCATTAAGAACGATTCTACAGACAGCTCTACTATAGTTGCTGAAGTGGAGGAAAAGGAAACGAGTGAAGATGCTGAAAAGAATGGCTCAAACGGCAAAGCCAATGAGGCTCCTGACGGCAATGGCAAAGAGGCTTCTGACGGAAAGTTGACAACTGACGAAACGCCAAATGTGACTGATGAGACAAAACGTGAAGACATTAATTTGGAGAAGCCGCAGCGCTGGACAGGCAAACTGTCGACAACACGTTTCTTCAATCCTGACGGTTCTGTGGCAAAGCATCGCATTTATAGTGTGCCTCATTTCGGAAACACTTTTCCCGACCAAAACGACGTACAGCTTGAGGCAGCGAAGAAACATGGTGTGAAGCCTGTGCACAACCGCGAAGATGCTGAGCACCGAAAGAAAGAGCTGGTATATGTGGGAAGCAACCCTTATTTCTATGTGGACCGTCTTAACAACAGCATTCCGTATCTTGTGCCGCGTGCATCGGTGCTACTGCAAGATATTGGCCGTAGCTTCTTTGACAGTTTACAGGTAAAGGGTATTCCCTTGCATAAGATTATTGTTACCAGCGTGTTGCGTACAAAAGCCGATGTCGAAAAACTGCGCAGCAAGAACGGCAATGCCACACAAAACAGTTGCCATCTTTATGGCACAACCTTCGATGTGTGCTACAATCGTTACAAGACGGTGGAAGATCCAGACGGACCTCGTCGCCGACAGGTGCGTAACGACACGCTTAAATGGGTCCTCAGCGAGGTGCTCAACGATGCAAGAAAACAAAACAAGTGTTTGGTGAAATATGAGGTTAAGCAAGGATGTTTCCACATTACGGTAAAATAAAAAAACATCAAATTGTTTAATGATGATTTCTGACTGCTCTATTAAGTTAAATTCTTAACAAACAAGGCAATCAAGAAAAGTAATTTCAAAAAACAAAAAAGAGGCTGTGCTCGATTTCTCGGCACAGCCTCTTTTGTTGTTGTTATGCGATTGCCTGTTTATGCTTGTCAGCCATTGTTTGTTTTGTGTATAATCGTTTCTTGCATGAAGCTTCATGCCTGACTTTCATTTTCGTTTTTGGCTTACAACATATCCCACAGCTCCTACCATAATAAGCAGCCAAGCCACAACGTTTATGACATTGGTGTTTGTGATTGGTAGGAAAAAGGTTAGCACGAGGATGAACACCCCGACAGCTACCAACGGCAGGTTGACAATCTGTAAGATGCGTTTACGCATGGTCGTTTATTCAATTACAACCAGCGGAGAGTCTTCCATAACGCTCTCGCCCTGTTTTACGCAGATGGCTGTAACCTTGCCGCTCTTCTCGGCCTCAATGTTGTTGGCCATCTTCATAGCCTCGAGAACCACAACGGTGTCGTCAGCGCTCACGGTGTCGCCAACATTTACCTTGATCTCGGTGATTACACCTGGCAGAGGAGCCTTCACGGCATTGGCTGTGTTGACGTTGGCTGCGCTTGTCGTGTTGTCGTCAGAAGCAGGCTGTGCTGCCGCAGGCTGCACAACAACCTTCTTCTTCTCTGGTTCTGGTTCGGGCTCCATCTCCACCTTAAAGGCTTCGCCGTTGACGGTCACGTTGGCGATGTTGTCGGCAATGTCGCCAATCTCTACTTTATATTCTTTTCCGTCGATAGTATATTTATATTCTTTCATCTTCTTTCTGGTTTAGATGTCATTACCTGAAATTTCGCATTCCACAAAGTGGGGCGTGGCTTGATGGTTATCACGCCAGGCTCTTTGTCATGCACATTGTTTCCCTTAAACTCGTGGAGAGCGAGGGCAATTGCTGCGAAAATGTTCTTGTCTGTTGCCATAATGATTTTTTTGTTTTCTCACCTGTTATGTTCCTTACATAGGCATGCAACCATGCTTCTTGGCTGGCAACGACTGGCGTTTTGTTGCCAACTGTGCCAAACCGCGACAGATGCGGAAGCGTGTGTTGCGAGGCTCGATAACGTCGTCGATGTAACCGTACTGGGCTGCCTGATAGGGGTTTGCGAACATGTCGGTATACTCGGCCTCTTTCTCTGCGAGGAATGCCTTCGGATCTTCATGAGTTTTGGCTTCCTTTGCGCAGAGCACAGCCACAGCACCCGATGCTCCCATAACGGCAATCTCAGAGGTAGGCCATGCGAAATTGAGGTCGGCACGCAGCTGCTTGCAACCCATCACGATGTGGCTACCGCCATAGCTCTTGCGCAGAGTGATGGTAATCTTGGGAACGGTAGCCTCGCCGTAAGCGTAGAGAAGCTGTGCACCGTGCAAGATAACGGCGTTATACTCCTGACCTGTGCCGGGAAGGAAGCCTGGAACGTCAACAAGCGATACGATAGGAATGTTGAAGGCATCGCAGAAGCGCACGAAGCGGGCTCCCTTGCGTGAAGCATTGGTGTCGAGCACGCCAGCGTAGCATGCCGGCTGGTTGGCAACGATGCCTACGCTCTGACCGTTGAAGCGAGCAAAGCCTGTGATGATGTTCTTTGCAAACTTAGGCTGCACCTCGAAGAACTCTCCGTTGTCGGTGATGGCACCAATAACCTTATACATGTCGTAGGCCTTGTTGGGATCATCGGGAAGAATCTCGTTGAGCAAGTCTTCCTTGCGGTCGATGGGGTCGGTACACTCTACACGAGGAGCCTCCTCCTGGTTGTTTGAGGGGATGTAGCTGAGCAGAGTCTTGATGAGCTCCATTGCCTCTTCCTCTGTCTTGGCTGTGAAATGGGTTACACCGCTCTTTGTAGCATGTACAGAAGCGCCGCCGAGGTGCTCTGAGTCGATGTCCTCGCCTGTAACCGTCTTTACAACTTTAGGACCTGTGAGGAACATGTAGCTGGTATTCTCCATCATGAGGATGAAGTCGGTCAAAGCTGGTGAATAAACAGCACCTCCTGCGCAGGGACCGAAGATACCTGAGATCTGAGGAATGACGCCGCTGGCCAAGATGTTGCGCTCAAAAATCTCGCCGTAGCCTGCGAGGGCGCAGATTCCTTCCTGAATGCGTGCACCACCCGAGTCGTTCATGCAGATGACAGGAGCGCCCATTGTCATGGCCATGTCCATCACCTTGCAGATCTTCTGCGACATGGTCTCAGAGAGAGAACCGCCGTTCACGGTGAAGTCTTGAGCGTAAACATATACCAGACGGCCATCGATGGTTGCCGAGCCGGCTACCACACCATCGCCCAGATACTGCTTCTTCTCCATGCCGAAATTGTGGCAACGGTGAAGCTTGAACATGTCATATTCTTCAAACGAATCTTTGTCAACGAGCATGTCTATACGCTCGCGTGCTGTGTACTTTCCGCGTGCATGCTGTTTCTCAATGGCTTTTTCGCCACCTCCGAGACGAGCTTTCTCGCGCTTGGCGATAAGCTCTTTGATTTTCTCTACTTGTTTGCTCATAAAATATTTTCAATTCTACAGTTTTCTAACGCACGTTTCAGACTCTAAAAAGAGGTCCTCAACGTATATTGGTGCAAATTTACGAAAAAAAAGACAAAGAAAGGAGGGATATGCCCAAAATAGTGTGGGCGTTATGGGTTTTTAACCCATTCCTTTCTTTGTCTCTTTATTATTTCATGCTGTCTTTCCTGTTATTTCATGCTGTCGCTAACGAAACAGAACGGCAAGAGGTCTTTGGCTGACGCAATGTCGTACACGCCGTCGGTACCATAAAGCAGCACACGCATGGGCGTGCCGTAACGGTCTTCTACGCCGATCATAACCTGTCGGCAAGCGCCACATGGTGAGATCGGGGCTTTGAGAAAGCCGTTGTCGTTGCGTGCCGCGATGGCTATTGTCTCAACGGGTTGTGTCGGATGGTTTGCCTGTGCAGCAAAGAGCGTTGTGCGTTCGGCGCAGAGACCTGACGGGAAGGCAGCATTCTCTTGGTTCGCACCTGTCACTATTGTTCCGTCGGCAAGGCGTGCTGCGGCTCCTACATAAAAATGGCTATACTCGGCGTATGCCCCTTCTGTGGCCTTTATGGCCATCTCAACCAGCTGACGGTCTTTTGGATGCAGCTCTTCAAAGGGCCACAGCTTTATCTTTGTTACAATTTCAAACTCTTTCATAATAGTAATATGTCTTTAGTATTTAGTTCTCTATTTTTATGTCTTTTTCTTTATATTTCTTTTCTTCATGCTTCTTTTTCTTTAAGCATCTTTCCTTAAGCGTTTTTAAGCATCTCTTTTGTTCATTCTCTTGTCTTACGTTTCAATCATGAGATGTTCTGAACCTTAGAACGCTCAATCACTTTTCTTCTTCTTTGTTTTCTGTGGCCACAAACTCATAGGCTCCAACGTCGGGTGTGTCATCGCGTTGTTTCCCTGTCAAGTCGGTAGACGGCATAGAGGTTTTGTCTGCAATGCCTATGGCTGCTGCTTTCTCTTTAAGATGGAAATCATATTGTTGATGATCGCCGTCTATGAGAACAAAGTTTTTAAGACCGTAAGATGTGGTGTCGCTAACATCTTCATACACAACGTCTTTAAATCTTATGCTGTCTTCTGTCTCTACCTTTGGCGTGCGCAGCAGACAGCTGTAAAACTGAAATTCGTTGGCATGGTCGCTGTCTTTCTCGCTTTCTGAGAAAAGCAAATCGTCGGCGTAGCCCGTCACAATAGAGTTTTTGCAAACAAGCGATTGTAACGGGTTGTTCACAGACGAGAAGCGAATGGCTGCACCACGCTGTGAGTCGAAGGGGTAGAACTGTGCCATGGTTGTGGCGTTGATGCTCACGTTGCCGCCATCAACAAACAAGCAGTCGTGTAGGGTGTTTGTTAGCTGACAGTTGGTTATGTTTACCACGGCGTTTGTGGTCTTCAAACCATAGCCTTGACAGTTGTGCACAATGCTGTTTTCAAGGGTTAGCGTTGTGCGGTCAAGAGCAGACGAGTCGACCACAATGCCGTCGTATGTGCTATGTATGTCGGTGTTCCTTAACATGTTGTCGTACGACTCTTCATAGAAATGCAGTCCGTTCCATTGTCCGCTGACACGGTCGTAGGGCAGATAGTCGAACATGCGGTCAAGGCGGTCGCCTCGCAACACAACCTTAGCATCGGCTGTGCCGTTGCTTACCAGTCGGCCATGAACATCTATTCCTGCGTTGCCATGAAAATAGAGTGTCAGGCCTGGTGCTAACGTGAGTGTTGCTCCCTTTGCCACCTCTATAGGTCCATAGACAACAAGGGGCTTTGTGTCTGCTGCCAAAGTTGTGTCTTTGTCTATGCACAGGTTACGCACAATGTTGCAATCCCAGGCGAAGGCGTTAAGATTGACCTTCTGTTGTTTTCCGTTTTCTAGCGTGAACACCAGGTTGTCCTTAATCTCTGACGGCTTGCCTTTATAGTTGTTTGGGAAGGTTGCTTCTACGAAAATCCTTATGCTGTCTTTCTTTCGCAGTTCAATGTCTGACACAGCATATCCTGATGCTTGTCCAAGAAACGCTCCGTCAACATTTATACGGAAGCCCGACTGGTTGCCGCGCTCTTGCCTAACCGATGTGCAACGTATGCCGCTACCAGTCTTGTTGAAAGCCCAAAACGAGCGTGTTGATGAAGGCACGGTAGAAAACAGGGTGTCAAAACGTATCGTGTCGTTTGAGAACGTGAGGGCTTGTGATGGCGACATGTCAAAATTGTCATCGTCACATGCTATGGTGAGGCATCCAATGAAAAACGTTATAATGAATAATGATATCTTGTTCATAGACAATTGTTTTCCTTTTGCTTGTTTTGTCGTTTTCTGTTACTTTTTCTGTTCACTTTTCTAGAAATAACGCCACTATCGCCGTTTTATTGTGTATTGAAACAACCAACACAGCAACAAAGCCCTCTTATTTGTTGTCTCTCCTTTTTACACCCCTCACAGCTTCAGCCTCCAACGGGTTTTCTGGCCAATAATGTTTCGGGTAACGACGGCGCAACTCTTTCCTTATTTCAAAATAAGTGCCACTCCAGAAGCTCTCAATGTCTTGTGTCAGCTGCACGGGCTTGAAGCCTGGCGACAGCAGTTCCATGAGTACAGGACATCTTCCGTCGTCAACACAAGGCGTTGTGGTCATGCCGAAACATTCTTGCAGACGCACACTCACAATGGGAGCTTGTGCTCCTTGACGGTAGTCGATAAGTATGCGGCTGCCCGTCTGTACCGTTATGTGTGTTGGTGCCAGACGGTCTATCTCCTGCTGTTGGTCATAGGGTATGATGTTCCAAACGATCTCAGCAAGATTGAGTTTTTTCAGTTCTGAAGTTGTGGTGAGCAGATGGTTGCCTTGTGTAAGATAAATAGGTAGCCATTCTGAGGCTGTGTCAAGCAGGTGCTCTGTTGAGATGTCTGGGATGTTCATGTCGGGGTGCCATGTGGCTACGGCTTGTACACGGCGTTGCAGACGTTGCACGTTGTCGTCCCAGGTGAGCATGCTGAGTCCGTCCTTGCGCAACGCTTTACATATAATGTCTATAATCTGTTTGTTGTCTGCGTTGTGTAACTGGCGCGAACCGACGGTAAGCTTGCCTATCCGCTCTTCCCGTTGCATGACAACGCATCCTTGTCTGCTGTCCCATGACACGTTGTCGCGCGTGCTCGCTACCTGTGAAGCAACATCGTCTATATGCACGGGTGCGGCTACAAAGACCGTGCCCTTGGTGTTGGGCGCAGCATAGAGCGAAGCAACCACGATCCATTGGTTTGCCAACATCGTGTCGTCTTGTGCCAATACAACATCCTGCCCGTTTGCCATACGGTATCCGCCAAAACTGTTTGTGGCCATGGCAATGCGTTCAGGATAGGCGAGAGCAAGAAGTTGTCCTGCGTCAAACGAGTCGACGGCGTTGTTGTCTTCTTTGACATGAGCCATGCGTAGATACTCTTGTGCTGACATCATGGCTTGTTTCCATCGGCCTGTCTGGTGCTTCTCTCTTGCAGAACGGAGCGAGTATAAGGGTATGGCAATGTCGGTGTCTTCGAGGTTGCTCATGGGGTTCTTCTCTTCAAGCAAGGCCGCAATGTCACACGCCAACGCCTTCTGCTCTGATGTGTTGGCTCCAAGGATCATACGGGCGATGCGAGGGTGACAAGGCATCTCCGACATCTTGCGTCCCAGGGGCGTGATGGCTCTGTCCTCATCAAGAGCGCCAAGCGATGTGAGTAGGTTTACAGCTTTCGCCACGCTTGCTGTTGGCGGTACGTCAAGCCATGGCAATGTCTCGATATTGCTTTCGCCAAAGGCCGCAACCGACAAAGCCAAGGGCGCGAGGTCTTGGGTTTCTATCTCAGGCTTGCGTTGTGGTGCCATGTTATGTTCTGAAGCCAGCGTCCAAAGACGATAGCATGTGCCCGGAGCCACACGGCCGGCACGGCCACTACGTTGCGTGGCCATGTCCATGCTTATCCTAACGGTCTCTAACCTGCTCAGACCTGTGCGCCCGTTAAACACAAGCGAGCGACACAACCCTGTGTCTATGACAACCCTCACTCCCTCGATGGTTATTGAGGTTTCGGCAATAGGCGTAGCCAACACAACCTTACGTTCCCCGTCGCGCGACGGCGCTATTGCCTTGCGCTGCTGCTCGGGCGACAGGTTGCCGTAGAGCGGATAAACGTTTGTGGGAGCAAGTGCTGCGCCGAGCATGTCCATGCATCGTTCAATGTCGCCTTGACCTGGAAGAAACGCCAAGATGTCGCCTTCGTGGTTTCTGTGAGCCGACAATATGGCTCGTGCTGTGTCGACCGCTGCAGAGGCAGGTGTTGTGTCTTCTGTTGCATTTACGATGTTTACGGGAAACATGCGTCCCTCGCTCTCTATCAGAGGAGCGTCAAACTGTTTACATATATTTTCTGTTGCTATTGTTGCCGACATGATCACGATTTTAAGGTCAGGCCGAATGACCTGTTGCGTTTGTCGCGTCAGGGCAAGCGCGAGGTCCGTGTTTATGCTGCGTTCGTGAAACTCGTCAAAAATGACCACATCAACGCCATCGAGAGTGGCGTCGTCTACAAGCATGCGCGTCAGAATGCCTTCTGTGAGAACCTCTATGCGTGTTTTTGCCGACACCTTGCTTTCAAACCTCACTCTATATCCCACCGTTTCTCCCGCTTTCTCGCCAAGAATATCAGCCATGCGTTCGGCTATCTGTCGTGCTGCCAGACGTCGTGGCTCAAGCATGAGAATCTTGCCCTCTGTGTCAAGGCCAGCCAACAGGGTAAGTGGCAACAAGGTCGACTTACCCGCTCCT
Source organism: uncultured Prevotella sp. (assembly GCA_900543975.1). Taxonomy (GTDB): domain Bacteria; phylum Bacteroidota; class Bacteroidia; order Bacteroidales; family Bacteroidaceae; genus Prevotella. The sequence goes on along the minus strand of UQTI01000014.1, from coordinate 25,763 downwards.
GGAGGGGCAGTCACTATCGCACAATTGTGTTTCCTTACACAACTGTTTAGAACGTCCGCTATGCTTGATGAAGGCAAGTTGCCAGAACGTTCTGTGATGTCGTTGATCGTCATTTTCATATTATACGTTTGAGTTGAACGCCTTGTTTGTTGGCATTTGTTATAATATTGGTGTTAAGTCTATTTAAAAAATCAGGTGCGCAAAAACAATCTTTGTTAGATTATTTTCTCGCGCACCTGTTTTGTTGTTTCTTGTTTTTACAGTTTTGAAAATGCCGGTTATCGTCTTCGTCCTTTTTTTGAGTCGCCGTTGCGGCTTATTTTATTGTTCTTAAAATTAGGATTGAACGAGGAACGGCTGCTTCTGCTTTGTGTGCCTGCATCCTTGTAGCTTCTGCTGCCACCCTTGGGCGTGAAGGTCGCATCTGTTCTGTAGGCGGGAGCGTTTGTGTTGCGGGCGGCTGTTCCCTTCTTGTGTGCAGCACCTTCTTTCTTGTAGGGCGAGCCGCTCTCTTGTCCATAGCCGTGCTTGCCTTTCTTCTTGCTTTCGTCGCCGTAAGGCTTTGGCTCGTAGCGCATGGGAGCTTGACGGAAACCAAACGTCTGACTATACAACTTAGGTATAAGGTCGGCGCGTCCTATGCGTCTGAGCTCTTGCTCAATGGGTTTTCTCTCTTCAGGCTTGTACCAGAAGAAGAACATGCGTTGTGCGAGCTTCTCTTTAGGTGTCTTGGCAGAGAATACAGGTTCAAGGGTGTAAGGGTCGTAGCCCGTGTACCATGCTTCTGTGCTCACGGTCATGGGGGTAGGGGTGAAATCTTGCACCTGCTCAAGATGAAAATCCATCTCTTTTGTCTTTACCGCCAACTCAGCCATGTCGGCCTCATGACAGCCGGGGTGGGAACTGATAAAGTAGGGAATGATCTGTTGCTTCAGACCTTCCTGTTTGTTTATCTTTTCAAAGACCTGTTTAAACTCGTTGAACAGCTCAAACGGAGGTTTTCGCATGAGGCGCAGAACGGCAGGACAGGTGTGTTCCGGAGCCACCTTCAAGCGTCCGCTCACATGGTTAACAATGAGTTCGCGCGTATATTCTGCTGCCGCCTTGTTGCTGTGCTCGTCCTTGCTCCTGTGCAGAAGAAGGTCATAACGCACACCGCTTCCTATAAAGCTTTTCTTTATGTAGGGCAAAGCATCAACGGCACGATAGATCTCAAGCAGTTTTGAGTGGTCCGTGTCGAGGTTTGGACAAATCTGCGGGTCTATGCACGACGGGCGCTTACAAGCAGCACATGCTTTCTTGTTGCGTCCCCCCATGCCGTACATGTTGGCAGAAGGTCCGCCGAGGTCGGAGAGATAGCCCTTGAAATCGGGCATCTTCGAAATCTTATCCACCTCTTTAAGAATGCTCTCCTTGCTTCTGCATGAAATGAACTTGCCTTGGTGGGCACTTATGGTGCAGAAGGCGCAACCGCCAAAGCAACCTCTGTGAATGTTCACAGAAAACTTGATCATCTCGAAAGCCGGAATGCGCTTGTTCTTATATTTTGGGTGTGGCAAGCGCGTGTAAGGCAAATCGTATGACCGGTCAATCTCTTCTGTTGTCATAGGAGGGTAGGGCGGGTTTACCACCACAACCTGATGTCCTACATGTTGCAGAATGCGTTGGGCGTGAATCTTGTTGCTCTCCTCCTCTATGTGTCTGAAATTGTCGGCTTGGGCCTTCTTGTTCTGTAGACACTCCTCATGACTGTGAAGCAAGATGTCTGAGTCGGTGGCCTGTGCATCGCTGTCTGTGTCGCGACAAAGGAATACCGTCTGTGGAATGTCATGTATCGTGTCGATAGAACGGCCTTCCTCCATCTGTCTGACAAGCTCGGTTATTGGCTTCTCGCCCATGCCGTAGATGAGCAGGTCAGCACCCGAGTCGAGAAGGATGCAAGGGCGCAGGCGGTCTTGCCAATAGTCGTAATGGGTAAGACGGCGCATGGATGCTTCAATGCCTCCCAACATCACGGGCACGTCAGGATAAAGCTCTTTTAATATCTTGGTGTAGACAATTGTCGGATATTCGGGCCGGCAGTCGTGGCGTCCGTCAGGGCTATAAGCATCTTCAGAGCGCAGGCGCTTGTTGGCGGTATATTTGTTGACCATCGAGTCCATGCAGCCTGGCGCAATGCCGAAGAACAGTCTCGGACGGCCAAGCTTCTTGAAGTCGCGATAATCGCCGTGCCAGTCGGGTTGTGGCACAATGGCCACACGCAACCCCTGAGCTTCAAGGGTGCGTCCTATAACGGCTGCTCCAAACGACGGGTGGTCTATGTAGGCATCGCCGGAAAAGAGAATGACATCGGCTTGGTCCCAACCGCGTATGTCCATCTCTTTGCGGGTGGTGGGCAACCAGTCGGAAAGTTGATAGTCGCCCATTACTGTGCTGTCTCCTCTGTTTGTGTCTCCTCTTTCTTCTGAGCCCATTCAACATAAAGGAGCACGAGCTTGTGCAGTCCGAACGCTTTCATGTTGCTGTTATAGATAACGTCAAGGCAAAGGTCAAGCAGGTCTTTGTCCTTGCCTGCTTCCGACTCGAGCATCGAGCGCACGTTCAACTTAAGCTTGTCAAGCACAGCCTCGTCAATAATGCCGTTGCTGTCGACAAGATTCTTGAGCAGAGCATAACGCTCTATTGTTTGCAGATGCTCTTCGCTCACTTCAATAGACCTCGTACCCGAGGCGTTGGCTTGAATCTTATACATAATGTCTTGTCTTTAGGATGTTAATGAATGACGGCCAATAGATAATTGGCTTGCGGCGTAGGTTTATTTTTCTACCTTATTGTTCACAGGGAACACCACTTTAGGCTTGAACGTCTTTGCCTCCTCAAAGTCGACCAGAGCGTAGGCAATTATTATGAGCGTGTCGCCCACAACCACCTTGCGTGCTGCTGCGCCGTTGAGGCAGATGCATCCGCTTCCGCGTTCGCCCTTAATGATGTATGTTTCAAAGCGCTCGCCGTTGTTGTTGTCAACGATCTGCACTTTCTGTCCTTCTACCATCTCGGCAGCGTCCATAAGGTCTTCGTCAATGGTGATGCTTCCCATATAGTGGAGGTTGGCTTGTGTTACCTGCACACAATGGAGCTTCGATTTCAATACTTCAATCATCATAGCTTCTTAATCCTCCTTGTATTTTATGTGGTCTATCAGGCGGATAGGTGTCTTTCCGCAATAAACGGTTATGCATCCAACAATATAGTTGCTGTCTTCCCATGTGCTCACGTCCTGCAACGTGTTGCCGTCGACGATAGAGAAATATTCTACCTCAAGACCGTCAACAGCGTTGATGTCGGCAACGACCTTTGCGCGGGTTTCTTCAAGCGTGTGGTTCTTGCCGTAGGCCACGCTCTCGTTTAGCGCCTTGAATATCATGGGTGCGATGGCACGCTCGTCGGGAGCAAGCAAGCTGTTGCGTGAGCTTTTGGCAAGTCCGTCCTCGTCGCGTATGATGGCACACTCTACAATCTTGATGTTTAAGTTGAGATGACGCACAAGCTGCTTGATAACAGCAATCTGCTGCCAGTCTTTTTCGCCAAAATAGGCTCTGTCAGGACGAACAATATAGAACAGACGCGACACAACCTGACACACGCCGTTGAAATGGCCCGGGCGCTTTGCCCCCTCCATAACGGTAGAGACGGGCGGGAACTCGAAATGGCGGTTGTCGGGAGTGGGGTACATCTCTTTCACGCTTGGCGCAAACACCACGGTTGCCCCCATCTCTTCGCATAGCTTGCAGTCGGCATCGAGAGTGCGCGGGTAACGCTCCAGGTCGCCTGGATCGTTAAACTGTGTAGGGTTGAGGAATACAGACACCACGGTGATGTCGTTTTCTTCAGAACATCTTTTTACCAATGATGCATGACCTTCATGCAACGCACCCATCGTGGGCACTAATCCAATTGTTTTTCCTTCTTTACGAGCGTCGAAAAGATAATTCTCGAGCTCCACAATATTGTTGATAAGCTTCATCACAAATAATGTTTTTTAAGCTACGGGACGATATATACTCCCGCAAATCGAATGCAAAATAACACATTTTTTCTTAAATTAGAAAGAATAAATTTAAAAATATGCCAATAAATGGTACAAAACGGCTGATTTGTGCAGAAATAGAACTTTTTATGAACTTTTTTTTGTAACTTTGCATGCAATGCGCGTGGGTTTTACAAACTGTGTATGTCGGTTTAAAGCCGTAATAAAGCGCGTTGAATAGTAAACAACATTGAGCATGGCAAAAAAAGTATTATTCATCAACCAGGAAATCTCACCCTATGTTCCTGAGTCCGAACTTTCAATAATGGGCCGCGACCTGCCAAACAAAATGCAGGAAGCAGGCTACGAAATAAGGACATTTATGCCCAAGTGGGGCAATATCAACGAGCGACGCGGACAGCTGCATGAGGTAATCCGTCTCTCTGGAATGAATCTCATTATCGACGACACAGACCATCCGTTGATCATCAAGGTCGCATCCATACCTCAGACTCGTCTTCAGGTCTATTTCATCGACAACGACGACTATTTCATGAAGCGTCTCATGGCAGAGGATGAGAACGGTCAAGAGTATACCGACAACGGCGAACGTGCCATCTTCTTTGCCCGTGGCGTGCTTGAAACGGTAAAGAAGCTGCGTTGGGTGCCCGATATCATCCATTGCCAAGGATGGATGGGAGCCATTGTGCCTCTCTACATCAAGATGGCTTACAACAACGATCCCGCGTTTGCCAACTGCAAGGTTGTGACATCGTTGTTCTCAAAGGAGCTCAAACACTCGGTTGGAGAGAATTTCAAGCGAAGCCTTGCGTTCCGCGAAATAAACGACGAGCTTCTCACACCTTATAAGGAGAATTTCGATTTCATGGAGCTGGCAAAGCTCGCGATCGACTATAGTGATGCCGTCATTCAGGCTGGCGATGAGGCCAATGCTGATCTCATGGCCTATGCAGAACAGAAAAACATCCCATTGTTGAAGAAGCCAGAGGGCGATTATACCGAGGCTTACAGTTCGTTATACGAAAAAATTCTTTAATGAAAAGGATAAATATGAAACTCAAATTGTTTGCAGGCCTCTTCATCGCTTCTGCAACAATGGCTTTGATGTCGTGCGATGACAACACCAACGAGATTGGTTCTTCGCTCATCAACAATCTTGACAAGCTGAATGTACAGGCCGACACGTTCACCGTGGCCACACGCTCCATAGCTGCCGGCTCTGTCTTGTCGCGCAATTCTACAGGATATGTGGGACGTGTAAAAGACCCTCAGACGGGAGCTTACGTCACAGGCAACTTTATGACACAGTTTCATGTGTTGGAAAATTTCCAGTTCCCTGAGAAAGACAGCATACGCAGCTTGTCAAGCACAGGTGAGATAATTGCCGACTCATGTGAGTTGCGTCTCTATTACGACAACTATTTTGGCGACTCTCTGGCCACAATGAAGCTCACGGCTTATGAGATGAACAAGCCAATGGAGGAAGGACGTTTCTACTATTCCAACTTTGATCCTGAAAAGGAAGGCTATCTTCGTACCAACGGTTTGAAGAAATCGAAAGTCTACACGCTCTACGACAAGAACGTAAGCGACGCCACACGTTCCGACAGCCGTTACATGAAGAACATCCGTGTAAAGATAGACCAGCCTTATACCGACAAGAACGGAAAGACATACAGCAACTATGGCTCTTATGTCATGCAGAAATATTATGAGAACCCCCAATATTTCAAGAACGCCTATGCTTTCATACATAATGTGGTGCCGGGATTCTATTTCAAGAACCAAGGTGGACTGGGTTCTATGGCTTATGTCTCTATCAGTCAGCTTAACGTCTACTTCCGCTTGAGCGCCAAGGTGACAAAATATGACACCACTTATGTAGACAAAAAGCCCGTCATAACCGAGAAGCAAGTTCTTGACACGTTGTCGCGCGTAGCATCGTTTGCTGGAACCGACGAGGTGCTTCAGGCCACAACCATCGACAACGACAACGACAATATCAGCACGCTTGTCGGCGACAACGGTTGCACATGGCTCAAAACACCTGCTGGCATCTTCACAGAGATGGACATTCCGGTAGAGAAGATCATGAGCGGTCACGAGAAAGATGTTCTCAACTCGGCAAAGGTGGTGTTCACACGTCTCAACAGTTTCTCTAAAGACAACTACGGGCTTGGCATTCCGCAGACGTTGCTGATGATACCGAAGGCTGATATGTACTCGTTCTTTGAGGAGAACCGCATAGCCGACAACAAGACGGCGTTCCTTGCTGCCTACGACTCGTCTTACAACACCTACACGTTCAACAACATCTCTAACCTTGTAGCTCATCTGGCAAGCACCTCTGCTGAGGAGCGCGCACAGAACCCCGAGTGGAACAAGGTGGTGATCATTCCTGTAACGACGACCTACAACAAAACGTCAACGGCACAGGAGCTTACCAAGGTCTCACACGACATGTCGCTCACAAGCACCAAGCTTATTGGTGGAAGCGCCAACCCCTATGAGCCTATAAAGATAAGTGTTGTCTACGCCAAGTTTAAAGAGAAATAAATTTTAGGATCGTAACAATGGCTGACAATTTTCTTGAACGTCACCGTGAGGAGTATGAGCAACGCAAGGCCGCATGGCTGAAAAAGAAACGTCATCTCCCCAAGAAAGCTGCCAAAAACGTGGCACAGACAATCAATCGTCCTGAGGACGAAGCGTTGTAGAAATATAGACACAAAATTCCTTGTTTTACTCGTATCTCGTTTGCTTACAGCATGTCGAAGCCATGCGAAACGTGAGTATTATTATAATAAGGTGTAATTTGAACAGCCATTGTGGCGCTAATTTAAAAAAAGACAAGAGAGCCCAGTCTCTCTTCTGATATAAAAAAACTCGCTGAGCATCTTCTTTTAGATTGCTCAACGAGTTTTTTCTTTTTCAGTTCTTTCAAAAGCCTTTATGCGGAATATTTCTTTCAAAAGCCTTTATATGGAATATTTCTTTCAAAAGAAAACAGGCTGTTTCCGTTTCTTCTGTTTCTTTCAAAAGAAAACAGGCTGTTTCCGTTTCCTTCCGTTTCCTTCCGTTTCCTTTGAGGCTTACCAGAGGTCTACACGTTCTGTCTCAGGAATGAACATTTTGTTGTCGGGCTTGATGTCGAAAGCCTCATACCATGCGTTGATGTGTGGCAAGGCACCATCTACGCGCCATTGGCCAAGCGCGTGGGGGTCGCTCTTTGTGCGGCTGCGGATCTCTTTCTCTGTTATGTTGCCTGCCCATACGCCAGAGTAGGCGAGGAAGAAGCGTTGCTCGGGTGTGAAGCCGTTGATGGTTTCGAGAGGTTTGTCGGCTGTGGCGTGCTTGAAAGCGTTGAAAGAAACCTGCAAGCCACCATGGTCGGCGAGGTTCTCACCAAGCGTCAGACTGCCGTTGCCGTTGAGGTCGGGCAGCACCTTGATGTTTGAGAAGAAGTTGGCACAGCGTGCAGCACGCTCCGTAAAGTTCTTTGCATCGTCAGCCGTCCACCAGTCGGTCATGTTGCCGTTCTTGTCATAGTGGCGTCCCTGGTCGTCGAAGCCGTGTGTCATCTCGTGTCCAATGACCACGCCAATGGCACCATAGTTGAAAGCGTCGTCGGCGTTCATGTCAAAGAACGGTTTCTGCAAGATGCCGGCCGGGAAGCAGATCTCGTTGGTCGTGGGGTTATAGTAGGCGTTGACGGTCTGCGGATACATGTACCAGTCTTCGCGGTCAACGGGCTTGCCTGCCTTATGGTCGAGGTCCCACTTGTCCCAGAACAGGCGGCAGGCCTGCACGTTGTCATAATACGACTTCGCCGGGTCAATAACGAGAGCCGATAAGTCTGTCCATTTGTTTGGATAACCGATCTTCACATAGAACGAGTTTAGCTTGTCGAGCGCCGCCTTCTTGGTGTCCTCGCTCATCCACGTCTGCTTCTCTATGCGCTCGGCGAGCGAGAGCTGTAGCTGCTTGACGAGGTTCTGCATGCGCTCTTTTGCCGCGGCAGGGAAATATTTTGCCACATACATTCGTCCGAGCGCCTCGCCCATCTGCGATTCTACCTGATTGGTGGCACGTTTCCAACGAGGATAATCCTCCTTGCGTCCGCGCATGGTCTTTCCGAAGAAATTGAAATATTCGTTGCTCATCTCGTCGCTCAGATAGTTGGCTGCGCCCAGAATGACGTTCCATTGCATGTAGTGTCGCAGCTCTCCAGGTGTGAGCGTTGCGAACAGCTTGTCGGCCTCTGCCAGGAACAGGGGCTGTCCCACGACGATGTTTTGCAGATGCTCCTCCTTCACGCCTTCTGCCATGAACACCTTTTTCAAGGGCAGGTTGGGGTAGAGCTTCTCAAAGTCGGCCATGGTGGTCTTGTTATAGTTGGCTTCCACGTCGCGAAGCTCCGTTCTGCTCTTGCTTGCCTTTGCCAGCACGGTCTCGATCTTCACGATGTCCTGCACGGCCTGCTGTGCCTCCTTGTTGTAGCCGCAGAGCTTGAACATGTTGGCAATAAAGGTTTTGTAAGCTTCGCGTATGGCTGTTGTGGCTTCGTCTGTGTCGGTATAATATTCTTTCTGTCCGAGAGCAATGCCGCCTTGGTTGACGTTGAGAATGTTTTGTGAGGCATTCTTCTCGTCGGCTCCAAAGCCAGCTCCGAAGGGCAGACCGTAGCCGAAGGGCGCATATTTGAGCTGTACGGCTTTCAGTTGTGCCACGCTCTTTGCCTTGTCCATCTCTTTAAGGATGGGCTTGATGGGAGCCACGCCCTCTTTGTTTCGTCGTGTGCTGTCCATGGCGAGCTTGTAGAAGTCGCTGAGCTTCTGCTCGATGGTGCCCTTCCCGTAGCCCTGGCCTTGAAGCAGCTCTGTGAGCAAGGTGTTTATGCGAATGTTGTTGTCTTCAGCCAGCTTGTCGAAGCTGCCGTAACGCGAGTAGGCTGCTGGCAGCGGGTGGCTCTTTATCCATCCGCCACAAGCATACTGGTAGAAGCTGTCGCCTGGACGCACGGAGGTGTCCATGTCGGCAGGGTTGAGGCCAGAGCTCAAGCCCTGTGCCATTGCTCCCATAGGCAATGTTGCTATGGTGAGTGTAGAGATGATGTGTCTTAATCTCATCTTTTTGTTTTTTAATTATTATTTTTTAATTGTTGTTTGTTTGTTCCAGAAGTCTAAATATTGTTGTGCCACCTTAATGTGGTCGTGGTGTTTCCGTACAAACTCCTTGCTGTCTTTCTTGAGTTGTGGCAGACGTTCCGGATGTTCCACAAGCTGTTCAAGCTGCTGATACACACTCTCGTATGTGGGCTCCACATTTATTATTGGGCGCAACAGCTGTTCGCCGATAAAATCGTAATATTCAGGTTCGCCGCCTCCCACACACACCAAACCTTGTCTCATGGCCTCAAGCGGGTTCATTGACGGCGTGTAGCTGTAGAGCTGGTCAAGGATAATGTCAGAGTCGCTCATGAGCTTCCTGTATTCGGCAAACGGCACCGACACGGCCTTGTTCAGAACAGCCTTGTCGGGATAGTGGCTCACGATGTCTTCGGCTGCGCTGAGCATTATGTCTGTGCCCTTGTAAGCGCTTCGTGACGCGTTTATGCCGATAAACATCTTCAGAGGTCTGTGTTGCGATGTGACAGGCTCTTTGTCGGGAGCACAGGTTGTCGCGTCTTTGCAGTCGATGGGGAATGGTATGTAAGTGGTTTTCGAAGCCCATTCTGTGGTCGCGTAGCACGCCCAATACTCATACAGTCCGGCGATGATGCCGTCACAGTCGGCAGCAATTTCCCGGTTCAGCTTCTCCTTCGCCGTTCCCACCCAACTGTTACGGTAAATCATGGCTTCGTGGTCTGTGCGCAGCCGTTTTCCGATGTTGAAATCGCTATAGCGCAAAGGCATCTGCTTGCAGCACACGTCGACCCAGTAATAGTCCATGCCGAAGGCGCCCATGAACATCTTTCCGTTGTTTCGTCTGAGATAACGGTAGACGGGCATCATGCGCTCCGCTTTCAGTTCAAGGAACAAGGGGTTGATGATCTGCACGACATCAAACCCTCTCAGCTTGGGCAACACCATTGCCAGCTTCAGCAGATAGGCCAGCGCCCCGAGGCGTGTTGAAGAGCGTGACAGGTCGATGTCGCGAGGATAGTTTTTCCAGAAATCGCCATTCGAAACGACCAGCACCTCATGTCCCAAAGCGCGTAGACCCTTAGCAAGGGTGGCATGCACGTTGCTGTATTCGCCTAATAGAAGAATTTTCATTTTTAACGGTTTTCAAGACGCTCTTTGCGTTTCGCAAGATTAACGTTTTTCAAGACGTTCTTTGCGTTTCGCAAGGTTAACATCTTTCAAGATGCTCTTGCGGTTTACAATACGTTCTTATTCTGTTGAATGATAATGTTTTATAGTTTTTGCTTTAAAGCTATTGTTGCAAGCATTATGCGTCGCCCCATTTTAGATGCAATCATCTTTCTGAAAGCCGAATATTTCTTTGTGTAGCCTTTGTCGGGCAACGGGAACAGCCCCTTTGCTTCAAGGCGTTTTATCCTGCTTTCCACCTCGCGCATGGATCGTGTGAGACTCATCGTGATGTAGAGATAATCCATCGTGAGCTGGTCTATGCGTCTTTGCAAGGCAGGCTGGTCGCCAATGGGGAGCGTCTCCTTTTTCTCGAACAGGTGGTAGATCACGTTCTCCGTGTCGTTAAGGCGTTGCAAGATGTGCTTTGTGTCGTTGTTGCTGATGATGCTGTTCTCGCGTTTGCGGTAGAAATAGCACTTGTCGTCGGTACTGAACACGCGCTCGCAACGCAGCACAAGCTGTGGCGTGAACTCCTCGTCTTCGTGCAGTATGCCTGGTGTGAAACGCAGGTCGCCGAGAACGGAGCGTTTGAAGATGTAGCCCCATGCCGACGCACGAAGGTTGTTGTGGCGCATATATTCGGCACCCGTCACAGGGGTGGGGAGCACAAACGGCGTCTCGCTTTCGTGCTTGTGTGTGAACCGGAAGAGCACGATGTCGGGGTTGTGGTAGCGTGCGAGGTCGAGAGTGTGTTCATAGGCCGTTATGAGCAGATAGTCGTCGGCGTCGACAAACTGAATGTATGTTCCCGTCGCCATCTTCAGGCCCGTGTTTCGTGCGACGCTCAGTCCCTTGTTGGGCTGGTGAATGTACGTCAACTTGTCATGATATGCGGCAAGCGCCATGAATATGTTTGTGTCGGAGCCATCGTCGACCATAATGATCTCGCGCTCTTTGTCAGAGAGCGAAAGGGCCATTATGCTGTCAAGACATTGTTCTATCATCTCGGCAGGTTCGTTATGGTAGGTTACGATAAAGCTCACTAAAGGTTTGTCCATATCTCTTTTCTTTGTTTTTTTTATGCGTTTTTGTTCTCGGCTTGTGTCTCAAGGCGGCGCATGCTGAACTCGCAGCCACAATATTGCTGGTTGTAAAAGCCATACTCTTTAATTATGGCTATGCGTCGCTCGCTCAGTCCGCCCTTTCGCCAGTTCTGGTCCCACCATGTGACGTCGTCAAACGGTTCCACGGCCCATGCGCCGGCTTCGTTTATCTGCTCCAGGCTCTTCCATCGCGATGAGGCCAGCGTGGTGGTCACAACGCCGTAGCCATGGGCGTGGGCATAGGCTGCCGTGTCGCGCAGACGCATCTTGAAGCAAAGCATGCATCGTGAACCGCGTTCCGGCTCATTCTCAAAGCCTTGCACGCATCGCAGCCAATGGCTGTGGTCATAGTCGGCATCGACAATTTCCAGTCCCAACGACTGGGCGTAACGTGTACATTCGTCCTTGCGTATGTTATATTCGTCAAGCGGATAAATGTTGGGGTTGCAGTAGTAAATTGTAGGGCGGATGCCGTGTTGCATCAGACACTCAATTATGGCAGACGAGCAAGGAGCGCAACAAGTGTGTAGCAGCACCTTCTTTGCGTCGCCGGGTACATGTATCTCAAATTTCTTTTTCATCTTGATTTCTTTTGAAGGTGATTCCCTCAGACGCAAAGTTACTACATTTATTCCAAACAAAAGCAGGGACGGTGTGAAAAATGATGCTTAAATCAAATGAAATTCGTTTTTCTCACCTGTGCGTAACATAAAATAAATAGTCATTTCTTTCGATTACTCGGATTTTTACACTATCTTTGCACGCAAAAATAAAAACAAGAACAAAAAAGATATATATGTCGAAAAAGTTTGCCGAACACAGCGGGCTTAATCTTACCGCTGTTAACCAAGAGGTATTAGCAGAGTGGGAGAAGAACGACGTCTTCCACAAATCTATCGATGAGCGCGAGGGCTGCCCTCAGTTCATCTTCTTTGAGGGACCTCCATCAGCCAATGGACATCCCGGCATTCACCATGTGTTGGCTCGAAGCATCAAGGACACGTTCAACCGCTACAAGACCATGCAGGGATTCCAGGTTCACCGCAAGGCAGGCTGGGACACTCACGGTCTGCCCGTGGAGCTTGGTGTGGAGAAAGAGCTTGGCATAACAAAGAAGGATATTGACAACAAGGCTTCTGACAAGTATATTTCTACAGAAGATTATAACAAGAAATGTCGTGAGAACGTGATGATGTTTACGGCCGAATGGCGTAAGCTCACCGAGGAGATGGGCTATTTCGTTGACCTCGACCACCCCTACATCACCTACGACAACAAGTATATAGAGACCCTGTGGTGGCTCCTCAAGCAGCTCTATAACAAGGGTCTGCTTTACAAGGGCTATACCATCCAGCCCTATTCGCCCGGAGCAGGCACAGGCCTTAGCTCCCATGAGCTCAACCAGCCAGGCTGCTACCGCGACGTGAAGGACCTCACAACCACAGCCCAGTTCCTCATCAAGGACCCGAAAGCAGAGTGGACAAAGTGGGGCAAGCCCTATTTCATCGCATGGACAACCACCCCCTGGACCCTTCCTTCAAACGTGGCTCTGTGCGTAGGCCCGAAGATCGATTATGTGGCCATCGAGACCTACAACCTCTATAACGGCGAGCCCATGACTCTCGTTATGGCCGAAAGCCTCGTGGGCTCTTATCTCAAGGCCGACCAGGAGTGTAAGGAAGGCGAGCTGCTTCCCTTCGACAAGGAGAAGAAGCAATGTCCTTGGCGCATCGTTGACCGCATGAAGGGTGCCGACCTTGAGGGCTTCCATTATGCACAGCTCATGCCCTGGGTCAAGCCTTGTGAGAAGGTCGACGCCTTCGCCCCCAAGTTTGTGACCGATTATGCCGAGGCCCATCCCGAAAAGGTGTTTGCCTCAGAAGACGGCCGCGACAAGTTTGTGGAGATGGAGGATGAAGCGTTCCGCGTAATTCTCGGCGACTATGTCACAACCGACGACGGTACAGGTATCGTCCACATCGCTCCGACCTTTGGTGCCGACGATGCCAAGGTGGCAAAGGATGCCAACATCCCCGCTCTCTACCTTATAAACAAGAAGGGCGAGACCCGTCCTATGGTTGACCTTCAGGGCAAGTTCTATGTGCTCGACGACCTCGACAGTCGTTTCGTTGCCGCATGCGTTGACAAAGACCTCTATGCCCACCATGCCGGCGACTATGTAAAGAACGCATACGACCCTAAGTTTAACAAGGACGGCGTGTGGGACAAGGCGGCAAGCGACAAGGCAGAAGACCTCAACATCGTGCTTTGCTACGAGCTGAAGCAGGAAGGCAAGGCCTTCAAGAGCGAGAAGCATGTACACAACTATCCCCATTGCTGGCGCACAGACAAGCCCATTCTCTACTATCCGCTCGACAGCTGGTTCATCAAAGACACGGCCCGCAAGGAGCGCATGGTGGAGCTTAACAAGACCATCAACTGGCAACCCGAGTCGACAGGTTCAGGACGCTTCGGCAACTGGCTTGAGAACCTCAACGACTGGAACCTCTCGCGCTCACGCTTCTGGGGCACCCCGCTGCCCATCTGGCGCGACGAGAACCGTGGCGAGAAGTGCATAGGCTCTCTTGAGGAGCTTTATGCCGAGATCGAGAAGGCTGTTGCTGCCGGCGTGATGAAGAGCAACCCGATGAAGGACAAGGGCTTTGTGCCTGGCGATTTCTCCAAGGAGAATTATGACCGCATAGACCTCCATCGTCCTTATGTCGACTATATTGTTCTTGTCAACGACGAGGGCAAGCCCATGTATCGTGAGAGCGACCTTATCGACGTGTGGTTCGATTCGGGCTCCATGCCTTATGCCCAGCTCCACTACCCGTTTGAGGGCGAGATGGCAAGCGGCACCGAGGCCGACCGTCAGGCGCTTGTCAACAGCACATACGAGGGCTACGCCATTCCGCCCAAGTTCTTCCCCGCCGACTTCATCAACGAGGGCGTGGACCAGACACGCGGATGGTTCTTCACGCTTCACGCCATCGCAACCATGGTGTTCGATTCGGTGGCCTTCAAGAACGTCATCTCCTCAGGCCTTGTGCTCGATGCCAAGGGCAACAAGATGTCAAAGCACCTCGGCAACGCGGTCAACCCGTTTGAGATGATCGACAAGTATGGTGCCGACGCCGTGCGCTTCTATATGATGACCAACTCGGAGCCGTGGGACAACCTCAAGTTTGACCCCACAGGTGTCGATGAGGTGCGCCGCAAGTTCTTCGGCACCCTCTACAACACCTACTCGTTCTTCAGCCTCTACGCCAACGTCGACGGCTTCACCTATAGCGAGGCCGACGTGCCCGTGGCCGAACGTCCCGAGATCGACCGTTGGATCCTGTCTGTGCTCAACACGCTCGTCAAGGGTGTGCAGCGCGAGATGAACGGCTATGACCCGACCCGCGCCGGTCGTCTCATCGACACGTTTGTCAACGACGACCTGTCCAACTGGTTCGTGCGCCTTAACCGCAAACGCTTCTGGGGCAAGGAGATGTCAAAGGACAAGCTCTCTGCCTACCAGACCCTCTATACCTGTCTTGAGACCGTGGCCAAGCTGCTTGCGCCCTTCGCGCCCTTCTTCGCCGACCGTCTCTACACAGACCTCACCACGGCAACAGGCCGCGACAACAAGTCGGTTCACCTCGCTGCCTTCCCCAAGGCCGACGACGCTCTCGTCGACGCCGACCTCGAGGCCCGCATGGCCATAGCACAGAAGATCACGTCGATGGTGCTGGCTCTCCGCCGCAAGGTCAACATCAAGGTGCGTCAGCCGCTACAGGCCATCATGATTCCCGCCGCAAGCGAGGAGCAGAAGAAGCACATCGAGGCTGTGAAGGAGCTTGTCATGAACGAGGTTAACGTCAAGGAGCTTCGCTTTGTCGAGGGTTCGGGCGTGCTTGTGAAGAAGGTAAAGTGTAACTTCAGAACCATGGGCAAGAAGTTTGGCAAGCTCATGAAGGGCATCGCCGCCGCCATGTCGGCTCTCGAGCAGGAGCAGATTGCTGACCTTGAGAAGAACGGCACCATAGCTCTGAACGTCGACGGCAACGATGTTGTGGTCGAGGCAGCCGACGTGGAGATCATCTCTGAGGACATTCCAGGATGGCTCGTGAGCAACGAAGGCAACCTTACTGTTGCCCTTGAGGTGGAGCTTAACGACGAGCTGCGTCGCGAGGGCATGGCCCGTGAGCTTATCAACCGCATCCAGAACCTGCGTAAGGAGAACAACTTCGAGATCACAGACCGTGTAAACGTCGAGGTGTCGCCTAACCAGGAGGTGGAGAACGCCGTAAGCAGCTTTGCCGACTATATCAAGGGTCAGGTGCTTGCCGACAACATCGTTGTTGCTGACAACGATGGAGCAGAGGTCGAGTTTGACGAGTTTAAGCTTAACATCAAGGTCGTGAAGGCATAAGCCTCTCGCCTGGCGGCAGAAGGACCTTCGATGTCTGGATGCCGCAAGAACCAAATAATAGACTGAATTTATTAATCTCTGAGCAAGGGAGGGTCTCGTGAAGGAGACCCCTCCCGTGCCCTACTAAACCAACAGACAACTATGACAGAGAAGAAGCGTTATAGTGATGAGGAGCTGGAAGAGTTCCGCACTATTATCAACGAAAAGCTGCGTTTAGCACGCCGCGATTTCGACTCAATGATGAAACAGATTATGAACGCCGATGGCAACGATGTGGACGACACGTCTCCAACATACAAGGCTCTTGAAGAAGGCAGCTCCACACAAAGCAAGGAGGAGCTGGTGCAGATGGCAAACCGTCAGCAGAAGTTCATTCAGGGCCTGGAGGCTGCCTTGGTGAGAATACAGAACAGAACCTACGGCATAGACCGTATCACAGGCGAGCTCATTCCGAAGGAGCGTCTGCGGGTTGTACCTCACGCCACCCTTAGCGTTGCGTCGAAGAATGCTCGAAAGAAATAATGAAAGAAAATAAGGTATCTACAAATGGTGATGGCAAGTTGGCTCTTGCCATCATCGTTTTATTGCTTGTCATCGACCAAGCCATCAAGATATGGGTCAAGACACACATGTGCATTGGCGAGTCTATCCACATTGCCGACTGGTTCCAGATCCTTTTCATAGAGAACAACGGCATGGCCTATGGCATGACGTTCTTCAACAAACTGGTGCTCAGCCTGTTCCGCTTGGTGGCCATCGGCGCTATCGGCTACTATCTGTGGCGCCTGGTCCATCGTGAGCACAGACGGGGCTATGTGGTGTGCATGGCCATGGTGCTGGCAGGAGCGTCGGGCAACCTGTTCGACTCTATGTTCTACGGCCTGGTGTTCGACAACTCGTCGTTCTACTCGGTATCCCATTTCGTGCCTTTCGGCACAGGCTATGCCGATTTCCTTTACGGCAAGGTCGTCGACATGTTCTATTTCCCGCTCATCGTAACCCATTATCCCGACTGGTTTCCTGTCAAGGGAGGCGAAGAGTTTATCTTCTTTTCTCCTATCTTCAATTTTGCCGATTCGTGCATCTGCGTGAGCGTGGCGATAATCTTTCTTTTCTTCCGTCACGAGCTGGAGAACATAGGCGAGGTTATGGCTTTCAGAAAGAAGCAGACAGAAGACAAGGAACAAAAGCAAAACGGGAACAAAGGATAAAAGCAAAGCTGAGAATAATGTGCAAAACGATTGCGACAATAAAGACCAATGTGTTCATGGCCTTGTGTGCCATGCTCCTTCTGGTTTCGTGTAAGCCGGGCGTGCCGGGCGACTATCTGCAGCCTGGCAAGATGGCAGACATCTTGTACGAGTTTCAGTTGGCGCAGACGCTCTATGACCAGCAAGGTGGCGATTCGCTCACGTTGCTGTCATACAGGGCCAACATTTTCAAGAAAAACGGGGTGACAGAAGCCGAGTTCGACTCGTCAATGGTCTATTATGCCCGCCACACACGTCTGCTCTATGACGTGTACAAGAAGGTAGGCGACAGGCTAAACAACGAGCTGATGGCGCAAGGCGGCTCCAGCATGTCGATGGCTCAATATGGCGAAAACATAGCGAGCGGCGACACGGCAAGCATCTGGAAGGGCGACATGTGCTTCGCTCTAACGCCTTATCAGGCCGACAACATCTACACTTATGAGGCCAAGGCCGACACCTCTTACCATAAGGGCGACAGGATCATTCTCGACTTCGACGCCCAGTTTGTCTATCAGGAGGGCGTGCGCAACGCCGTTGCTGTGCTCACGGTAACCTTTGCTAACGACAGCGTGGCATCGGAGGTGAGCCAGCTCACGTCTTCGTCTCATTATCACATCCAGATTGAAGACACCAGGAAGGTCGGCATAAAAGACGTGAAGGGCTATTTCATGCTGGGTAACAGCTTGGATGAAGGCCCGTCAACAACGTTGCGTCTCGCCGTCTTCTATAACATACAGTTGCTGAAGATGCACATCAAGGAGGCTGCCGCCGACAACAAGAATGCCGCCGCCCCGTTGAACGGCGCACAGACCGACATGCAGCCACTACCATCGGCAAGCGGCTCTTCGGCAAGCGGCTCTTCCCCGCAACCCGTGTCTTCGGCAACAGATCCTGTGGAGCATGTGTCGAACGTGAAGCCCATAAGGCCCGTCAAGATGCTTCCCACAGGCAAGCCGCTTCCCAAGGGCAAAGACATTCCTGTGAGAAAGCCTGTTGCCGCAAAGAAGATAGCGACGGACAGCCCGAAGCTCTTGATGAACGAGAACAAGAAATGAGCTGGTTCTGCAACTTTTAAAACGACAGACGCAAGATGGTGAAAATTGGTGTCGGAAGGGTAGAGGGAACAGTCAGCATCGGAGCTCCGGCCGTTGTGACCCTGAAGGGCTGTGAGGTTGTCGACGTGCACCCGCTCGACGGAGAGGAGCCTTTCACCCTGTGGATGGGTGGTGTGGCAACTGTCAGCGACCGGCTGCTTGTCGACGGCAGACCTGTCGACGAAGAGTTTGTAAGGCGTGGCGTGTTCTGACCTTTCCTGGCGTGCGCCACGGCCCTTTTTAAGAAAATAATGACAAAACAACAAAATCTTATAATAAATATGTATAGCGTAGACGAACTTGAAGACCGTCTTATCGATTTGGCTTTTGCCGAAGACATAGGCGATGGTGATCACACAACATTGTGTTGCATTCCTGAAGAAGCAATGGGCAAGTCGCATCTTCTCATCAAGGAAGACGGCATCCTTGCAGGCGTAGAGGTGGCAAAGCGCGTGTTTGCACGCTTCGACCCCACAATGAAAGTAGAGGTGCTGATGGGCGACGGAACGCCTGTCAAGAAGGGCGACATTGCCATGGTCGTTACAGGAAAGGTGCGTTCGCTGCTTCAGACCGAGCGACTGATGCTTAACATCATGCAGCGCATGAGCGGCATCGCCACGATGACAAACCGTTATGTGAAGCGTCTGGAGGGCACAAAGACACATGTCCTCGACACCCGCAAGACCACTCCCGGCATGCGCATGCTGGAGAAGCAGGCTGTCAAGATCGGCGGTGGCATGAACCATCGCATCGGTCTGTTCGACATGATCCTGCTTAAGGACAACCATGTCGACTTTGCTGGAGGCATCAAGAATGCCATCACACGTTGCCATGACTATCTTAAGGAGAAGAACCTCGACCTGAAGATCGAGCTTGAGGTGCGCAACTTTGATGAGCTGAACCAGGCTCTCGAGCAGGGCGGCATCAACCGCGTGATGCTTGACAACTTCTCGGTTGAGGACACGGCCAAGGCTGTGAAGATCGTCAACGGAAAGTATGAGGTAGAGTCGAGCGGCGGCATCACTTTCGACACCATCCGCGATTATGCCGAGTGTGGTGTCGACTTCATCTCGGTTGGCGCTCTCACCCACTCTGTAAAGGGTCTTGACATGAGTTTCAAGGCTTGCGACTAAAAAAAAAGAATTTTTCTGTTAACCCATATCTGTCGTTAGGGCTTGCTTGTATTTTGGATTTTTAGAAGAGTGGATTTTGTTTGGCTTTTAATGAGCAATAGCGGGCTATTGCGATTTAAAAACAAGCAAAAGGCACCTTATAAAAACCAAAAGGCTGCAAGCAGTTAGTTAAAACGACATAAAACGGCCTAATGACCGATATGGGTTCAAGCGGGTAAGAACTTCTTACCCGTTTATAATTTACAAAAGTTTATGGTGAAAAAATTGTTATTGGCAGTCTTTGCATGTGCGTGTGTTGCAGATGCTCTTGCCTGCACAAACTTTATCGTGGGCAAGAAAGCCAGCGTTGACGGCTCGGTAATGTGTACCTATAACGCCGACGACTACGGCATGTTTCAGGGGCTTTGCCATTACCCCGCAGGAACACATGCCAAGGGTGAGAAACTGAAAATTTATGACTGGGACACGAAGGTCTATCACGGAGAGATTGACCAGGCTCCCGTGACTTACAACGTTATAGGCAACATCAACGAGTTTCAGGTGACCATTGCCGAGACCACTTATGGCGGACGTGAGGAGATGGTCGACACAACAGGCGTGCTCGACTATGGCTCGCTCATCTACATCGCTCTCCAGCGAAGCAAGACAGCCCGCGAGGCCATAAAGGTCATGACGTCGCTCGTAGAGAAATATGGCTATTGTTCTGAGGGCGAGACGTTTACCGTCTGCGACCCCAACGAGGCGTGGATCATGGAGATGATGGGTGCCGGTCCCGGTTCAAAGAGCGTGGTGTGGGTCGCCCTGCGCGTTCCCGACGATGCCATCTGCGCCCATGCCAACCAGAGCCGCATCGGCAAGTTCAACATGAAGGACAAGAAGAACGTGCTCTATTCTAAGAACGTGGTGAAATATGCGCGACAGATGGGATGGTTCAAGGGCAAGGACGAAGACTTCTCTTGGAAGAACGCCTATGCGTTCCCCGACTTCAGCGGACGCCGATTCTGCGAAGCGCGTGTGTGGAGCTTCTTCCGTCATTTTGACAAC
The DNA here is from genome assembly GCA_900543975.1 of uncultured Prevotella sp. Lineage (GTDB taxonomy): Bacteria > Bacteroidota > Bacteroidia > Bacteroidales > Bacteroidaceae > Prevotella. The sequence goes on along the minus strand of UQTI01000014.1, from coordinate 5,351 downwards.
GGCTTCGACCGCTATCTGCCGTGGGCAGAGGGCAAGGACCCCAATGCCGAGGACATGCCGCTCTGGATCGTGCCCAACCGCAAGCTGAGCGTCAAGGACATGGAAAACTGCATGCGCGACCACTATGAGGGCACGGCTCTCGACATCGCCAACCGCAAGGTGGCAGGAGGCATCTGGAACATGCCTTACCAGCCCACACCTCTCACCTATAAGGTTGACGGCAAGACCTGCTTCAACGAGCGACCCATCAGCACACAGCAGACGGGCTTCACCTTCGTCGCACAGATGCGTTCATGGTTGCCACGCGAGATCGGCGGCGTGCTGTGGTTTGGCAACGACGACCCCAACATGGTGGCCTACACGCCTGTCTACTGTTCGAGCACACGTCAGCCCGAGTGTTACAACACCCCGGGTGCCGACGCCGTGACCTTCTCCACAAAGAACGCGTTCTGGGTCTGCAACTGGGTCAGCAACATGGTCTATCCGCGCTACAGCCAGATGTTCCCTTCGCTGAAGGAGGTGCGCGACAGTCTTGACAACAGCTATCTTGCCAACCAGAACGCCATAGAGCAGAAGGCCCTGCAGGTGCTGAAAGCCGAAGGCAGCGAAGCTGCCGTGAAGCTTCTCAACGATTATGGCATAGAGAAGGCTCAGCAGATGCTCGACTGTTGGAACAAGCTGGCCGTTTATCTCATCGTCAAATATAACGACATGGCTGTGAAGCCTGAGGCCAACGGCAAGTTCAAGCGCACGAAGACAGGTCTTGGCGCCACCGTTGCCCGTCCCGGTTACCCTGAAGGGTTTGCGCGAGAGATGTATCGCATCAACGGCGACAAATATGTTGTGCCTGAGACCAAATGACCCGTTAACGACAAATTGTTTTAACGACAGATTGTTATAACGTCAATCTTGTCATAACGTCAAATTGTTATAACGACAGATTGTTATAACGTCAATCTTGTTATAACGTCAAATTGTTATAACGACAATCTTGTCATAAAGGCAAACGTTTTAAAAAAATAGAGTAGGAAGAGAACAAATGTTTTTCTTCCTACTCATTTTTTTTGTGCTTACCTGCTCTTCCTTAATTTTTTTCTTGACTTCGTCGCTACAAAAATCAAGCCGACATGCAGCTCATCATGCAGAAGCTGCTGGCGATGGCCGTGAGCACGGTAATGACGAAATTGATGATAGTTTTCAAGGTTTCCTTTTTCATGGCTTTAAAATTTTAATTGTTAATGTTTTGGTTTGGTTTTGTTTTTGTTTTTGTTTTAAATACACACACACACTTCAAAAATCGTTAATGACCTTAATTATTAACGCCCGCTTGGGTCTGTTCGCCGTTGGTGCCCTCAGCGCCGCCAGCGCCGTCGGTTCCGTCGGCCTTCAGCTTGTCCACACACTTGATGGTGGCATCGAGCTTAAGGCTTGACGAGGTGAGCTCTCCCGTGCCTCGTGCGCGGAGCTTCACGCCGCGCACATATTTCGACACGTTAAACTCCTCAGGCGTGGGCGCACCGCCCAGCACTCTCAGACCCACGGAGAAGATGGCGAGGTTAGGAAACTTGACGTTCTTGCCCATGAGCAGCAGTTCGCGGGTGCAGGCCACGGCATCGGTCAGAATTCCCTTGATGGCGCCCTTCGAGAAGGGAGTGTTGTGGCTTGCCATGTGCTCCGACAGCTCGTCGAGACCGATAGTCTCCTCGTTCACCACGCGGGGGTACCACTTCTTGAAAGCCGTCTCGTTCTTCTCATTCTTGTTCTGGTAAAGTTTTACTCTAATCATGATATCAAATTTTTTTAAGTTGTTAATGGACTACGTTATGTCTTATTGACGCTACAAAGATACAACATCCCGATTTCCCACTTATACGTTTCTATACTATCCGTGCTTTTCTATGTCTTTCTATGCGATAAACATCATAACCACGTCATTAGAACACGAAAAGAACGATTTTTTTTGAACACGAATAACACGAATAACACGAATTTTTTTGAACACGAAGAAAATATTGAACACGAAAGAACGAATTTTTTTTGAACACGAATAACACGAATTTTTTTGAACACGAAGAAAATATAGAACACGAAAAGAACGATTTTTTTGAACACGAATAACACGAATCTTAATTGCTTCGCAATATTTTCAATCAAAAAAAATTCGTGTTATTCGTGATATTCGTGTTCAATAACAATCCGTGTTCAAAAAAATATTCGTGTTATTCGTGATATTCGTGTTCAATAACAATCCGTGTTCAAAAAAATATTCGTGTTATTCGTGATATTCGTGTTCAATAATAATCCGTGTTCAAAAAAAAATTCGTGTTATTCGTGTTATTCGTGTTCAAAAAATTATAATTCGTGTTCAAAATAATTTATTCGTGTTCAAAATTCAAAATTCAAAACTCGAATCACGGTTCCCCCAGATGTTCCACGACCATTCTGACCTGTTGTGCCAACAGATATTTTGCCTGTTTTCTGTAGCCGGTCTTGTTGAGGTCGTCCATCAGCGGTTTGCACTTGTAGATCCATCTCATCAGGTGGTTCACCGCCACATGTGGGTCGCTGTCAGGAAAATAGAGCATGGCCAGTTCAGCCTTGCTGTATGATTTTATCTTAAACATAATCGTTGGTTTTATCTTAAACATAATTGTTGGTTTTGTCATAAAACATAATTGCTTGTGTTATTTTAAACATAATGGTTCTGTGCCTTAGAGACCATGGATGCGTGTCGTTAAAACGTCACTCGCAACATCTATCTGTCGCACTTTTCATGCCTGTTTTACGCCATTCATCCATAGCCTCCAAGCCTGTTTCTCTTAGCCTCCATGTCTGTTTCTCTTAGCCTCCATGTCTGTTTCTCTTAGCCTCCAAGCCTGTTCATCCATAGCCTCCGAGCTTGTTTTTAGCCAAAGCCGAAACATAATACTCGGCAAAGTCTTTGCAGTCCACAGGCAACTGGTGGTGCTGCAACCCCGGCAGCACCTCCCTCAGCTGCATGAAGAGCCGTTCGCCTGGAGCGTCGCGGTCGGGAAACATGTGGAATGAGGTGCCCAGGCGCTGGGCGAGGTCACGCAGCAGGGTCTTGTCGGCTTGTGAGAGCAACGTGGCAGAGGGAATGGCGATGGCCTTGTGGCCCGCCGAGAGCATGGCCCAGCAGTCGGAACACCCTTCGGTAATGAACAACGGCTCCCCGGGGCGCAGCATGGCCGTGACCGGCAGATTGTAGACCGTGCAACGCGAGCCGTAAGGAAAACGGAAACGAGGCGCTTCACGGCACTCTGGCTTGGCCTCCACAGCTTGCCCTTGCTTGGCATCAATAGCCCGCCCTTGCTTGGCATCAGAACCTTGCCCTTGCTTGGCATCAGAACCTTGCTCTTGCTTGGCATCAGAACCTTGCTCTTGCTTGGCATTGTCTTTTCCCTCTGCCCCTTCTATAAGGCCTCTCATGACCTCTCTCTCGCCTTCTTTATCTTCCGGCGGTTGTTGCTTCGAAGAGCATGGGGAAAGGCTTGTAGAAGCAAAGCATGAGCAGGTTTGGGCTTCATCTTTTGAGCCATCGGCCATAGCGGTTTTGACATCGTTTTCTGAGCCGTTGCCTTTGGCCATAGAGCCGTTGCCTTTGGCCATAGAGCCGTTGTCTTCTTCCCCCTCATCCCCTTTCTGTTTCCCATAGTCGAGGTTACGGTTTTGCAGCCCAATGAGCTGTCCTGAGGCGTCAAAATAGGGTGTCTGGAGCCAATGTGTGCCCTGTCGGTCGTTCCATGAGGTCAGTCGGCACCAGCTGACCACGCGTGGGTTGAGCCGTCGCTCCGTGAAGAGGAACGTGCGTGCCTCGTCGCTCAGCCAGGGGTGTTCAAAAAGGCGTGCATAGCGTGCGGCATCGAAGGGTCTTGCTGGCCTGTCGGCTGTCGGCGTACGCGGACGGTAAGTGTCGAGGATGATGTTTGTTCCGTTGGCCAGCCACCGGCAGGCGTCGGGAAACGACATGTTGAGGTGTCGCATGACGAGGTCTATCGTGCCTCCCCTGGCGTCGCACACGAAGCAGCGGAAGGTGTTGCGCGAGGGACTGTAGCTCAGGCTCGCGTGGTGGTCGTCGTGAAACGGGCACAGGCTCTTGTGGCGCACCACACGCAGCCCGAGCCGTTCGGCCACCGCCTCTACGGGTAGAGAGCGGAGCCGTTGTGTTGTTGATTTATCGAGCATAGCTACTTGCTTTTTGCGATGTTGTCGGATGTTACGCCATGAAGATATTCCTGAGTCTTGGTGTAGAGTCCGGTTTGCGCGGAGTGTACTATGAACTTGCGGAACACCCATTGGCGCAGTTGGCTGTTCGTGCCCTCCTTCGTCTTGCCAATAGAAAGGCGCAGGGCCTCAAGCTGAGCCTCGTTGAACGAGTCGGGCAGGTCGTCGAGCAGATTCTTCGGACCGCGTCTGCCAGCCTCGCTCACGCTGCCCTCGTCGCCTCCGAGCAGGTCGGCAAACACCTGCATCTTCGACCAGATGTCGTGGTAGACGAGCCATTCCACAAGCGAAGCCATCGGCTTGGTCCACGTCTGGTTGTTCAAGGTCCAGAGCAGGCATCCGGCCTTCCATGCCGACACGAGCGCGCGCTTGGAGATGTCCCAAAGAATGTCGTCGTCGGCGAGGTCGGCAAGCGAGGCCATGTCGGCAGCAAGCTGGTCGACGAGTCGGTTGAGCGGCTTGATGATGAAACGCCCCTTGCAGATGGCGAGACGCGCCATATACTCGTCGAGCCGTTTGTAGAACTCGTCGCCATATTTGCCCTGTCTCGGAATGCGTCCGTCGCGTCCCTGGCGAGGCTTGTAGGAGAAGACCATGCGTCCGAAAGTGCCGTTGAAGAGTTCCTGCTTATAAAACTTGCGTGCGGCGAAGGGCGTTGACGAGATGGTGATGTTGGCCCTGAGAACAGGATTGCCCGTCACGCCGTCGGCTGTGGCTCTAAGTGCTCCCGCCCGCTGCCGGTCGTAGATGTTGCGCAGCATCTGCGAGATCTGACGGTGTCCGCCGCACACGCGGTCCGCCATCTCCACCTCGGGCATGTTGATATACTGTGTGCGCTGCCCCAGCTTCTCGCATCCCATGGCGTTCTGAATGAAGGCAGCGTTGGTCACGTCGGCAGGCGGAAACCAGAACGCCACGTCGGGCCGTACCGGCTTCTCCTTGTTGGCACTCTTCGTCTTCACCATCTTCTGCCACTCCACAAGCTTCGCCAGCTCCTCCTCGTCGTGAGCGCGGAAGTCGCGGCAGAGAGCCTCCACAAGTCCTGACAGTTGGCCCTTTCCTGCGCCACTGTCAGCCACGAGATTAGCCAGCATTCCGCACATTTC
>UQTI01000013.1 GCA_900543975.1 uncultured Prevotella sp. | reverse complement strand
CCCCACGTGTGGAATACAGCCTAACACCACGCGCCCTCTCCTTCCTGCCACTCGTGGAAAACATAATAAACTGGGCAAAGGAGAATATGGAAGAGATATTGGCAGACAGAGCGAAGAACAAACAATAAAGGACATCATCCACCATTTTTCCCAGACCTTTCCCGCGAGCCTCATCATATGGTGAGCGGTCTGAGAGAATCACGCCTAAGCAGAAGGATTATATGCAGACATTGAAGATAAAATAATTATGCCACAAGACACTTCTACATATTACGTTTGGATAGGTGGCTCATGTGATTATGCCCATAAAGAGCGAGCTGGTGGTGCTGCCGTTGTGATTGAGCATATTTCTCTTTAAACTTTCAGGCACGATTTGCGTCTAATTCTTAGATGGTGTAAAAAATCCATCACAACTAAGGTATTATATTTTTAAAATTTGTGGCTTATGAAAAGATTTTTTCGATTATTGATATTGACAGACAAGCTAAAAACGTTCTTGAGATAGAATATGAACAGAATAAAGGAAGAGAAGCAAGTAGTGGAGCAGATGATACGTCTGTACTGCAGGAAGATGGAGGGCAACAAGGAATTGTGCCCTTCTTGCAAAGAGTTGCTACAATACGCTTCTGCAAGACTGGAACATTGCAAGTTCGGCGAGAACAAGCCCACTTGCAAGAAATGTCCCATCCACTGCTATCGCCCTCAGATGAAAGAACAAATGTGCAAAGTGATGCGCTGGGCAGGTCCGAGAATGATTTTGTATCACCCGGTTGCTGCCATCAAGCACATCATAAGAGAATTGTAACAAGCGGGAATAACAATACAGATTGCAATAATGGCCTATTTGCGCATCTATTGGTTTAAAATAAAGCTAAGCCTTAAAACAGATTTTGTATCATTGGTTACCTTGCAACGGTCATCGACGCGCTCATTTACAAGCCACACAATTTTGTCTTCAGCATCGCAGACAACAAGCTGACGACGCTTTTCAAACACATTCTTTTTTTTATCCGTAAGATAATCGCTTATAAGCTTAAAACCCTTCATGCCGAACGGCACAAACTTATCGCCTGCAACATAACGACGAACAGTTAACGGAAACAACACGTTTTGCGCATCCAAGCAAACACAATCGGCTTGCTTGCTTAATGTAAACGTGGAATCACGTTCTATCTGTTCAATTTTTAATTTATCGTTTTCTTGGTTAAGAACATATGTGCCAACCTCAGGCAGCTTAATTGGCTTAAACGCCATCTCCTCTCGTTTATCAATAAGTATGCGTCCGCGAGTAAGAGCCATTGAATAATCCTCGCTCTGCCACTCTTTTGTGCCATGTTGTTCCTGGCTCATTATGGAACGGTAAACCTCGTTTATCTGACTGGGCTGAAAGCCGTAACGCTTCAACAGGGTATAAAGGAGATATTCGGGTGACGGAAAACTAAGCAAGCGCTCTACATCATAACTATTAACTTTCAAACCATAAGAAAGAGCCTCATCTAACGAATGGTCTATAATTTTGCACGCTTCAGCTACATGTTCAGCCGCTTTTGCTATTGTTGTTTTCACATTAGGGTTCAGCTCTTGAAGAAGAGGAAGAATCTGAAGACGAATTTTGTTGCGCATCACATCAGCCACAAGATTAGTGCTGTCTGTGACGTAGTTTTGATTTTTGCAGCCAAGATAATTTATAATGTCTGCTCGGCTCACGCACAGAAGAGGCCTCAGAATATTGCCGTTTACAGGCAAGATACCGCGTAAGCCATGAACGCCTGTACCGCGAACCAAGTTCAAGAGAACTGTCTCCACGCTGTCGTCGCGATGATGGGCTACACAAATGCCATCAAGCGAAAGATCTTTACACAGGTTTTGAAAATAAGCATAGCGGAGCGAGCGGGCAGCCATCTCTATGCTCACATGATGAAGAGCGGCGTAACCTCGTGTGTCGAAATGGGCAAGGTGCAGAGACACACCACGGCGCTCACACAGGTTCTTACAAAACTGTTCGTCCCTGTCCGACTCTTCTCCACGAAGATGAAAATTACAATGAGCCGCTTCTATATGAAACCCCATGTCTTGCATGGTTAACAGCAACGCCACACTATCTGCTCCTCCAGATAAGGCAACAAGATAATGACCTGTAACACGAACCACATTGTGTTGCGCTATATAGGTCTTTACCTTTGATAAGAACTGTTTTTCTATTTTGCAATTTTCACCTTGTAACATGAAAAGATTTTTATAAGGAATAAACGTTTTCTAAAATAGCCATTTATTACTCACAGCCTATTTAAGCTATCTTACTATTCTAAACAAACTGCTTGCAAAAAACCAATCGTTTAACAAGCTGTTGTTTCAAAGTAATTGCCTTTACAAGGAGCCGTTAGCTCTTAAAGCCGTGTTACTATTCTACATACAGCACCAATCCCTTAAGATATTCTCCCTCAGGGTGGTAGATATTTATCGGATGGTCTGCAGGCTGATGCAACTGATGCAAGATGCGCACCTTGCGGTTAGCCTGTACGGCAGCAGTAAACACGGCATTGCGGAAGTTGTCTTTTGACACAACCTGCGAACAGCTGAAGGTGAACAATATGCCTCCTGGCTTTATGCGCTGAAGACCTTTCACGTTAAGACGTGTGTAGCCTTTGAGCGCATTGTGAAGAGCCGCACGATGCTTGGCAAAAGCTGGTGGATCGAGAATTATAAGGTCGTATTTCTTGTCGTTGGCGTCAAGAAACTTGAATGCGTCCTCGCAGAACGCTTCATGACGAGGGTCGTTACCAAAGTTGTCGGCAATATTGCGGTTGGTCAGCTCTATTGCCTTTGCGCTACTGTCTACCGAGTGCACAATGTTGGCACCACCACGCATGGCGTATACAGAGAAGCCGCCTGTATAACAAAACATGTTGAGAACAGAACGATCCTTGGCATACTGCTCAAGCAAGCTTCTGTTTTCGCGTTGGTCAACAAAGAAGCCGGTTTTCTGGCCACGAAGCCAGTCGACATGAAACTTCAACCCGTTCTCCATAGCCACATCGTTTTCGTCGCCACCATATATAAAAGAGTTTTCATGTTCCACATCAGCCTTGAAGGGAAGCGTTGTTTCACTCTTATAATAGATATTCTGTATGCGCGACCCCATAACCTCAACCAACGCCTCGCTGATAGCGTGGCGCATGAGGTGAATACCTACACAATGGGCTTGCATAACGGCGGTAGGACCATAACAATCAATCACCAAGCCAGGAATGTTGTCGCCCTCGCCATGAACCAATCGATAGGTGTTGTTGTGGGGATTGTCGGCAATAGAAATTGCACGACGCATGTCAAGAGCCGATTTCAGACGCGAGGTCCAGAACTCATGGTCTATGACAGTATCCTTAAATGTAAGTACGCGCACGGCGATGGAACCTATCTGGTACATGCCAACAGCAATAAACTCTCCATTGCTGCTTATCACACGCACAAGCTCACCCTCTTCCACACCATCATCAATGGCGGCAATGGCTCCTGAGAACACCCAAGGATGAAAACGTTTCAAACTCTCTTCCTTGCCTCTCTTAAGATATATTGATTTATACATATTGTTTTTGATGTTTTGTTTTTTATATTGGGCAATCTCTAATAAGAATGTGTTGTCTTCAACAATAAGGTTCTATTGTTCTTTTACCTTTACCTCTGTTGTTTCAGATTCCACTTTAGCAGCAGCTAAGCGCTTAGCTTTGGGCTTGGTTGCCTTTGGCTTTACTTCTTTGTCTTTAACCTTAGCTTCTTCTGCTTTTGCTTTTGCCATCTCCTCTTTTACCTTTGCAAGATTATCCTTTGCCTTGGCATAAGCTTCTTTAACCCTTGCCATCTCTTCCTTAGCCTTAGCTAAAGATTCCTTGGCTTTGGCAAGCATTTCCTGAAGCGTCAGCTGATTGTCTTTTGACGAGGTCTCCTTATCATTTAAAGCTGCATCATTTAAAGCTGCCTCTGAAGAGACATCTTTAGTAGATTCTTCCTTATCATTGGCAGCATCGTTAGGAGTAGCCGCCTCAACAGGTTTTTCCTTTACCTTGACAAGCTTAAAATCGCCTTCTGCCTCAAGACGCAGAATTTCCTGATACAGGTTTATGCAAGCCCAAGCATCGGTAGCAGCATAACGTTTCTGCTTTTCGTTCAAGACATCTGCCTCCCAGTTGGTAAGGCGCTGGCGCTTGCTTATCTTCTCGCCAAAAATGTTGGCATAAAGCTTTTGCAAACTCAGATCTTCTATACCTATACGTCCAACAATATTTTGGATGTCAATAAACAGACCGGGGGTAAAGTCGGTACGGCGATGCAACGAACATATGTCGTCATGCCAAGACAGTCCGATCATCGGAACGGTGGTGTTTGACAGCAAACGAATGACCGAAGGAGGCATACCGATAAAGTTAAGACGGAACAAAAAGCAGACCTCGCGCGTAGATACCTGAAGGAGGGCCACCTTGTGCATGTGTCCCTTCTTAAACGAGGGTTTGGTCTCTGTGTCCACACCCATGATGTCGCAAGACAAGAGATAATCTACCGCTTTGTCGGCCTCGCTCTCGCTCTGCACCACAACTATTTTTCCCGGAAATAACACTTGGGGCAAAGCGTTAATTTTGTTTTTGTCGTATTTGTTGTATATTGTTTTCATCGTCCCTTTTACTTACAAATTGCAAAATTAGAAAAAAAGTTATGATTTTTTGAACGTTTCCAACTTTTTTACACTATTTTTGCAGTAAAATAAGTAAGTCATACTAATGGGAAAAAGAAAATCAGGACAAAAACAGGCAAAAACAAACAGCTTGACGAGTCTTCAAAACATATTAAGTAACGAACGTGCCGACTTTATTTTCGGACTATTGTTTCTTGCTGTCGCAGCAATAATGCTCATCGCTTTTGTGTCATTCCTGCGCACCGGACAGGCAGACCAGAGCATATTGGAGAACATGCGTCCAAGCGAGTGGCAGAACGAGAAGAACATCTTTTCCAACTGTTGCCACAGTTTTGGAGCCATCGTGTCTTATTTTTTCATAACGCTAAGCTTCGGTCTCTCATCCTTCGTCATTCCAATATTCATGATTGCCGTAGGCATGAAGCTCATGGGCATCTTCAACCTTAATATATGGAAATGGTTCTTCTCCCTGACGGTTGTCATGGTGTGGAGCTCCGTTGCCTTTGCAAAGTTTCTTGCGCCCATCATGCGAGACGAAGTTTATAACCCTGGCGGCAACCATGGTCTCTATTGCATGCAACATCTTGAGAACCTCATAGGCTCTCCTGGTCTAACCATCACACTCGTTGTAACAGCCATTATATTCCTTACCTTCATCAGTTCGCAGACCATCATTCTTATAAGGAAGATGCTCAATCCTGTGAAATATCTTACGAGTAAGGTAAAGATTACGGTTACAAACTCAATGGACGCAAACTATAATCAGGAGGAGCACACAATAGACGCAAACACGCAAAACGAGGACGATGAAAACGAGCAGAAGCACGCTCAACAAGAGCAACAAGACGCTCAGGAACCTCGTTACGGAGCAACGGTAATAAATCTGACCGACACCAACACTCCTGAGCTAAAGAAAGCAGAAGACGAAACAGCCGACGGCAAGCAAGGCGACGATCCTGCCACAGAAGACAGGGGCAACGCAACAACCATTACTCTTGACCCCAAAACGCCAGTTAAAAATGACAATTATCAGGACGCAGCAAAGGCAGACGGCAAGGGAGCTCTCCTTATAGAGGTGGCAAAGGGTGACGAGAAGGCCAATGCGTCAACCTTAAATGTGGAGAGTCAGCTCCACACGCCCATCAATCCCAAAGAGCCTTTCACACGATATAAGTATCCGACGCTCGACTTGCTAAAAAAATATGACGACGCCACGCCTACAGTCGACATGGACGAGATCAACAGCAACAACGCTCGCATTGTAGAAGTGCTCAACAGTTTTGGCGTGGGCATAAAAGAGATAAAAGCAACTGTAGGCCCCACCATCACGCTCTATGAGGTGACACCTGCCGAGGGCGTGCGCATCTCGAAAATCCGTAACCTTGAAGACGATATCGCCCTCAGCCTTAGCGCTCTCGGCATTCGTATTATAGCACCTATACCGGGCAAAGGAACGGTAGGTATAGAGGTGCCGAACAAGAAGAAGAACATCGTGTCGATGGAGAGCATTCTCAACTCGCGTAAGTTTAAAGAGTGTAAGTATGACCTGCCTATAGCGCTCGGAAAGACCATCACCAACGATGTCTACATTGCTGACCTCACAAAGATGCCTCACCTCCTTGTGGCCGGTGCCACAGGCCAAGGCAAGTCGGTTGGTCTGAATGCCATCATAACCTCTCTTCTCTACAAGAAGCATCCAAACGAGCTGAAGTTTGTGCTTGTTGACCCGAAGAAGGTCGAGTTTAGCGTCTACAACCCCATTGCTGACCATTTCATGGCCTCGTTAGACGAAAATGTGGATGAGCCAATCATTACAGACACGTCTAAGGTTGTAAAGACCCTCAACGGTCTCTGCGCACTCATGGACAACCGTTACGGCTTGCTTAAAGATGCGGGAGCGAGAAACATAAAAGAGTATAATGAGAAATATCTTAACCATAAGCTCAACCCCGCTCACGGTCACGAGTTCATGCCTTACATCGTCGTCATCATTGACGAGTTTGGAGACCTTATCATGACAGCAGGAAAGGACATTGAGCGTCCTATAGCCCGCATAGCACAGCTTGCCCGTGCCGTGGGCATACACATGGTTATCGCCACACAGCGTCCTACGACCAACATCATAACAGGCACCATCAAGGCCAACTTCCCTGGACGTATGGCCTTCCGCGTGAGCGCCATGATCGATTCAAGAACCATCCTCGACCGACCTGGTGCAAACCAGCTCATAGGAAAGGGCGACATGCTTATCATCAACGGAAGCGAGCCCATCCGTGTGCAATGTGCATTTGTCGACACGCCTGAGGTAGAGCGCATAAACAAGTACATTTCAGAACAAAGCGGTCCCGTGGAACCCATGCCCATACCTGAGCCTGTCAATCCCGATGGTGGCGACTCAAGCATGGCAGCTGGAGGTTCAGGCGAGATAGGAAGCCTTGATCCCTACTTTGAAGAAGCAGCACGCTCTATTGTGAGCACGCAGCAAGGCAGCACCAGCATGATTCAACGCCGCTTCTCAATAGGCTATAATCGTGCCGGACGACTCATGGACCAGCTCGAAAAGGCAGGTATCGTTGGAACAGCTCAAGGCAGCAAGCCACGCGAGGTGCTAATAAGCGATGAAAACCAGCTTAACACTCTGCTTGCCAATTTAAAGAAATAGAAGCAACAAATGGGTGAGAGAAAAGTTCTGAAGATTTCTCTTGAAAAGCAATTTTGATTTCTCTTGAAAAGCAATTTTGTAAACATTAACGAAAGAGCATTAATGAAAGAAAGGACATTATTTGTGAGCGACATGGACGGCACGTTGCTCAATAGCCAGTCTGAGCTGTCGCCTTCAACAATAGAGCGCCTTAACACGCTCATCAACGACCAGGGAGTGCTCTTTACCGTAGCAACAGCTCGCACACCAGCTACAGCAACAATCTTGATGAAAGATGTAAAGAGCAACATTCCTTACATTCTCATGACGGGTGCCGCATTGTGGAATCCACAGCAAAGTTGTTTCTCAAACGTAAGGACGATGAGCAATGAAGCGGTAGAACAAATATTAGAGGTCTTTGCGAAACACCATGTCGCACCTTTTGTCTATCGCCGACACGGCAACACGCTCATAGTGCACCATAGCCACAACATGACGGAGCGCGAGAAGGCCTTCATGGAACCTCGCGTTCAAACACCCCTGAAGCAGTTGCGCCTGTGCGACAAAATCGCTGCCCACGACGTCGATGAAGCCATGCTTGTGTTCTCACTTGGCCCCTACCCTGCTATGGACGCCATAAACAAAGAGCTACGAGAGCGCGGCGTGGCTTGCTCACCCGCATGCTATTATGACATTGACGACTCCGCACAAGGAATCCTTGACATTTATGCTCCTGACACCAACAAGGCGTCGGCCATAAAGCGTCTGGCCAATGAGCTTGGCGCCACACGCATTGTTGTGTTTGGCGACAATCGCAACGATCTGTCCATGATGCGCATAGTCGATCATAGCGTGGCTGTGGCAAACGCCTATGACGAGGTAAAAGCACAAGCCGACGAGGTTATTGGCTATAACGACGACGATGCTGTTGTGAAATGGATTGAAGATAATTGTTAAATGGATTGAAAATAATTAAAGGGTTGAAGATAACAGCCAAACAGATTGTAGCAATTTTAAATGGCCTGTTATCTAATAACCAAACTCATAAACCAATCTTTCAACACCCCGTGTGCTTGGTTCTGCGAGTCGGCACAAAGAAGCAGCGTACGCGAGCCGTCTGTTAAGGTGGGACCAAGACACATTCCTTCATAGTTGGCGAAAGACCGCGCCGTAAGGTTCATCTTGGTCTTCCATTCATAGACAAGGGTTTTGTCTACAGCTTGTGTAGAGCCATACAGGTTCTCAGAGAATCCATGATTCTTGCTCAACGTGACGCAATAGATTTTGTTTCGCACCCACGCACCAATTTTCTTCTTCGGGACATAACACTCGCGTTCGAGAACCAACACCTTGTTGTTGTCAAGAGCCGTCAACTCACTAATGCCAAAAGCATAATTGCCAGCCTTATAAGCCTTGCCTACGGGCTTGTCTGCCACATACAGCCAGCTGCCAAGCACCTTTAGCGACGATTCGTCGATGGCCTGTATGCGGAAGCGCCATGGTTCATTGTCGTCTGTTTGCAAGTCTTCAGGAAGAGGGCTTTCTGTACATGTAAACAACAGACCTCTAGAGCCATCATAAGCCAACGACTCATAACCGCCATTGCCGACACCCTTCTCAAGCTGTAGCTGGCGTCCTTCGGCCTTACCGTCAAGCGAGTATTCCTTTATCATGCTGTCCGCCTCGCCAACGACCATAACCGACTGACGATGAGGCAAAAACGCCACACCTTCTGCATCACGGTTTTTATTGTTGGCTCCTACAACAAACCCCTTGTCCACGACCTTTTTAATCTGCCCGGAAACCGAATCGGTTTCTATCTCAACGAGCCTATACCCGTCGCTGGCATATTTATCATCAGCAAGCATATAAAGGTTATCGGCAAAATGTGACATTCCGCTATAATTGCCTGCCGGTAGCGTCTTCTCAAATTGCACCTGTCGGTTGGCCCTTACCACCATCTGAGCTTCCACTCTGCCAAACGCACAACTTGCAAGCAAGAGCGTCAACACGATTTTTCCTGTTTGTTTTCTTGTCATAGTTTTCTGTTTAAATCGGCAATAACCGTCTTTTTTAGGCGACAAATATACGGAAATATTATAAAAAACGCACATTACAGTCCCCTTTTTTAGGTATTTTATGCTAAACAACACATCTTTCTCTTTATCACTACACATTATATAAAGAAAAAATATTAATTTTGTAATGTTTTGAACATTATGTAGATGTAAAGGGCTTATAAAAAATAAAACAAGAATATGTTGAGCCCATATCGCATAATAAACATAAATCGAATTAAACGATGAAACTATCAGATCTTAAAACAGGTGAACGCGGTGTCATAGTGAAAGTTACCGGACATGGTGGCTTCAGAAAGCGCATCGTGGAGATGGGTTTTATAAAGGGCAAAGTTGTCGATGTGCTCCTCAACGCCCCTCTACAAGATCCTGTTAAATATAAAATCATGGGCTATGAGGTGTCTTTGCGCCATTCTGAAGCCGACATGATCGAGGTAATATCGGAAGAAGAGGCCAAGAAGCTGAAAGACAGCGAAGCAGCAAAGGCAGGCGCAACACCCGATATAGAGCCGACCGAATGTGAGGACAATATCACGGACGAGCAGCTCCACGATGCAGCCATGAAGAAGCGTCGCATCATAAATGTGGCGCTTGTCGGAAACCCGAATTGCGGCAAGACCTCTCTCTTCAATTTCGCATCAGGAGCCCACGAACATGTCGGCAACTATTCAGGCGTTACCGTTGATGCCAAAGAAGGCCACGCCACATTTGAAGGTTATCAGTTTAACCTCGTCGACTTGCCTGGCACCTACTCGCTCTCGGCCTATTCGCCAGAAGAGCTTTATGTGCGCAAGCAACTCATAGAGAAGACCCCTGACGTCATTATAAACGTCATCGACACAAGCAACCTGGAGCGTAACCTCTACCTCACCACGCAACTCATCGACATGCACCCACGCATGGTCTGTGCGCTCAACATGTTTGACGAGACAGAGAAGCGTGGCGACAACGTCGACTATGGCAAGCTCGGACAACTCTTTGGTGTACCCATGATCCCCACATCCTTCAAGAGCGGACGTGGCGTTGAGCTTCTCTTCCATGTTATAATAAACCTCTATGAGGGAAGCGACTTCCTTGACCACGAAGGCAATCTCAATCCTGAGGTGGCACAACAAATAAAGGCTTGGCACGCAGAATATGAGAAAGCAAGTGCCGACGAAGCGACAGCCAACCATGAGGAAGATTTTGCCAACGGCGTAAAGCCACGAAACAACGTGTTCAGGCACATTCACATAAACCACGGCCCTTATATAGAGAAAGGCATAACGGAGATACAGAAGGAGCTCAAACAGGTTGACACCTTGCGCCAACGCTACTCTACACGCTATCTCGCCATAAAGCTGCTTGAAAAAGACGAGACGGCAGAACATGTAGTTACGGTTCTGCCTAACTATGCCAACATTATAGCCGCACGCGACAAGGCAGCCCAAGAGGTGCTCGAATACACACACGAGGACAGCGAGACAGCCATCATGGACGCAAAATATGGCTTCATTCATGGAGCCTTGCAAGAGGCAGGCTACACAACGGGAAACAAGCGCGACACCTATCAGATGACACACATCATAGACCGTCTGCTGACAAACCGCATTCTGGGCTTCCCTCTCTTCATTCTCATAATCTGGCTGATGTTTGAAGCAACGTTCTCCATCGGCCAGTATCCTATGGACTGGATCGAGACAGGTGTCGGCATGTTAGGAAATATGCTCTCAGACAACATGACAGACGGACCTCTGAAAGCCATGCTCGTAGATGGTGTGATAGGAGGTGTAGGTTCCGTCATCGTGTTCTTGCCACAAATTCTCATTCTCTATTTCTTTATATCTCTAATGGAGGATAGTGGCTACATGGCACGCGCAGCATTCATCATGGACAAGCTCATGCACAAGATGGGACTGCACGGAAAATCGTTCATACCCCTCATCATGGGCTTTGGCTGCAACGTTCCTGCTGTCATGGCCACACGAACAATAGAGAGCCGACGAAGCCGACTGATAACCATGCTGATCCTGCCGTTCATAAGTTGCTCAGCCCGTCTGCCCATCTATATCATGATTGTAGGGACCATGTTTGCCGCCCATCTACGTTCTACCGTTCTTATATCCTTATATGTGGTAGGCATAGTCATGGCCATAATTATGAGCCGTCTGTTCAGCAAGACCCTCTTCAAGGGCGAAGACACACCTTTCGTCATGGAACTGCCACCCTACCGCTTCCCCACAGCCAAGGCAATAGCCCGCCACACATGGGAGAAAGGCAAGGAATATCTAAAGAAAATGGGAGGTATCATCCTCACAGCCAGCATCATAGTGTGGGCTTTAGGCTATTTTCCACACAACGAAAACCTCACGCCCCAAGAGCAACAGGAGCAAAGCTTCATAGGACACATCGGCAAAACCATAGAACCCGTTTTCCGTGCTCAAGGCTTCGACTGGAAGCTCGACGTCGGTTTGGTGTCTGGCATAGGAGCCAAAGAAATTGTGGCATCGACCATGGGCATTCTCTACAACAACGGTTCCGACACGCCCAACAGCGACCAACAATATAAAGATTTGCGAAGCGAGATGACAGCCGACGGCATAACACCCCTCGTTGCATACAGTTTCTTGCTTTTCGTTCTGCTCTATTTCCCTTGCCTGGCCACCATCGCAGCCATACGCAACGAAACAGGCACATGGAAATGGGCCGTCTTTGTAGCCGTCTACACCACAGGCGTAGCATGGATAGTGTCGGCTGCCTTTTACCAAATAGGACAGCTCTTTACATAAAGAACCGCAAGAGCACATGTCCTGCTTACCTAATCTACAATAACATTATATGATAGACCGAATAAAAAAGAACAAGAAAATATTGACAGGTCTGGCTCTCTTCATGGTCCTCGCCCTTCTGCTCATAGCCATACACAGTTGGGACGAGGACTCCATAAAGAGCATGCTCAAAGATAAAGTGACTTTTGTCAACCTACCAAACGATGATGAAGAAATGCTCGCGACCATACCTAAGTCGGCTAAGTTGATAGCCAACTATAGTGGTCGTCAGAACACTATTTTCTTCACATACAACGGACGTATCTACTGTTACGACAAAGCCCAAAAACTCAGTAGCGACATTCCCTTCGACAATGGCTACGAAAAGATAAAAGACATCTATCTCAGTCCTGCCAAGAGCCGCATTTTTGTTGTTCTTGACATGGGGGCACGCGCTACCAACTATGTGTGTGACGGCCAGCAGCTGTGGGTCATAAACACGCTAAACCGCCAAACAAGGAAGCTCTTTGAAGGATTCAGAGTAGAGAAGCGCAAGGGTTGTATAGTGGTTGGCAAAGCCGATTATTGTTGCAACTCAAAAGCAACCTTTGAGCAACGTCGCTGGAAATGTCGTAACCATTATTTCGACTTCACAGGCAAGATCATTTGGTGCATGGACGATTATGAGATAATGGAAAAAGATTATAGCAACTAAACATTAAAATCAATCATGATCATAGAGCAGCTATTAGAATTTAACCGCCTGTTTGTAGCAAACCGCCAGTATGAGCAATTTGTGACAAGCAAATATCCTGATAAGAAGCTGGCCATCCTTTCATGCATGGACACCCGTTTGACCGAACTGTTGCCCGCAGCGTTAGGACTCAAGAACGGCGATGCTAAAATTATAAAAAATGCGGGCGGTCTCGTTATCAGCCCGTTCGACTCTGCCATGCGCTCTCTCCTCGTTGCCGTCTACGAGCTTGGCGTAGAAGAGATAATGGTCATCGCCCATTCCAACTGTGGCGCCTGTCACATGAACGGCAAGCAGATGAAAGACCTCATGGTTAAACGTGGCATCCACCAAGATGTTATCAACACCATTGGCCTTTGCGGCATAGACCTCGACCATTGGCTTGAGGGGTTCCACGATACCGAAGACTCTGTTCGTAACACAGTAAACACCATACGCAACCACCCTCTCATTCCACAAGACGTCAACTTACATGGCTACATTATCGACTCTGTAACAGGAAAGCTGACAGAGGTTAAATGAGCCTCATTGAGCCTCATTATAAAAGATAAGTATATATAAAAGAAAACAGCTTTACATTATTATATATGTTTGAATAGTTATTTAAATACATAAAATGTTCTGCTGTTTTCTTTTTTTCGTTTTTACATTTTTTGCAGAAAACAATTCTTGGCAGATTTTTTTCATGCTAAAGACATAAAACTTTTTATATGACATTTTTCGCTCATCCGAGAAATGGAGAGACAAAAGATTCAACTGTTCCAGTTATTCTAATTCCAGTTATTCCAATTCCAGTTATTCCAATTCCAGTTATTCCAATTAAAAAAAAAATGATATTGCAAATGCGAACCCTCTTTTTAAGAGATTTATAACTTATTGATTATTAATATATTATATATAATATATATATAAATATAAGAGATTGGAAACACGAAAAAATTTAATTGGAATAACTGGAATTGGAATAGACAGCCTGTTGACATTCTCCTAAAAGGCTTATTATCAACACTTTACAGTTTCACAGTAAAGAACAAAAATTGGCAAAAGATCAGAAAAGCTACATTATAAAGCTGCAAAACCAAGATTTTAGCAGTCTTTTTGTTGCCATTTTGCTCTCGTTAAGGACAAAAGTCTTTCAAAAGCCCAATGTACCAATGTTATCTTCTGTACTTGTAAAACTGGCGTGTGGCGTAGAAGAGGGTATAAACGGCGTAGAAAAAGTAATAAATACCATAGTTAGCCATCGTTTGTGACGTATTTAGCATGCCTATGTATGGCATTTAGACACAATAAATGACAAGATAGAAAAGCTCATGCAGTATCAACGCCACACAACCAAAATATATAACAGCAAAGTTTTTTAGGCAAACAATTAACATAATCTTTATTATTAAAAGGTGAAATTATTGAATCCACTCTTTTTCTATTAAAAAAATTTCAAAAAACCGTCTTTGTTTAAGATTATTTATCTACCTTTGCCAACATATAACTTAAAACCAAAAAAAATAAACGAATGAAAAAGAAACGAATAGAAAACCTGATAGTCACCTTAATAGCTGTTTTCATCAGCCTACCAACCTATGCTGACGATAACGCAAACACGAGCAATGTCTATAAGCTTGTTACGAACGTGTCGGAATTGACTACTGACGGAACATTGTTTATTATCGCTGATAAAGAAAAAGGAACTGCTTTATGTAAGGATTTTTATAAATTGAAAGCGGACGCAAAAAACATGGTCGAGATGCAACCTTATGGTGATTTCTTTATCATTAACGAGAATGTAGCAACTTTTAGGTTATTTAAAATTTCAAAAGGATACCAATTTCAGCTGGTGCCATATAATGACCCTATAAATGGATACCTTTCAATTGCCGGTGAAAGTTCAAGACCTTGTCTACAAAATAAGTCAAAGACTGAAATGAAAATAAAAATTAACAATAAAGAAGGAAAAGCCAATGTTCGCAGACAAAATCCTGCCAAGAATCTAGGTATTGTAGATAATAATATCAAATTTGCTGATAGTCAGTTTATATATGTCTACATCTACAAACAGCTCCCCTTATCCATCACCTCTTCTCTCACCTTAGAAACCTCCAAATCGTTATCAGAGACCGTTAAAGACAAAGACATAACGGGTAAGGTCATTCCAAGCATCAAAATTGACAGATCATTTGATGCCGATGGCGGTTGGTACACTATCTGCTTGCCATTTTCGTTGACGGCAGACGACATAAAGAACCAGTTTAAGAGAGCTGTGTTTCAAGGTTTCGATGGGGTAGAACAGCAAGACAAGACGATAAATCTGAAGTTTAAAAAGGTCACCACGACAGAAGCAGGCAAGCCTTATCTCATAAAGCCAACTGAAAACATCACAGCTGCCGACTTGACGTTCAACAACAAGCTGATAGAGCAGACAACCCCTGTCGATGTAAGCTATATGCTTGACTCTGATGCCAACAAAACATTCACGTTCAAAGGCGTGTTTTCGCCTTTTACAGCCAATTCGGAAGAGCTGGCAGACAAAAACATCAAGTTCTTAAGTGGCGTAAAGGGATTGGATCTTGTGAGCCCCAACGACACAGGCACCATGAAATGTTATAGAGCCTATTTCGTCTTTCCCGGTAAAAAGGGCAACGTTGAGACTGAAGCAAAGATAACCAACCATGATGAAGCCACAGCCGTGCAACCCGTTAAAAGACAGGAAGCTGAAACAGAACATGTGGTCTTCTCCATCTCTGGACAAAAGGTGGCTAAGGTTAAAAACGCATCTCAGCTGCCTAAAGGGGTGTATATCATTAACAAGAGACGGATTATGGTAAAATAGGCTGGCTTATAAGCTTTTAAAGAACAAAGCCGCAAAACAAACATATCATCAAAAAGAAAGAACAAAACATTAAATGAAACCCTTTAACACCAAAAGCCTTATGTCGAAGAAATATATTACACCTAAAATAATGGTGAAGAGAATAGACTCTCTTCATCTCATGGCCGGTTCACCAGGGGGCGAGAACGAAGTAAAACTGGAATTGGAAGGAGAAACAACGGGACCTACATTGAAAAACAACACAGAATCGTATGACAACATGCGCTCAAAGAAATATGATTTATGGGAGCAATATGAATGATTAATGTGGGCATTATGAATGATTAACGGCGTGCAACACAATGTGTTTGCACGCCGTTTTCCTGACTTCGTCACTCAAAAAAGATGTATTTTATAACTGGTTGATAAACAATATTTTGTATTTTTCCTGACTTCGTCAGGAAAAAGGGCTGGCGCCGTTGAAGGGAAAAGGGAAAGGGGAAAAGGGAAAAGGGTTAAATAAAGGAAAAGGGTGAATGGAAACGAAAAATGAAGCCTCAAGCGAGCGTCGCCACGCTCAACTTTGTCGCTTGACGTCGTCGCGCTCGATTTTGACGCTATGGCAAGCGAAAAAGTCGAGCGTGGCGACGGTAAGCGCGAAGCGCCTAAGAGCCTACGGAGGCGCAAGGATGTAAAAAAACAAGCGCGAAGCGCGATGTAAAACGAGCCTTTGCGCAAGCTCCTCTATTTACTTCTGCAGATCGAAGCCCACACGCACACCATCATAGTTTTTGCTGATGTTGCCGATGGCGCCCACGGTCTCGTTGGTGCTCATTGAGGCCATGGTCTGGATGATGGTCAGAATTTTCTTCGACTCGAAGAGGATGCCGATGCCGTCGGCATTGCGCTTGGCATAAGCCGTGAAGTTGAGAAGCAGACCCTGAAGCTTGATCTGGGCTGTGCTCTCGTCGTAAGTGTAGTTGCCGTTCATGCTCTTGCCGTCGATCTTTGCGGCAAACGTGCCGTCGGCATTAAACGTGATGTAGGTATTGGAAGAGTTGAAGCCCAGCTTCGAATAGTGTGAAGCAAGCTTCTCCTTGATCTGCGCTGCCGCAACCTCGCCGCCAGCCTTTGCCAACGTGTTGTGGCTGGTGAAAGCGCAACCCGGACCTTTATATTTCCATGTTCCCACAAGGCTCTTCTGCGACAGCTTGTCGATGCCCAGCACGCTTGTGATGACGTTGCCTAAGGTTTCGCCATTGGCGGCTGATCCGATGATGCTTCCCAGCACGCTTCCGCCGTTGGAGGCGCTGGCAGAAGAATTGGAAGACGAGGCCGACGATGAGCCTGTGTTTGTTCCCACACCACCACAACTTGTAACAAGAAGCACGGCCATAGCCACGCCAACAAATGATTTCTTCATCTTTTCTCTCTTTTAGTTTTGTTTTTTAAATTAAGATTCAACGTTATTGTCTTTTATCTGTCAGGAACCAGATTTCTACAATCTGTCCGCAACAATCTGTTCTTTTTGACTCAAAAAAGGCAATAAGGTTTAAAATCTGTCCACAAAAAAAACTTATTCATCCCCTACTGTTTTAAAGGAAAAACTTGCCCTTTCATGAACAAATGAGCACCTTCATGAACAAATGAGCCCCTTCATGAACAAGACAATGAGCGACAAGCACACAAACGCGTGTCTTGCCGCTCATCGCTGTTCTTGAAATATGTGACCGCGGGAAGCTTAGTTGTTGACGCTACCTCCCACGATGTCAAGCAGTTCGTTCGTAATAGCCTGCTGGCGTCCCTTGTTATACTGCAAGTTGAGCTCACGAAGCAGCTCGTCGGCATTGTCGGTGGCCGTCTGCATGGCAACCATTCGTGCCGCGTGCTCGCTGGCGTTGCTGTCGAGCAAGGCCGTGTAGACCATCAGGTTGAGCTCCTGCGGAATGAGCTTGCCCAACACGGTAGCGAGGTCGGGCTCCACGATAAAGTTGTCGTTGAGCGGCTTTACCGCCTCTTCCTTCTTCCCGCCGTTCTGCTCACGGTGCTTGCGCACATACTCTTGAGCCTTCTCAGAGGTAAGGGTCGACGTGAGGTCGCGTTCGTCGTCAGACATGAAGTCGTCGGTAACGTCGATGGGAAGGAACACACGGCGTTGCAGAATCTGCGAGCCGGCACTCTTGAAGTGGTGATAGATAAGCTCCACCTTGTCGATCTCTCCTGCCATAAACTTACGGCACAACTCCTCAGAAATGTTCTGACAACCTTGGGGATTGGGCTTGTCGGCAAGCTCTGTGAAATTGCCGGCAACAGGCAGTCCAAGTTTCGTCACTTTCTCTGCCACCTTCCTTCCTACAGGATAGACAAGGATGTCGCTGGCGCCTTGAGCCTTATACTCCGCGACAGTCTGCTCCATCAGTTTGATCACGTTGTTGTTGAAACCGCCGCACAGGCTGCTGTTGCTCGTGAACACCACCAGCGCCACACGCTTCACATCGGCGTGGGGAACGTTGAGAGGAGTGCGCACGTCGGGCATGGCTGCAAGGAACGATTTCAAGATGTGCTCCAGACTTTTCTCGTAGGGCAACATGTTGCTGATGAGCGTCTGGGCGTGATGCAGTTTTGACGAAGCCACCATCTTCATGGCACTCGTGATCTTGCGCGTGCTGTTGACGGAGACAATTCGGTCTTTTGTTTCTTTAAGTGACGGCATAAGCTATTACTTTTTATACTGTCCTGCTATGTCGGCCATCGTGTCTGAGATGACCTTTATGGCAGAATCGTCAATCTTACCGGAAGCGAGGGTGTCGATAACGTCCTTATGGGCAGAACGCATCTTGTCGAGGAACGTTGCCTGACACTCGATAACCTTCTCTACGGGAACGTTGCGCATGAGGCCGTGGACACCGCAATAGAGGATGGCAATCTGCTCGCCTACAGGCATAGGTGTGTACTGAGGCTGGATGAGCAACTGGTTGTTCTTGCGGCCACGGTCGATGGTCATGGCGGTAACGGCATCCATGTCGCTTGAGAACTTGGAGAAGGCCTCAAGCTCACGATACTGGGCCATGTCGATCTTCAGCGTGCCGGCCACCTTCTTCATGCTCTTGATCTGGGCCGAACCACCCACACGGCTTACCGAGATGCCCACGTTGATGGCAGGACGGAAGCCCTGGTTGAACAGGTCGGTCTCAAGGTAGATCTGACCGTCGGTGATGGAGATCACGTTGGTAGGAATGTAAGCTGACACGTCGCCTGCCTGAGTCTCGATGATTGGCAGGGCCGTGAGCGAACCGCCGCCCTTGACATGGCCTTTCATACACTCGGGCAGGTCGTTCATCTGCTCGGCAACCTCCTGCTGGTCGTTGATGCGCGCGGCACGCTCCAACAGACGGCTGTGGAGGTAGAACACGTCGCCAGGGTAGGCCTCGCGTCCTGACGGACGACGAAGGATCAGAGACACCTCACGGTAAGCTACGGCCTGTTTTGACAGGTCGTCGTAGACCACGAGGGCAGAGAAGCCGCGGTCGCGGAAATATTCGCCAATGGCGGCACCGGCAAACGGCGCATAATATTGCATGGCGGCGGGATCAGCAGCCGTTGCGCTTACGATGATGGTGTAAGGCAGGGCACCGTGCTCCTTGAGGTTCTCGACAAGGGCGGCAACGGTTGACGCCTTCTGGCCGATGGCCACATAGATGCAATAGACAGGCTTGCCTGCCTCATAGAAACTCTTCTGGTTGATGATGGTGTCGATGGCGATGGCGGTCTTGCCCGTCTGGCGGTCGCCGATGATGAGCTCACGCTGGCCACGGCCGATAGGAATCATCGAGTCGACAGCCTTCAGACCCGTCTGCAACGGCTCCTTCACAGGCTGACGATAGATAACGCCCGGCGCCTTGCGGTCAAGAGGCATCTCAAACGAACCGGTAAGGTCGATCTCGCCCTTGCCGTCGATGGCCTCGCCAAGAGGGTTGATGACACGTCCCAACATGTTGTCGTTGACGCGTATGCTGGCAATGCGCTTGGTGCGCTTCACCATCATGCCCTCTTTAATGCCCGACGTTGAACCAAGAAGCACACAACCCACGTTGTCCTCCTCAAGGTTCATCACGATGGCCATCGTTCCGTTCTCAAACTCAAGAAGCTCATTGGCCTCAGCGTTGCGCAAGCCGTAGATGCGGGCAACACCGTCGCTCACCTGGAGAACGGTGCCCACCTCGTCAAACTGGGCCTTGCCGCTGATGCCGTTAAGCTGTTCGAGAAGAACCGCTGACACTTCGCTTGGTTTAATTTTATCTGACATAAAATCTTGATTTTTGTTTTTAAAGGCGAGAGGAGACCATGGAAAGAAGGCCCCGCTCACGCCTGTTTCTTAAACTACTTAAGTTTTGACAAGATGGCGCTGAGCTGCGTCTTTATGCTCGCATCCATGCGGTAGGTGTCATACTCGAGAACGAAGCCGCCAATGATGTCGGGATTGACCTCTGACACAAACTCTACCTTGCTGCCGCTTGTCTTACTTCCTACTAACTGCCTCAGACGAGCCTCTACCTGTTGTGAAGGCTGCGAAGCGGTCACCAGTCTTGCTTTGATCAAGTTGTTCTGCTTCCTGTAAAGAGTGATAAACGAGTTGGCGATAAACTGCATGATGTTCTCACGGCCCTCGTCGAGCACCAAGCCTATGAACCGCTTTGTGAGCTCGCACGACGTGCTGCCCGTGGCAGACGCCAGCAAGTCGCCCTTCTGGCTTTTCGAAAGCATCGGATTGTCTATGGTAGCTTTCAAAGCAGGCACCTCAGCATAGCTTGCTGCCAGCACCTGCATGTCGGCATAAACCTTGTCGGAGTTTTTGGCTTCGACACTTGCCTTGAAAAGGGCGCGTGCATAACGTACCGATATTAATCCTAAATCCATAGTGCTTAAACTTTATTTATCGTTAGAAGAAACAACTTCATCCAGCATGCGGTCTATATAATCCATCTGTGCCTGGTCGGTTCCCAGCTTCTGGCGAAGAACCTTCTCTGACACTTCCACACTCAAACGGGCTACCTCGCCGCGAATCTCGCTGATGGCGGCCTGCTTCTGGCTCTCGATCTCGGCCTTGGCCTCAGAGATGATGCGGGCGCTCTCTTCGCGGGCTTTCGCCTGGGCGGTCTCCACTATTGAGTCGCGCGTGGCGGCTGCCTCCTTAAGAATGACAGCCTGCTTGTCGCGTGCTTCCTGTAGAATGGATTCGCTCTCCTGCTTGATATTCTCAAGGCGGGTTGACGCCTCGTGGGCCTTGCGCAAGCTTTCATCGATATAATTCTTGCGCTTTTCCACCATGCCGATGATGGCGGGAAATCCAAATTTGGCCAGCACAAAGAACACCACTAAGAATGCGCCAAGCATCCAGAGGAGCAAACCTGGGTCAGGAGTCAATATTGATGGTAACGTACTGAAATCCATTCGCGTTAATTTACAAACAACGTTTCTTGTATATTCTTGTCGCAACCGACGTGCTTACTTGATAAGGAAGGCACATGCAACGATAGCGAACAGAGCACAACCCTCAACGAAGGCGGCTGTAAGAATCATGTTTGTCTGAATCTTGCCAGAAGCCTCAGGCTGACGTGCGATAGCGTCCATTGCGCTGCCACCAATCTTACCAATACCTAAACCAGCACCAATTGTTGCAATACCTGCTCCGAGACCGCAGCCCAGCTGTGCCAGACCTTCAGCAGCCAAAAGTGATGAAATAATCATAATTCTTAATTTTTTTAAAGTTGTTATTTTATTGTTTGTTTTTTATTTGTTTTTGGGGTGTCTTTTTAACGCGTCGTTTGGAGCGTCTTTTTAAAGGCGTCTTTTGGGGTGTCGGGGGTAGAGACCCGTGTGGGGTTTATTCGGCCTCTTCCTCCTTGTGTGCGAGGCCGATGAACACGGCGCTCAGCAACGTGAAGACGTAAGCCTGGATGAAAGCCACCAGTACCTCAAGACAGTTCATGAAGAGCATCATGATGACGCTGATGAAGTTGAGACCCATACCGTAGCCCACGCCCATAGACCAGCCGAGGAAGATCACACAAGTGAAGCTCAGGATGATCGCGTGGCCTGCCATCATGTTGGCAAAGAGACGGACCATAAGGGCAAACGGCTTGGTGAACACGCCGAAGAACTCGATCACAGGCATGAGAGGCACAGGGTAGGCCTTGAGGAAGAGTGGCACATTAGGCCAGAAAATATCCTTCCAGTACTCCTTGTTGCCGAAGAGGTTTATGGCCACCATCGAGCAGAAAGCCAGGAAGAACGTGATGTTGATGTTTCCTGTTACGTTGGCACCACCGGGGAAGATAGGAAGCAAGCCTAACAGGTTGGTGGTGAAGATAAAGAAGAACACCGTAAGGAGGTATGGAGCGTAGGGCTTGAAATGTTTCTCGCCGATAGAGGCTTTCACAACATCGTCGTAGATTGCCATCACAAGCATCTCCATCATGCCCACAAAACCGCTTGGGGCAGCGCTCTTCTCGTCGCGCTTCTTGTACCATTTGGCACATGACAGGAAGACAACGATAAGAACGATCACCACAATCCAGATTTGCGCCACCGTCTTGGTGAAGCTCAGGTCTAAAGGACGCTCGGTCGTTCCGTCGGCCATGCGCTCATAAATTTTTCCGTGATGCTGCTCATCGAAGAAAAAGTTGTGGGGCAGGCTCCCGGCCGTGCAGACCGTCCATTGTCCTGTTTCTGAGCTACGAACAATTATGGGGAGGGATATGCTCACGCTCTTGCCGCCGAACGTGGCGATGTGCCACTCGTAAGAGTCGGACAAGTGTTCGAGCACAATCTCCGGTATGTCGAGCTTCTCTCCCCCGCCCTTTTCTTGGGCACCTGCAGCCAGAGGCAACAGGGCAAAGAGCAAAAGGAGGAACAATGACCTTAATTGTTTCATTTCTAATAATGTTTATTTACTTATCACACTTAGCGTGAGGATTTTCATTCTCACTATGAGAACTGGAAACACGCGCAAAGAAGAGCGAGTGGTGCGTGAGCACAACAAGATAGAAGAGCATGAACACAACACAATAGGGACCCATCGCGTCGCGTCCTACAGCTGCCCAGCAGCCCACCATCGTGAAGATGGCGAGAAGCATGCGGAAGCCCGACACAGCCGTGAAGAATGTGGGCAAGCTGTCGTTGTGTTTCTCAGCAACCCATCTCCAAAGAAAAATGTCGGCTCCCTCAACAACCAGGGAGAAGACCACGCTAACCGCCAACGGCAACGCGAGGTCGGCCTCGCACAGGTTGAACGCTTTGGCACAGACAACGAGAGCCGTCGTGAGCGCCACAGCAATGAGCGTCTGCAAAGCGTATCTTGTAACAAGTCGGTTTCTGTCTGTCATGTCATTAGAACTCGACACAAATGGTGACTATGTTTTTCTGCACTTCCACGAATCCGCTTGCTATCTGAACCTCGTGTAGCCCTCCGTTGTCGAAGAAAGAAACGGCGCCGGGCTCGAGCGAAGAGATGATGGGCGCATGGTTGGGCAGTATCTCAAACTGTCCGTTTGTGCCGGGCACCACAACACGCTCTACCTGTCCGCGGAATTCGACCTTCGCGGGAGAGACGATCTTTAAATCCAAACTCATAAGCACTACCTTTCTTTTTATGCGTTAGCCTTGGCAGCCTCAAGCAGCTTCTTGCCCTTGGCCTTGGCGTCTTCAATGGTTCCCACATTGAGGAAGGCCTGCTCGGGCAGGTCGTCAACCTCGCCGTCAAGAATGGCGTTGAAGCCCTTGATGGTTTCCTCGATGGGCACCATGACACCTGGCAGACCTGTAAACTGTTCTGCAACGGCAAACGGCTGAGAGAGGAAGCGCTGCACACGACGTGCGCGGTTCACGGTCAGCTTGTCCTCGTCGGAGAGCTCGTCCATGCCAAGGATGGCGATGATGTCCTGAAGCTCCTTGTAACGCTGCAAAATCTCCTTGACACGCTGTGCACACTGGTAATGCTCCTTTCCTACGATCAGAGGATCGAGGATGCGCGATGTTGAACCCAGAGGGTCAACGGCAGGATAGATACCAAGCTCCGCGATCTTACGGCTGAGCTCTGTGGTGGCATCGAGGTGTGTAAAGGTGGTGGCAGGAGCTGGGTCGGTGAGGTCGTCGGCAGGCACATAAACGGCCTGTACCGAGGTGATTGAACCGTTCTTGGTAGAGGTGATTCGCTCCTGCATCTGGCCCATCTCGCTGGCAAGCGTAGGCTGATAGCCCACGGCTGAAGGCATACGGCCCAACAGAGCCGACACCTCAGAACCGGCCTGGGTGAAACGGAAGATGTTGTCGATGAAGAACATGATGTCGGCAGCCTCGCCGTTCACGCCGCCATGGTCACGAAACTCCTCGGCAACGGTAAGACCTGAGAGCGCAACAGAAGCACGCGCGCCTGGAGGCTCGTTCATCTGGCCGTAGACAAGGGTGGCCTGACTCTTCTTCAGCTCTTCAGGGTCGACAAGCGAGAGGTCCCACTTGCCTTCCTCCATGGCTTTCTTGAATTTCTCGCCGTAACGTATTACGCCGCTCTCGAGCATGTCGCGGATGAGGTCATTGCCCTCACGGGTGCGCTCGCCTACGCCTGCAAACACAGAGTAGCCGTTGTGACCTTTCGCGATATTGTTGATAAGCTCCATGATGAGCACGGTCTTGCCCACACCGGCTCCACCGAACAGACCGATCTTGCCACCCTTCATGTAGGGCTCAAGAAGGTCAATGACCTTGATGCCTGTTGCAAGCATCTCTTTGTGGGTTGAGAGATCCTCAAACTTGGGAGCCTCGCGGTGGATTGGATAAGCGCCCTGCATGTCGAGCTCTTTCATGCCATCAATAGGTTGTCCGATAACGTTCATCATACGGCCCTTGATCTGCTCACCTGCGGGCATGGTGATCGGACTGCCGGTCTGCATCACCTCCAGTCCGCGCTGCAAGCCATCGGTGTTATCCATAGCCACACAACGCACGGTGTCCTCGCCGATGTGCTGCTGGACCTCAATGATGAGTTCCTTGCCATCGGGGCGGGCGATCTTAAGAGCATCATGAATCTTTGGCAGAACCTTCTCAGCGTTCTGGCCTGCGGTGTCAAAATAGACATCAATTACAGGACCGATAATCTGGGAGATTCGCCCATTAATTTGTGCCATATAATTATGTTTAGAATTATTTTTTTCGAATGCAAAAGTAACAAAAATCATCTATCTGCCAAAAAATGAAGGATAAATAAAGCTTAAAACTTCGCAAATCGAACAATTGTCAATACCTTTCGGAAACCGAATTAGATGCTCAGCTCGTCAAGAACCTTGATCAGCTTGCGGTCAAACGGCTTGTCGCTACGGATGGCTTCGCTCAGGGGAACGTAGACAATCTCGTTGTTGCGGACGCCAATCATGACGTTGCGCTGGCCCTGCTGAATGGCCTCAATGGCACCGACGCCGGTGCGCGATGCCAAGATGCGGTCATGGGCGCTGGGACGGCCGCCGCGCTGCAAGTGGCCGAGGATAGACACGCGCACATCATACTGAGGGAACTCGTTCTTCACACGCTCAGCATAATACATGGCGCCACACTTGGGGCTCTCCGACACGATGACGATACAACTCTTCTTCGACTTACGGATGCCGCGCTCCATGAATCGTGCCAACTGGTCAACATCTGTCGAGTCTTCAGGGATGATGGCAGCCTCAGCACCGCTGGCGATGGCGCTGTTCTGGGCCAAGAAGCCTGCGTCGCGACCCATCACCTCTATAAAGAAGATGCGCTCATGGCTCTGAGCCGTGTCGCGGATGCGGTCAACACACTCAACGATGGTGTTCATGGTGGTGTCGTAGCCGATGGTCGAGTCGGTGCCGTAAAGGTCGTTGTCGATTGTGCCAGGCAAGCCGATGCAGCAGATGTCATACATCTTTGCAAACTCCATCGCACCTGTCAGCGAGCCGTTACCGCCTATAACGACAAGAGCGTCGATGCCTTGAGCCTGAATCTGCTCATAAGCCTTAGCCTTTCCCTCGTCTGTCATAAACTCCTTTGAACGGGCTGTCTTCAAGATTGTACCTCCAGACATGATAATGCCGCTGACATTCTCGGTGGTGAAATCTTCAATCTCACCATTTATCAGACCGTCATATCCGCGATAAATACCTTTAATGTTATAGCCGTTGCAAATGCCGGCACGTGTCACGGCACGGATGGCCGCATTCATACCAGGAGCGTCGCCGCCAGAGGTAAGCACACCAATAGTCTTAATTCTTGCCATAAGTTTATCAGTTGTATGTTATAATAGTTTCATTTATCTTCTACAATTATCTTCTATCTTCTACAATATTATAATCATGACCTTGGGGTATGAGTGTTTTGCTCACGACATGATCAAATGAGCCCTTTATAATTGAATGTTTTTTGAGGGGCTCGGCCTGGTTGAAATATAAGCTTTTCTTGGGGATGTAAACTTGGGGTGCGAACTTGGGATGCAAACTTGGGGTGAGAACTTGGGGCGCAAGATCAAGGGGCGTTTTTCATTGTTTATCTGCAACAAACATCAAAGAGCATGAGGGTCCGTTTGTCGGGGCAAACATTTCAGAATGTCACAACGGCCCAGAACACAGCCATGCCTGCAACAGCTCCTACCATACATTTCCATCCAATGTTGCGGAAGAACCACCCTACCCGCACACGTTCCATCTTCATGAAAGCCAAACCGCTCATGGAACCGATGCACAACACGCCGCCGCCTGCTGCGGAAGCGAAAGCGGAGAGTTTCCAATAGACATCGTCGGGCACGCAGGCAAACATGTCGCGCATGGAGATCATGGTCATGGAGGCAAGGAAATTGTCAAGCACGGAGCTGACGACCCCGGTGAGCACTCCTGCAACCCACACGTCGGCAGGACCAAGGTGCACGGCGCCGCTAAGCTTGTCGAGCGCTCCCGTTTCCTTTACCACGGCGAGAGCCAATATTGTGCCCATCACGAACAGCATCATCTGAATGACGCCATACTGCAACACGCGGGGCGTGCGACGATGGATCATCTCATCGGTAATGAGCTTGCGGTTCACAACCTCGTTTACGATCCACAGAACAGAGAGCACACAGAGAGCGCCCAGGAAAGGACTAAGCTTCGTTATGTTATGGAACGTGGGGATGAACCACAGTCCACCTATGCCGACAACAAGCATGAGCACACGTTGCCAGATGTTCAGATTGGTATCGTCGCCACGGTAAGGCAAGACCACACGCTCGGTTGCCACAACAGAGGGCAAGCTGCGTCCTATCCACCATGTGGGCAAAGCCCATGCAACGAGGCAGGGCAACAACAGGGTCATGGAAAAATTGGTAGCCGTGACAAAGCCATTGTTCCACAACACAAGACCAGTAGGGTCGCCAATGACGGTCAGAGCGCCACCACAGTTGGCTGCAAGCACGATCGCGCTTCCAAAGATGAGCCGGTGGCGGTGGGTCACGACAAGCTGCCGCATCATCGTCAGCATCATCACAGTTGTGGTGAGGTTGTCAAGATTGGCTGAAATGATAAACGTTATGACAGCCATTGTCCAAAGCATGCGTCTGCTGTTGCGTGTCCGCATCAGGCGAAGCAGGAAATCGAAGCAGCCGTTGTTCTGCAGAATCTCTACTATAGACATGGTGGCGAGCAAGAAAAGAACTATCTCTGCCGCCCTGCCCACATATTTTAAAAAGATGTTCTGTGCTATAAATTGTTTCACAGCCACACTTGAGGATGTGGCTCCTTGAAGAAAGTTGAAATATTCGACACGATGCTCTTTCAGAACAAAGTCGGAACCATAACAAATATACAACACCCACCCTACAGTGCCAATAAATATTGCCACTGCAGCCTTGTTTATGTTGGTCAACTTCTCTGTAGCTATGAGAAAGTAACCCAAGAGCACGATGGATATAATGATAAACGCCATACTTTCTTCTAATACGACGGCAAAGTTAACAATTATTATTTAATAGCCAAATTTTGTATAAAGAAAAATTCAATGGTTTAACTGAATTTATACAGTTATCATCGGCGTTTGCTATCTACAGTTATCGTTTCTTTATCTTAAAGAGCCTTCATTTTTAAAGATCCTTTATTTCTACAGATCCTTTATTTCTATAGAACCTATCATTCGTCTCCACGTCTGCGTTTGTTCATCTTTTTCAATTTCCGTTTGATGTCGTCAATGAAAGAGGTCTTTCTGTCAAGCACATTAAGCGACATAGCAGAGCTTGATATTATAAGGAACAGGCCCAAGCTTCGATAAAGGCTTCCATCGACAAACGGAAGCACTAAAGAAGCGAGAACCAAGGGGAGCTGAAGGGCTATGTTTTTGACGAGAGAGGAAGAGCAACGATAGTTATACTTAAAACGCATGTAGCTGAACGACACGCACACCTCTACAGCGGCGGCAAGCGTAAGGCCAACGCCAGCACCCAAAAGCGAGTGGATGTTATAGCCCACAACAACAAACGCCAGCATCATCAGGCTGTTTATGCCTTCGAGAAAGCAGAAGGAGCGCGAATGGCCCTTAGCCAACGAAATGTATTCTACAGGAAGATACAGTCCGCGGAAAAACATTGACACGGCTGCAACCTGGATCATGGGAAGCACAGGCATGAACTTGCCGCTGAAGAGGAGGGGCAACATCACGGGAGCCATAAAGACAAAGCAAACGGTCAACGGCGATATGAGCAAAACCGACACCTCGGCCTGACGGTTCACCACGTCGTTCATGTTGCGGCCGTTGGTCAAGCAAGCGGCCGAGAGACGAGGAAAATAGTCGGTCTCCATGGCTGAAAACACCATGCCGGCATAGGTTACCACAAGCATGTAAGCAGCATTGTAGAGACCCACGACTGCCTCTGAGCCTACATAGTTGAGATAGGAACGGACCGCATATTCGACTCCGCTGCACATGAAACCAGCTAACACGAAGGCCATGCCAACGCGAACCGTGCCAACGCCTTGCCTCAACACATCTCTTTTAAAAGACAGCCGCAACGGATAAGCCCTGTAAGAGGGAACAAGAACAGCGAGCATCTGGGCCAGACACACCAACACAAGCGACGGGACAACGGCTCTGAAACCATAAAACCAATAGAGAGGAACAGACACCACGAGAGCCGACAGCACACTGTAAAAGCTGGATATGGCAAGGGCTTTCATGCGCCGCGTGGCTTTTAAAACGGCGGTCTCGCCAGAGGTTATGGCCATCATGCCGACCATGGGCGAGAGAAGAAGGAAATGTAAGGTGTGACTGCCCCACGAGTAAGCCAAGCTGTCAAAGACCTTACACAGGAGAGCACACAACAAGGTGCCGACAAGGGCGGCTACAACGCTCCAAGAACGTATGACCTTGACAAGACGCTCAACCTCACCATCGTCGCCAGCACTATAAGCGTCGGATATTTCACGCACGCCGCTCATTCCCAGACCAAGACCTGTCGAGTCGCTGACCAACTTTACAGACGACTGATACAGAGCCACCAAGCCCATGCCCAACGGACCAAGCAACAGAGCGGTCAGCTTGTTGCGCACCAGTCCGACGAGTATGTTCATTGTCTGAATGCCACCAAAGAGTCCGGTATATTTGATTATCTGGCGGTAGTGTAATTCTGTAGATTTATCGTCTGTCATACTTGTTAAAACGCGACACTTGCGTTTTTATTGTGTGACACAAGGGGCAATAGAGAAACAATAAGGAAACAATCATTAAAAAAGGAATTGACAATGAGGGTTGAAATTCAAAAAAAACATAATTGACAACACTTTCTTGTCAGAAAACGACAAAAAACTGTATCTTTGCATTTACATAACAAAAAAGGACCAAACAAACTTCATAATGGCAAAGAAGCACAATCACAAAACAATAATACCCCTTTTAACAATTATCATAATCATCGTTGCTGTCGCAGCATCGGTATGGCGTTGCTCTTGCAGTTGCACGCCCGAAGAAGAGAAGAAAGAAGAACGCACGGTCCCTCACATCAACGACTCGATAAGCAACCTCAGGAGCGAATGTGAGATGAGCCATGAGTTCGACTCTATAATGGAGCGTTACCTCAAACGCTGGGAGATCAACGGCGCACAGCTGGCCATCTCACGAGGCGACTCGCTCATCTACACACACGGCTACGGATGGGCAGACAAAGAGAGAGGGGTGCAGATGGAGCCAAGCATGATCATGCGCATTGCCTCGGTATCGAAGCTCGTGACAGCCATCGGCGTGATGCGTCTCTGCGAGACGGGAAAGCTGCGCCTCTCGGAACATGTGTTCGGTGCTCAGGGCGTGCTCAACGACACGGCCTACACCAACAGGATAAAAGACAAGCGCATTTTTGACATCACCATCGAGCAGCTGCTGCGCCATCGCGCCGGCTTCAACAACTATGCCGGAGACCCCATGTTCTCGACACGTTACATCATGATGCAGAACCATCTCACCACGCCTCCCGACAACACCACCTTATTAAAGATTGTGCTCAAGCGACGTTTGGGTTACACGCCAGGCACATCGTCTTGCTACTCGAACTTCGGCTACACGCTTCTGTCCATGATCATAGCACGCCGTTCAGGAATGTCGTATGAGCAGTTTATCCAAAAAAACGTGTTGCAGCCTGCGGGATGTTTCGACTTCCACATTGCAGGCAACTATTACGCCGACAGACGACAGAACGAGACAAAATATTATATGCACCAAGGCTCCACACCTGTTTATGAATATAACAACAGCGGAAGACAAGTGGAGAAATGTTACGGTGAGAACGACATCCCCCGACTGTTGGGAGCAGGAGCATGGTGCGCTTCGGCAGCCGAACTGTGCCGCCTCATCGCAGCTGTAGACCTGCATCCCGGCAAGCCCGATATTCTGTCAAAACAGAGCATACTGGCCATGACCACCGAGGCTGTCGACCACGGGTTCTCGCTTGGCTGGAACTTCACGCCCAAGAACCGGCCATGGACGCGAACGGGCACGCTATCAGGCACCAGCGCCTTGGTCATAAGATATCCCGACGACCAATGCTGGGTGCTCCTGACAAACACAAGCACATGGAAGGGACACGCTTTCTCTGACGACACCAAAGCCCTGTTTGAAAAGTTGCGCAAGAAATTTGGTGGAAGGATGCCCAAAAGAGACTTGTTCGTTTAGAGGCTTACGCCTGCCTTGCAATGTCATGAGCACGCAAAACAGACATTAAACAACAGGTTTACAAATCTGAAACAACACGCTGATTAACAGATATGTAAAAACACAGACAAACAGCATAAACAAACACCTTTAATAAACACCATAAACAAACACCATTTTAAAAACATTAAAACCAAATTTTAACTGATATGAAAAAATTTATTCTTCTAATCTCTGCTCTCCTTGCTGTAGGCTCAGCATCGGCACAGGAGGCACTCAGCGACATCAAAAAAGACATTCATGTCTCTGCAAGCAACCTGCTGGCCTACCCCGGCCCGCACAAGAAGCTCACACCGGCACCCAAAGGCTACAAGCCGTTCTACATCTCACACTACGGACGACACGGCTCGCGCTACCTCTGCGACCAGAACGACTATGATTATCCTTACAACATTCTTAAGCGTGCCGACTCGCTTGGAAAGCTCACACCAACAGGCCAGGAGACGCTTAAAAAGATAGAGATGCTCCGCAACGAGGCATACAAGCGCATTGGCGAACTCACACAGCTGGGAGCAGAGCAGCACCAACAGATAGGAACCCGCATGTATGAGCGATTCCCAGAGGTGTTTGCAGGAAAAACGCATATCGACGCAAAGAGCACACCTGTTATACGGTGCATCTTCTCAATGGAGAATGCTCTTCAAGCCTTGCTTAAGAAGAATCCGCAGATAACAATCACTCAGGACGCGAGCGAGCACGACATGTACTACATGAACCACAACGACCGCGAAGTGAACATTTACTGTTGGCCAGACGAGGCACGCGAGGCTTATGACAAGTTTGCCAAAGCCAACGACAACTCTGAGCGCATGGCCAACTTGCTGTTCAACGACCATGGCTACGCCCAGGCTCTCGACATGCCGCGCCTTAACGAGCGCATATTCAACCTGGCAAACGCTGTGCAGAACACAGAGCTCCGCCACAAGATAGACCTCTACAACCTGTTCGACGCAAACGCGCTCTACACTCTTTGGCGCGTGGAGAACGCAAGATGGTACATCAACAACAGCGCAAGTCCGCTTAACGGATCTACCCAGCCCTTCACACAGCGCAACCTGCTTAAGAACATCGTGCTTACAGCCGACTCTTGTCTGCGCCTCCAGCACCCGGGTGCAACCCTGCGCTACGGCCACGAGACCATGGTGCTGCCGCTTGTGTCGCTCATCAACGTTAACGGTGCCGGCTTACAGGTTGCCGACCTCAACAACCTCGACACCCGCGGCTGGCTCAACTACCGCTATTTCCCTATGGGCGCAAACCTCCAATTTGTGTTCTACCGCAACGCAAAGAAGGCCGATGACATTCTGGTCAAGGTGCTTCTCAACGAGGACGAGGCACACATTCCGGTGGAAACCGACTGCGCACCTTATTATCATTGGAAAGACGTGCGTCCCTACCTCATGCAGCGCATAAACGCTTTCAAGCCTTATGTCAAGCCCGAGAAAAAGTAGGCTCGGCTTAGATACTTTTTTTCTTCACATGGCTGGCTCCTCAAAACATCATTATCGGTTTTTGGGAGTCAGCCATAAAAAACACCACATATTTTTTTTCATTTCAACTATTCTTTGTAATTTTGCGTTATGAACGCATTACGAAAAAAAATATATTTATTATTAGCTAGTATAACACTTTTGTCGGCACCTGCAAAAGCTCAAGAAGGCCTTTATGTACAATGTGAAGACACATGCACACACATTCACGGAATTGACCTCAGCCACTATCAGGGAGAGGTATTCTGGGAGACCATTGGCGACAACTCAAAGATGGCTTATGTCTACCTTAAAGCTACCGAGGGTGGCGACAGGGTGGACCACATGTATCAGCTCAACATTGACCTTGCTCACAGGTACGGCCTGAAAGTGGGATCGTACCATTTTTTCCGCCCAAAGACGCCTCTCAACAAGCAACTCGAAAACTTCAAGGCTCAATGTAAGCCGCGAGACCAGGATCTCATACCCATGATTGATGTAGAGACAAAGGGAGGACTTGGCAACAAAGAGTTTGCCGACTCGCTGACAAAGTTTCTTGACATGGTGGAGGACGCTTACAAGCAGAAACCGCTTATCTACACAGGCACCAACTTCTACAACAGATACATGGTGGGGCTCGTTGACCATTATCCCATCATGATTGCCCAATATAACCAAAACGAACCCATACTTAGCGATGACCGCGACATAACAATGTGGCAATATACAGGTAAGGGACGCATAAACGGCATTAACGGCTACGTTGACAAGAGCCGGTTCCTCGGCAAACACGGTCTCAGAGAGATACGTTTTCGCCACTAAAAGAGAAACGACAGAGAAAACGATACAGAGAGAAAACGATACAGAGAGAACACAATATAAGGGTGAACACCCTTTTATTTCAAGAACACAAAGAAACATTTTATCATTATGGCAATTATCAGATGTCCCGAATGTGGACACGCCATCAGCGACAAGGCACCCGTTTGTCCTTCGTGTGGCGTTGAAATAGCAGGCAAAGTAATCACATGTCCACAATGTGGAGTTACTTATTTCAAAAATCAACCCGAATGTCCAAACTGTCACCACCTCACAGCACAAGTGGTAACTACAACACAGACAACAAGCACCACACCTCCTCCTCCACCATCACAGGCGCAGCAGGAGGCTATAAGGCAGGATGCACCGCAAGCTCCAGCTTCTTATGAACAGCAGGCAGGAGCACAGCAGCAAAACACACAGCAGACCACAGCTCAACAACAACGGGCTGCCGTGGAAGAAGAACTGCGTCAGGAAGAGCAAGAGGTAGAGAAGAAAAGCAACAAGCGCATTGTCATAATCTCGCTCATCATCGCCATCATAGCCGTGGGCGTGTGCTTTGCTTTCTACAGCACAGCACGCAACGACAAGGAGAACGAGGCTTACGAATATGCAATGAACAGCTCTGACCCTATGGTGCTGCAGAGCTACCTCGACACCTACAAGGACGCACCAGAGGAACATATCGACTCTATACAGGCTCACCTCACCCTTCTAAACCAGGGCAACCAAGACTGGGCTAACGCTTGCATGAGCGGCACAAAGAGCGCTCTTGAACAGTATCTACAACAGCACCCCAACTCGCCGTTCAAGACACAGGCAATGGAAAAGATCGATTCTATCGACTGGGCCACAGCTCAAGCCACAAACACCGTAGAGGCGTTCGAGAAATATCTTGAGCAACACCCGTCAGGCGAATATACCGATGAGGCAAACGACAAGATAAACAGCTTCAACGCACAGACCGTGCAGCCAGAAGAGAAGCTCATGGTGGGATCGACTTTCCGCAATTTCTTCACAGCGATCAACAACAAGGATGAAGACATGCTCTCTACATGTGTGGGCAGAATTATGACTTCGTTCCTTGGAAAGCCAGACGCAACACGGTCTGACGTGCTGACGTTCATGAAGAAGATATATAAGCCAACGGTGGCAAGCATGACATGGGCGTCGCTCGCCGACTACAACATCAGCAAGAAGGAAATAGGTGAAGAAAAATATGAATATTCGGTAAAATTCAACGCCACGCAAGCTGTAGACAACTCTGACGGCACACAGGAGAAGAACAAGTATCGCATCAGCGCAAAGATCAATCCTGACGGCTTGATAACCGAACTTAACATGACCAAGATATTGGAATAAACAATATCTTTGGAAGAAATAATATCTTTGGAAGAAACAACATCTTTGGAAGAAACAACATCTTTGGAAGAAACAACATCTTTGGAGTAAAGAACATCTTATGTGGAGCTTCACCCCACTCCATTCACAAGACACGAAATGATATCAATAGACAACCTTAAAGTAGAGTTTGGCGTCAAGCCTCTATTCGACAATGTGAGCTTTGTGATAAACGACAAAGACCGCATAGCTCTTGTGGGCAAAAACGGAGCGGGCAAGTCGACCATGCTCAAGATTATATGCGGTCTTCAAAAGCCTACATCAGGCAACGTGGCTATTCCAAACGACACGACCATTGGCTATCTGCCTCAGGTTATGAACCTGCAAGACAACACCACCGTGCGAGAGGAGGTAAAGAAAGCGTTTGCCGACATAAGCAAGATGAAGGAACGTGTGGACAAGCTGAACGAAGAATTGGCGCAACGAACCGATTATGAGAGCGACAGCTACATGGAACTGGTACAGAAGTTTACCACCGAGCACGAACG
Organism: uncultured Prevotella sp.; assembly: GCA_900543975.1. Taxonomy (GTDB): domain Bacteria; phylum Bacteroidota; class Bacteroidia; order Bacteroidales; family Bacteroidaceae; genus Prevotella. The sequence goes on along the minus strand of UQTI01000013.1, from coordinate 14,587 downwards.
CTACATGATGATGGGGGCCGACAACTATGAGGCAGAAATGGAACGCACACTCACAGGACTGGGCTTTGAACGTACCGACTTTGACCGCCCCACCTCCGAGTTCAGCGGCGGTTGGCGCATGCGTATAGAGCTGGCAAAGATCTTGTTGCGCCGTCCTGATGTATTGCTTCTGGACGAGCCCACCAACCACCTCGACATTGAGAGCATTCAATGGCTGGAACGCTTCCTCCAGCAGAGCGCCAAGGCTGTTGTGCTTGTGAGCCACGACCGGGCGTTCATAAACAACGTCACTAACCGAACATTGGAGATAACCTGCGGACGGGTTACCGACTATAAGGTCAAGTATGACGAATATGTAAAGCTTAGAGCAGAGCGTCGTGAGCAGCAACTTCGTGCCTATGAGAACCAGCAGAAAGAGATTGCCGACATAAAAGACTTTATCGAGCGCTTCCGCTACAAGCCAACAAAAGCCGTTCAGGTTCAGAGCCGCATAAAACAGCTGGAGAAGATTGTGCCAATAGAGATTGACGAGGTCGACAACTCGGCCTTGCACCTTAAGTTTCCACCATGTCTGCGTAGCGGCGACTACCCCATCATCTGCGAAGATGTGGAGAAGAGCTATGGCAGCCACACCGTGTTCTCAAACGTGACCCTCACCATTAAACGTGGCGAGAAAGTGGCGTTTGTGGGTAAAAACGGAGAGGGAAAATCTACCCTCGTCAAGTGTATCATGAACGAGATTCCGTTTGGAGGCACCCTGAAGGTTGGCCACAATATACAGATAGGCTATTTTGCACAGAACCAGGCACAGATGCTTGACGGCGAGCTTACCGTGTTTGAGACCATTGACAACGTTGCCCGAGGCGACATACGCCTAAAGATCAACGACATCCTTGGAGCATTCATGTTTGGCGGCGAAGCGTCAGAGAAGAAGGTCAAGGTGTTGAGTGGTGGAGAGCGCAGCAGACTTGCCATGATACGTCTCCTCCTTGAGCCCGTGAACCTTCTCATCCTCGATGAGCCTACCAACCACCTCGACATGCCATCTAAAGATGTGCTCAAGGAAGCCATCAAGGCGTTCGACGGCACAGCCATTGTGGTAAGCCACGACCGTGAATTTCTTGACGGGCTCGTGTCAAAGGTCTACGAATTTGGCGGAGGTAAGGTGACAGAACATCTTGGAGGAATCTACGATTATCTGCAAGCCCACAACGCCGCAACCATAGACGAGCGGCTCAGCTCTCTCTCTCAGACCAGCGGCAACAAGCCGGTAAGCAGCAACGAGCCTCAACAAGAACCGTCTGCAGGCAAGCTTAGCTATGCTGAACACAAGGAGCAGCAAAAGAAGATTCGCAAGGCTGAGCGTGCTGTTGCCGAGAGCGAAGAAAAAATTTCCAAAATGGAAGCACGCATAAAGGAGCTCGACACCCTACTCTGCAATCCGGACCACGCCTCAGACATGGTGCTCATAACCGAATATACGGACATCAAGAAAGCCATAGAAGAGGAAGAGGAACGATGGGAAAAGCTGTCGGAAGAGTTGGAAACAATAAATAAGTAACTAAAAAATTGATGTTTTATGAAGAAAACGTTAATATCAATTCTTGCCGCCGTCGGCCTGTGTGTTGGAGGATGCTCAGCGCAAAACGACAGCGTGAAGGTGCTTGACCCCAAAACGTTTATAAAACAGGCACAGGCTGACAGCACAGCTATAATTCTTGATGTGCGAACACCCGATGAATATGCCGAAGGCCACATTGAGGGAGCCATGCTTCTCAACTTTCTTGACGACAAGGCTTTCAACAAAGGTTTGAATAGGCTCGACAAGAAACACACCTATTATATTTATTGTCGCAGCGGAAGACGAAGTCATGGTGCTTGCGAGAAAATGAACAAAAAAGGTTTTAAAACCTTCGACATGGAAGGTGGATATCTGAAATGGAAGAAGGAGTTTTAAAACAATTATTGGTTATTGATCTTTCACAGGAAAACAAGCTCTTGCGAAAGTTCAATAACCAATAACCTTAACAACAATATCTTTTTTATCTATTACTTTTTCTTTTCTACTGTTTTTTCTCTGTATATTCTCCTTGTCTATTCTTTCTTGTCTATTCTTTCTTGTTTATTCTTTTATTTTTTCTTTATCTCATAACCAATTTTCTTAAAAGCCGCAACATAGTCGGCAAACGTTGCCTTTTTGGAGTCGTAGACAATAGTAACCTTCTGGTCATCAACAGAGGTCTCAATATTCTTTGTGCCTTTGACAAAGCGAATATTACTCCTTATTTTTTTCTCACAGTTAATACAATGCATCTGCGGCTGAGTGGTTACCACCAGCGTGTCGGCAGATGTCTTGGCGAAAGTGCTGCATGTAAGCGCAAGCAATAATGCCAATAAAACATTCTTCTTCATTTTTCTACTTATGTTTGTTTTTTTATATTGAAGTCGTCTAAACTTTTCTGACGAAGAATAGATTTAAACTTTTATATCTTTTAAATTCAATCTTGAACTTCATAAAAGTTTAGACAACTTCATTATCTCTAATTTATTTATGCTAAATTTTCTCTAATTTAAACCTAACTCCTATATAAGCCATTGCTCCTGTGACAGGTCCCCATACCTGAGTGGCATCGAACGCACCACTCCATGGTTCATGAGAGTGCTGGATGGCATTATCAATTTTATAGTTGGTAAGGTTCTCGCCGCCAACATATAAACTAAAGTTGCGAAAATCGCGCGTCACCTGTGCTTGCAGTTGAAAGTAAGCAGGATAGCGGCTCTGGTCGTAAAGTTCTCCACCACCATTTAGCTGACCTGTAACATCAAACTGCCATAGTTCGAGGGGCGTCTTGTACGAAAGTGTGAGCAATCCTTTGTAGCGTGACGTGAGCGGCTTTTGACGCAGCACACCATCGTAGGTACATTTAACATCGTTAAAACGGAAAGCTGCTGTGGCAGACAGTTTGCTAAGCAATGAGTATGTGGCGTCCACTTGAAAGGTGTGACTGTAACTTTTGCCATGAAGGTTTTCAAACGTAAGCGTGTGAGGACCCTTTACACCGTCAAAGTTCATTATCAGCTGATGCTTAAAGTCGGTGTAATAATACTCCGCGTTAAGCTCAAGATTCTTGCCAAACAGAGGGATGTTGAACCCCAAGGATGTTCCCATGTTCCATGCTTCTTCTTGCTTAATATCAGAATCGACAAATACGTTTCTGCCACTCGCCAACAACGGCACATTCTCTGCCAAAGCATGAGGCGAACGATAGCCCTTGCCAACAGAGGCGCGGATGGTCACAATGTTGAACGGCGAATATTTTATGTGCAGACGTGGCGTGATGAAGCTGCCATAAAGACTCGAATGATCCCAACGCAAGCCAGGCATAACGGTAAGCTGCTCTCCCAACTTATAAGTGTATTGCGCATACAGACCAGGAGTGGTCTCCTTTGTCACGTTGCGTTGGGCTGTAGACAATGATCCTAAAGGATTGAAACGTTCATCATAACGGTCATGGTTCAACGATGCACCTACACTTACATTGTGCTTGTCATTAATGTCGGTTTCAAACATAAGCTGTGCATAGCCATTCTTCTGAGTGACATCATATTGTGTCTTTCCGAAAACGTTGTCAGCATCGTGCCATGAACCATGCAGCATCAAGGCAACGGACGTGTTATGGTCGACATTAAGCGTAAGACCGTTCTTCCATTGCATCTCATAGCGGTTGGTCTTGGTCTGTGTGGTGTAGAGAGGTTCCGAGGAGGCGATGTTGGAATGCTTGGAGCTTTGTCCTCCGTTGCGCTCATCATGCAAGCCACGCAACAAAAGCTGACTGATCCATCGTGGCGACACATACGCCCATCTGTGCATGATGTTATATTGTCGCAACTTAGGCATGTCCATGAATCCGTCACCGTTTCCGTCATGCTCCATCTGTCGGTTCTCAAAGTGAAGGAGAGTGGCTGTTGAAAGTCGGTCTGTGAGATGTATGCTTCCATCGAGATTAACCTCTGTTTTCAGTTCGCTGTCTTGATAAACATTAGCCCTTACCCCATCGATTCCTTGTGGTTTTAGAAACTCAATGTTTATCTGGCCCGTAGTGCTCTCATATCCGTTTTTTACACTTGACGCTCCCTTGCTTACCTGTATAGACTGCATCCAGGGGCCTGGCACATAGCCAAGGCTGTAAGGCAAAGCCGCCCCTCGCAGATTGGGAACATTTTCTGTGAGCATCTGTACATAGGTGCCACTAAGGCCTAACAGTTTTATCTGCTTTGCTCCTGTGGTTGCATCGCTATAACTCACGTCAACAGAAGGGTTTGCGGTAAACGACTCACCAAGGTTACAGCAAGCGGCACGTATCAGTTGGCCTTGACCTATTATATCTACGTTATCAACGCGGTTTCTCGACTTTATGCCTTTCGTGGCTTTCACTACCACGTTTTTCAATTCGTATGTATTGGCAATACTGTCGGTCTGTGCCATCACCTGCTGCGACACAAACGTGTATCCCAATAAACCCATCAATAATCTTTTCATATTTTTATCCTTAAACAATCTTTATTGCCTGTTTATACGGGCTCTGTGTTATATTAACACTATATTGCCTATTTTTAGGCAGCCTTTTACATATCATGTTTTTACAAAGAGTCCAAAGGCTTTCTTTTGTGATTTTCAAGTTCGCGAAAGCGCTTTGGAGTCATCCCTGTCACTTGCTTGAACTGTGATGAAAGATATGCCTGTGAACTATATCCGAGCATATAGGCTATCTGGCTTGTAGAAAGCTGACTATAGCACAACAACTCCTTAGCATATTCTATGCGATGCAGAATGGTAAACCGTTCTATTGTGACTCCTTTCACTTCAGAAAACAGTTTGCTTAAAGTGCTGTAGTCCTTGTTCAGATGACGCGATAGAAAATCAGACAGTTTAGGACGTTCCGTTGTCATCCTTACCCATTCTAACACATTTATGCGTATCTGCTCCACAATCTGTGACCGTGGGTCATCAAGCAGTTCAAAGCCCATGCCTTGCAACTGTTTTGCAACAGACAGAAGCTGCTCATCAGAAAGCCCGTCTTCTGTCTCCACATCGCCCAAAGTTATAGATCTCACCTTAACGCCCTCTGACACAAGAATTTGCTCAACCGCGGATATGCAGCGTGGACAAACCATGTTCTTTATCATTAGTTTCATTGGTGTGAAAACTTATTTTTTTATTATTTCAAAGATATAGATTTTTACTTATATTATTTATACAAAATTTTGGATAAAGCTTATAAAATTATAGAGAACACATAATTTTAATATTCATTTACAAAAAGTGAACATGTAGAATGAAATCGTTGCAGAAACAATAAATGTATGGCTTCACAAGACAATAAAAGAACAGACTTGTAAACTAAACAACGAATAGAAAAAAACAAATAAAAATTTAGTTATTAATTATGCTTACTTACATTTTATGACAAGCCCATATAAATTTTATATGAAGCTAATCATCAAAGTAAGCATAATTAATAACTAAAATTATTAGCTACTATTTCTTAACAGAGAAGTGCAACTCGCGACCCTCCGTAAGCTCACGATGAGATATGCGATAGGTCGTAAGCTTCTTTCCGCCCAGCGTCATGTTCTTTATGTATAGCTGCGATGGCGAGGTGCGGTCAGAGCTGATCACGATGTCGCCCTTTGGATAATATTTAGGGTTAAGATGCAACGTTACCTTTGAGAACACTGGCGTGGTGAGCGTGTAGTAAGGCTCGCCGGGACAGTCGGGATAGAGACCCATCATCGACATTATAGCCCACGCCGACATCGTGCCACAGTCGTCGTTGCCAGGAATGCCCTCTGGCTTGTCAGTATAATATTTGTCAAGCAACGCTGCAACCTCCTTCTGCGTGCGCCACTCCTCACCAGCCACACGGCTGAAGAGATAAGGATACGCAATGTCGGGCTCATTGGCAGGGTCATACAATCCCTTGTCAAACACATGCTGCAGGCGGTTCACAAAGGCTTTCTTTCCACCCATGAGCTTCATCAAACCGTTGACATCGTGCGGAATATAGAACGTATAGTTCCAGGCAGAACCCTCATGGAAGCCAGGACAGTTGCTAAAATTGGCACCATCCTCTGGGTTAAACGGGGTTAGGAACGAGCCATCGGCGTTGATAGGACGCAAGGTGCCGCTCTCCTTAGAGTAGTAGTGTTTATATCCAAGCGAGCGTTGGCGGAACAGCTTGGCATCATTCTTCTTGCCCAGAACAGAAGCGAGCTGCGCAAGGGCGTTGTCTGCAACATAATATTCGAGAGCATGCGACACCGAGTTGTCACCCGACATGTCGGCAGCAAAGAAACCGAGCGGAATGTATCCCTTTTCCACATATGGGTCGAGGTCAGGACGTTGCTTGTTGTCCTTGCCCGCTGTGGTTGCCGACTTCATGAACGCCTCATAAGCCGTGTTGATGTCGAAGCCACGCAAACCCTTCAAATACATGTCGGTTATTATTGGTATTGACGGATCGCCCTCCATTGTCCATGTTTCACGACTGTAGAGCTCCCATTTAGGCATCCACCCCCACTCCTTATACATGTCAATCATGGATCTTGCCATATCTTCCTGCTTATCAGGGAAGAGAAGCGTTTGCAGCTGTGTGAGGTTACGATAAGTGTCCCAAAGCGAGAACACCGTGTAGCGGTTGCCCGTCGTCTTCATGACCTCATCGCTCTCCATACGCGGATACTCTCCGTTCACGTCCTGCAATACGTTAGGATGGATCTGTGTGTGGTAGAGAGCCGTGTAGAACACGCGGCGTTGTGCCTCTGTGCCGCCCTCCACGCTAATGCAGTTGAGCGTCTTGTTCCATGCCTCACGAGCAGCGGCACGCGTCTTGTCAAAGTTGAGTGTAGGCTGTTCAGCCTCAAGGTTCAGTCGGGCATTGGCAGTAGACACCATCGACACACCCATCTGCACCTCCACCACGTCGCCTTCTTCACAGTTGAACGTCCAGTAGCAGCCCACATCCTGTCCTGCCATGTCGCGTGTGCGGTGGTCATAAAGTTTAAACTTGCCGCTATAATGCTCCCATGCCTCCTTTGCCGGTCCGAGCGAAGGAATCTTTTTCCAGAAGCCGTAGCTTGCGGGCTTGCGGCTCACACGCATAACAAAATAGATAGGGAATGTAGAATGAGAGTTGTAGCAGAACGTGCCAAGCATGCGCATGCCCTCCACCTCTGTGTCGCTCACTCGTCGGGCCCATGCGCCGCCTTCGTTGCTCAACGCATCGCCAAGGTTCAGCAATATGTTGCCCTGTCCCTTGCGGAACGTGTAGCGCTCACATGAGGTGCGCATGGTAGATGTCACCTCACACTTCACACCATATTTCTTCAGCATGACCGAGTAGTAGCCCGGTGTAGAACTCTCCTTCTCATACTCTGTGCCATACTGTCGGCAGTCGGGCTTTACCTCACCCATCGTTGGCATGGTGAGAAGTGAACCCAGTTCGGGACAGCCAACACCGCTAAGGGTGACATGTGCAAAGCCTGTAAAGTAAGAGTTGGTATACTCATATGGTGCTGACCACCACCTTTTGTCCTTGTCGTAGGTGTTGAGGTCGCTACCCATAACGTTGAACGGCACCACCGACATGAGTGCATGAGGCAACACAGAACCTGGGTTGCACACGCTGTAGTTGGTCGTTCCTATGAAAGGGTCAACATAGTCGATGTTGTCCTTCGCGCCAGCCGTTGTGGCCAACAGCAAGAACGCAGCCATAATGGATAATTTCTTCATATAACGTCTTTTGATTGTTTTGATTGTTATAATTTATTGATTGCTTTTGTAATGATGGCTATGATGGTTTTATTTTATAGTTGAGCAATGTTTTTAGGTTTCATCACTTTCATATTTGCAAAGATACTTCATTTTTGGGGATAGTCCAAAAATATATTATAAAAAAAACTGTTAACAGTCTTTTATGAAAGAATATTTTTCATATCTTTGCATCAGGCAAGCTGCACCCCGGCAAAACACAATTGTTAAACTAAACACGAAAAATCATGAAACGAAAAAAACTGTTATCAAGAACCTTTTTGGCTCTCGTTTTAACCATGGTGTGCATAAACATTAATGCACAAGCCAAAATTAACCCCTTAAAGGCTTTAAAAAAGAAGCCTAAAATTGGAGGAATTGTAGGCCTTACGGGTGTGAGAACAATAAATGGTATTGACAAATCATCGGAAGCAGGCACACAACTAAACAAGAACGGATTGATGGGCAACGTAATTAAGTTTACGCCAATCATTACACCATTACCACATGTGCCCGATTTTTCAAAGACAAATTTCAAAAAGAACATTTTGCCAAAATTGCAAATCGACAAGAATAGGGCATATCTCTTATCACTAAATCTGATACAAAAAGGCGATACCATTAACGGAATAAAGTTTCTTAAAATGGCTGTTGATGAAGGTCTGAACAACGCCCAATATCTATATGGCAGATATTGCATAGAAGGAAAATATGTTAAAAAGAACATTCCATTAGGCATCTCTTACATTCAGAAAGCAGCAAAGCAAAACAACGTAGAAGCTCTTGCTTATCTTGGCGATGCTTACTATTTGGGACTTCAAGGATTTAAGAAAGACTCTGTCGAATCGGTCCGTTGGTACGAAAAAAGTGCTAAAAGAGGATTTTTTAATGCACAGTATCGTGTTGGCAACTTCTATTTCAACGCCAACGACACTACAAGCGCGGTTAATTATTGGCAGATGCTTATCAACAACAAAAAGGCTGAAAAACCAAAACTAATGACAGCACAGGAGCGTCGGATGTTGGGAGAGACTTATTATAACCTTGGAACACTCTATTATAACAAACAGCTCTATTCTTTAGACAAAGATACAGGCTTAAACTTTTTTGACAAGGCTGCCAACTGCGGTCACGATTATGCAGCATATCTTCTGTCTCAAATTTATCATGAGAGAACAGACGTGCCTCAGAATGAACGCCTGTCGCGTAATTATGCAAAAATGTCTGCCCTACTGGGCAACGTGGATGCACAGGCGTTGTATGGCTGTTACTGCATGCAGGGCTATGGCATGGAGAGAGACTCGCTTGAAGCAGTAAAATGGCTAAAGAAAGCTGCAAGCCAACACAATGCAGATGCTATGTGTGTCATGACAGGTTGCTATTTTGATGCAGCCAACTATGACAGCACGATAGAGATGGGAGAACAGCCTCAATGTCGCGATTCTGTTGATATACAGCTTCTTGTAGGATCTGCCTATTATAATAAAGAGCAGTATGAGCAGGCTGAAGCATGGTTGAAAAAGGCAGCTGAGAAACAAAACACAGAGGCTCTTTGGTGGCTATATGACCTTAACCTAAGCATAAAACACGACTCGATCACAGCTGTCACCTACCTGGAGCAAGCATGCGAGAAAAACCTACCAGAGGCGCTCAACAACATGGGCTACTATTATGCACATGGAATCATTGTGAAACAAGACTTGGAGAAAGCCACAACACTCTTACAGAAAGCAGCATCGCTGAACAGCGGCATGGCTTATAACAATCTTGGCAATATCTATAGCGCAAAAGAATTGACAAAGACACCTGATTGGAGCAAGGCTGCTGACTGCTTCTATAAGGGTGCCGAGCTCAATTGCCCTGAAGCGCAATATAACTACTCGTTATGTCTAAAGAAAGGCAAGGGTGTGAAGAAAGACAAGCAAGCGGCAAAACGGTGGCTTGAAGAAGCAGCCAAGAACGGTAACGAAGAAGCTCTGAAAGAGTTGGGAAAAAGAAAGATAAACCTATAGCCATAAATCATCTATAAAAGCTATAATTATGAAAATCGTTATTATCACCTCCATCGTTGTCCTGCTGTGGTGCGTCATCTACAAGACCTGTCATAGCCGCAAGGACACACCATTGGCATCAGGTTCAGACTTTCCTAATGCCAACACCATGAACGGTTGTGGAGCATCCTTATATGGAGGGTTCCGCATTCAAGGCTCAGACCTGCGCATCTATTATGTCATGCTCTCAGCCTTCTTCTTACCTTTCATTCCCTTCGGATGTTTTGTAGCAACAAAGAAAGGTACCAAGCAAGAACTACTCGGCAAGAGTAGCCAGCTGGAGATTCATGGAAAGACAAGAACAGCGTTTCTGGAACTCATATGGTGTTATGCGTCAACATGGGGCTTCCTCATCCTTGCCCTCGCTCTCATTTTTCACCTTTAGTGAAACAAGAGGTTAAACCCAAATCGGTCGTTAGGGCTTGCTTGTATTTTGGATTTTTAGAAGAGTGGATTTTGTTTGGCTTTTAATGAGTAATAGCGAGCTATTGCGAATTAAAAACAAACAAAAGGCACCTTAAAAACCAAAAGACTGCAAGCAGTTATAAAATAATACATAAAACGGCCTAATGAGCGATTTGGGTTAAACTATTGACCTTCATTTACGTCAAATTGTCAGTAAAATAAGAAACGAGAAATTATGAAAAACTTACTAAAAGGCACTTTGCTCGCAACCACACTATTTATGGGCAGCTCAGCAATGGCGCAACAGGCAATAAGTCTGCCACGTCCAAACATGAAGGCAAAATCGTCAACTGTAACAGAGGCGTTGAGCACACGCCATTCAGTTCGTCAGTTTGACACGACCCCATTAACCCTTCAGCAACTGAGCGACCTCTGCTGGGCAGCCTGTGGAGTGAGTCGCAACAACAACTACCGCACAGCACCTTCGGCCATGAACAAGAAAGAGATTCGACTGTTTGTGTTCACAGAAAAAGGCGTTTACGAGTATGATGCTGTTGCCAACAGCCTCACACAAAAAGCCGATGGAGACCACCGTGAGCTTATAACAGGAAGCGCAAACGGTTACAAGCAGGCGTTTGCAAAAGAAGCACCTGTGACATTGCTCATGGTCATCGACTTCAACCTTATAGGTACAAAGAACGAACAAACCATAATGATGGGCTGTGTAGATGCAGGCAACGTGAGCGAAAACATTAATCTTTATTGCCAAAGTGTTGGTCTTGCCACGGTGCCTCGTGCCACACACGACACAGACGGCATCCGTAAGTTGCTCGCCTTGACAGACAACCAGCTGCCTATCATGAACAACCCCGTAGGCTGGCCAAAAAAATAACGAAAATACAAAATCTGTTAGATAATATTCGTGCCAAGCATAGAAATAAAAAATCGGATGTTTCACAACACCCGATTTTCAAAAACAAACTACTTAAAACTAATCTACTAAAACAAATCAAAAAAATTTCCTTTTTGGAATTTTCCAAATAATTTTCAGTCCTTTTTCTATTGCAAAGATAACTACTTTATAAATACAAACAAAATAAAATGGCTATAAAATTGCACATTTTAACATTTTTATAACTTAAAAGAGGAAAATGTGTTACCACATCTCCCTCTTTTGTTATCTTTACATTGCAATATTTCGTAATTAAACTTGCAATATTTTTTTAAAGCGTCATTACATCATGCCACCCATTCCTGGCTGAGCCATAGGCATTGCGGGTTTCTCCTCAGGCTTGTCACAGATCAGACACTCGGTTGTGAGGAACATGCCAGCAATAGAAGCGGCGTTCTCAAGAGCCACACGCTCCACCTTTGCAGGATCTATAACACCTTCCTTACGAAGATCTTCATAGATGTCTTTACGAGCATTGTAACCAAAGTCGCCTTCACCCTCGCGAACCTTCTGAACCACGACAGCACCTTCGCCGCCAGCGTTCTTAACGATCTGACGCAGAGGCTCTTCGATGGCACGAATTACGATGTTGATACCAGTCTGCTCATCGGCATTGTCGCCTTTTAAGCCCTCAAGAGCCTTCTGGGCACGGATGTAAGTGGTGCCACCACCAACAACAACACCTTCCTCAATAGCAGCACGGGTTGCACACAAAGCATCGTCAACACGATCTTTCTTTTCCTTCATCTCAACCTCGCTGTTGGCACCAACATAGAGCACAGCAACGCCACCTGACAGTTTTGCAAGACGTTCCTGAAGCTTCTCCTTGTCATATGAGCTTGTTGTGTTTGCAATCTCGTTCTTAATCTGAGCAACACGGTCTGCGATGAGCTGCTTGTCGCCGGCACCATTAACGATGGTGGTGTTATCCTTTGTTACAGTAACCTTGTCGCAGGTACCACAAAGATCAAGAGTAGCCTTGTCAAGCGAAAGGCCCTTCTCCTCACTTATTACCACACCACCTGTAAGAACTGCAATATCCTCAAGCATGGCCTTGCGACGATCGCCAAAACCAGGAGCCTTTACTGCACAAATCTTTAAGCCAGCACGCAAACGGTTCACTACCAATGTGGTAAGAGCCTCAGAGTCAACATCCTCAGCTACGATAAGCATTGGACGGCCATTCTCAGCAGCAGGCTGCAAGATAGGAAGAAGATCTTTTATTGAAGAAATCTTCTTATCATAGATAAGGATGTATGGATTGTCCATAACACACTCCATCTTGTCGGCATCTGTAACGAAATAGCCGCTCAGATAGCCACGGTCAAACTGCATGCCTTCAACCACGCCAATGTTTGTGTCACGGCTCTTGCTCTCTTCAATGGTGATGACACCATCTTTTGACACTTTACGCATGGCATCAGCCAACAGCTTACCAATCTCAGGATCGTTGTTTGCTGACACGGTGGCCACCTGCTCTATCTTGTCATAGTTGTCACCAACCTGCTCAGCATTCTTCTTGATGAAATCGACAACCGAACCGACTGCCTTATCAATGCCGCGCTTCAAATCCATAGGATTAGCACCTGCTGTAACATTCTTCAGACCCTCAGTAACAATGGCCTGTGTAAGGATGGTAGCTGTTGTGGTACCGTCGCCAGCATCGTCGCCAGTTTTGCTTGCTACGCTCTTAACGAGCTGTGCGCCTGTGTTTTCGAACTTGTCTTCAAGCTCCACTTCCTTTGCTACGGTCACACCATCCTTAGTAATCTGAGGGGCACCAAATTTTTTCTCGATAACCACGTTACGTCCTTTAGGACCAAGTGTCACCTTAACGGCATTAGCCAATTTGTCAACACCATTCTTAAGCAAATCACGTGCTTCGATATTATATTTTATTTCTTTAGCCATTTTCTTATCTAATTAAATTTTAATCTAATATTCTATCTGTTCAATTTCTTAAACAACAAGCTATTTTTGTTCTAAAGCAACAAGCTTTTTATTTCTAAAGCAAATTGTTCTTTTATTTCTGAACAACAGCGAGCACATCGCTCTGACGCATGATGAGATACTTGGTTCCTTCAAACTCAATCTCTGTGCCAGAATATTTGCCATAAAGGATCTCGTCACCTTCTTTAAGAACCATCGGCTCATCTTTAGTACCATGTCCAACAGCAACAACTGCTCCATGCTGGGGCTTCTCCTTTGCTGTATCTGGAATAATGATTCCACCAACTTTCTCTTCAGCCTGTGCAGGTAACACAAGCACTCTGTCTGCTAACGGTTTAATGTTCATAATATTAGTCTTTTAATTGTTATTCTTTAATGTTTAGCATCAATAAAGGTTTCATATCACTATGCAATGATAGACACTTTAAATAATGCTTTCATTCTTGGTTTATACCAAAAATGTGCCAAAGAGGTTATCCAACTGACAAAATGCCTTTTTTAACTGACAGAATGCCCATATATGACAAAAATGGCACAAAAAGATGAAAACAGCTGACAAATCATTAGAACCTAAAATCCGCAACCTATAATATTTTTGATATCTGAAGATTGCGGATACCTCTCTAAAACGACTCGTTTTCGTAAAGAATCTTTATGGTGCAGTCGCAAGAGACGAAATCCACTTACCCAATGATGCGACTTGAGGCTGTAGACAAGATTGTTGGTTCCTTTACGGAACTTACCAATATGTATAACACCGTCACAGCTAACTGCAACAAAAATGCAGAGACTCTTAATCGCAATATCCAACTGACGGAAAAGCGATATGCAGCAATGATGAGGCTTATGCAAGCGAAGAAATCCAGGGCAATAGAGCAATCACCCATACCGCAAACCATGAAAGCCTTGCCACGATTTATTTTTATGTCGTATCCATGGTATTGGCTAAAGAGGATGTATCGAAGTGAGCACTTTCGTCAGTTTCTGGTTATTTGCATGGCTTGCATCCTTGCAGTTTCTGTATTTTTAACGATATTCTTGGCTTATGATAATGCGCAGATGAGGAGTTTTAGCTTTTACCCGATTTCGATAAGATGAAGAATGATGTTGAAAACGAGATTGAGGAACAGCAAGCCGAAGACGGACTTGTAAACCGTGTTCCTGAGTTGAAGCAGTTGAGTGAGGACATTGACAAGGCAACCAATACATTCATCAATGCCACACTTGAACTGGAGTTTGCTATTCAGCAGTATCAGCGTGTAGAAGCCAAATTAGGTGGTGCTGTGACTACTATCAGCAAAAATGTTGATACCATCAATCAGCACATAGACAAAGTTTTGGAAAATGCTCCCACAAAATTAAAAGTGGCAGTAAATGTCAATGATGCTGACTGGCAGAAGATTCAAGAACTGTTTGCCA
>UQTI01000012.1 GCA_900543975.1 uncultured Prevotella sp. | reverse complement strand
CTTTGAGGACGTCAAATGGGCACTTTCAAATCGTAAGTTGGGCCCTTTTAAAACGCCACTAAAAAAGCCCCGAAAAATGCATAAATATGCAGAAATCGGAAGCTCTTTAGAACAGGGGAAAACAGAAGAAAAAATCGCATTTACATGCTGTCGTAAACATTACATTTACATGCTGTCGTAAACATCACATAAACAGGCTATCGATGGCTTATGTGAGCTGCTCACGTTCTTCCCTTTCCTTCTTGTCAAATTTGGCTATAAGCTCAAAGCGGCTGCCGGTCCACTTATAATAATAGGTGTAGCCCGAGAGATCGGTGGCCACGACGCCCACATAAGACAAACCGAAGGCAGGACCCGGTACGGTGTGGACAGAGAGATCGCTGATGTTGTCGTGCCATTGGGGCAGCAAGGGCATGACGGGCGAGAAGTAAGAAGAGATGTTCCATTGGTTGCCGCTTCTTACCCTATAGAACGAGTTGCCGATGGGTTGCATCTCTTCATGCACCATCTGTGTGGCGCGAAGGTTGAACGACGCACCATCGCACATGGGCGATGCGCCATCACAGACAATCTGCATTCCGTAATCGTCAGAAAACAGATGGGTGCGGGCGTAAATCTTGGTTATGTACTCCATACCTTCCATCCTTGGGCCAAACACATCGTCTTCGTGAATAAGGTAGAAGCCATCTTTAAATCCGTCGAAACAAAGATAGTGGTCTTTACGTTCGGGATCATAACGGTCAAAGACCACCTCGTTCTCAGCGGCAAGACGGAACGAGAGACCTGTCATCTGCTCCAACAGAAGCACGGCACGCAACGCTGTCTGTAGGTTCAGGCGCGGGAAATAGCCGTCAGTTGCGCGGTTGTTTATGATGTCCATGGCCTTTGCGAGCGAATTGTCGCCAAGCGTAAAGACCTCCACTTTGTCGCCGTCGTCGTCATAAGGATGGTTGTTCCACACCCTCTTACGTCTCATGCCAGAAAGGAACGTGCGCAGCTTCTGCTTGGTGTCTTCACCGAGGTTCCGCTCCCAGCGCACCTCTATCTTTGCAGGACGGTCTTCCTTGACAGCACCTTCGCGGTCGGTCGTCTCATCGTTGGGGAAGATGGTCTCACGAACAGCAAAAAAACTTTTCGGAATGTCAGACCAACCGTCCGACCTACGGGTTGCTTCACCAACGGGCGTTGGAACGTCAGCTGAAAGAGCAGCCGGTCCGCCCACCGAAGATGGTGCCGAAGCCATGAGACGTTGCGCCTCGTCAATAAACTCGCCGACGGTCTGATGGCGCATGCGGCGCAGAGGCTGCATGGCACGTTCAACGAGAGCTATGATGGCTGGAGGCACGCCTGCCGATGACAGTTCGTCAACAGGCAATCCCTCGTTGAGCACCACCGACGCCTCGGGCGGCACGCAGCCTGTGAGCATCTTGAAGAGGGTGGCACCGAGAGCATAGATGTCGAGCGTGGGCATGAACCCGTCGGCTTTCTTGAAGCTGTGCTGCTCGATGGGGGCATAGCCTGTTGTGCCCTGCCCTATGCGTGTGCTCGACTCAGGCTGTCCGTCGGCACCGAAACACTTGGACAATCCGAAGTCGATGAGCACGATGTGGCCGTCCTCGCCCCGCATGACGTTAAGCGGCTTGAGGTCGAGGTGCAGCATGTGCTGGGCGTGCATACACTTGAGCGCCTCGCCAATCTGTATAGCTATGTCGAGCGCCTCACGACAAGAGAGCTTGCCGTGAGAGAGGATATGCTGGTCGAGGTTGCCGCCAGAGAGATATTCCATGACATAATAGACCGTGTCGTTCTCCTCAATGGTCTCGAGCACCTTGACGATGTGGTCGTTGTCAAGCCGCGACAGGTTCTGCGCCTCGCGCAGGAAGTCGCGGCGATAGTCGGAGCAAAGCGTACTGTCACTCACGGAGAACACACGCAGTCCGTTTCGGCTACTCACATCGCGCAAGAAAAACTCTTTTATCGCCACCATGGCCGTCGACTCGATGGCACCGAGCCTGCCCTTCAGTCGCACGTTGGCAACATAGGTTATGCCAAACGACCCTTGTCCGAGGACACGCTCTATGCGGTAGTCGTTATGTGTGCCGTGGATCACGGTTCCAGGTTGTAGCTGTGTAGAGGTCATAAGAAAAAAGGTTGAAAGGTTATCGGCCGATCCAGCTCTCAGGGTTGAGCTTGGCCATGTTATGTCGTAGCTGGAACTGAAGGATGTGGTCGCGTCCCACCGTTCCGAGGGCCTGACGTGTCGACACCTTCTGTCCGCGGCTCACACACACAGACGAGAGGTTACAGTAGACCGAGATGTAAGAGCCGTGGCGCACCATGACCACCATGGAGCCGCTAAAGCCGAAGACGGCACTCACCTCGCCGTTGTAGATGCTTCGTGCCTGTGCGCCAGGCGATCCGAGGATGTTGATGCCCTTGTTGTCGAGCGTCACACCCTTCAGGCCCTCCACGTTATACTGTCCGAAATGGCTCACCACACGGTAGCTGCCCGTGATGGGCATGGGCAGACGGCCACGGTTCTGCTCGAACGCTCCCGACAGCGCACGGTCAGCCGACGGCACGGTAAGTGCCTCGTGAGCATTCTCCTTGACCTCAGCAATAGCCTTCTTGCTGCGCTTGGCATCGGCCTCAGCCTTGCGCTCAGCCGCCAGACGTGCAGCCTCGGCCTCACGCGCCGCCTGCTCGGCACGTTCGCGCTGTGCCGCGTTCTCACGCTGTGCCGCCAGACGCGCCGCCTCCTTGAGGCGTTGCTCACGCGCCTTCGCCTCGGCAACACGCCGTGCGTTCTCACGCGCCTCAGCCTCAGCCTGCGCCTTCTTGCGTGCCAGCTCGGCAGCCCGTTTTCGTGCAGCCTCGGCCTCAGCCTTGCGGCGGGCCTCCTCCTCGGCACGTTTGCGGGCCTTCTCCACCTCTATGGCTATCTGCCGGTCGATCTCGGCGTTGAGCTTTGCGTTAACCTTCTTCTGCTGGTCTATGATCTGCTGAATGGTCTTCTGCTGTTTTTGCAGCGATGCCACCATGTTTTGCTGCTCCGTCTGCTGACCCTCAAGAGCCTTGCGCTCCTCCTGACCTTTTGCGAGCAGCGTGGTCTTGTGGCCCTTGACCTGTTGCAGCTGACGGTGCTTATCGTCGACCTGTGCCTGCTTGGCCTTCACAGCCTCGCCCTGCACACGCTGGTAGGCGGCATACTCGCGTGCAAACCTCAGACGACGATACATCTGCGCGAAGCCCCTCGCCGAGAGGATGAAGAGCAGACGGTCCTGGAAGGTGTGCTGACGGGTGATGTAACGCATCGACTTTATGTAACGCGCCTTACGCTCGTTAAGCTGCTGCTCAAGCGTCTTGAGCTGGGCGTTCAGGATGCCGATGTTGTTGTCGATATGGGAGATGTCGCTCTGTATGTTGTCAATCTTCTTCTGTCGCTCCCCTATCTCGGTGTTGATCACCATGAGGTTTTGCAGACGCTTCTTCACGTCGGCCTTGTTGGCACGAAGGGCCTGCTCCTGCTGTTTTATTTTTTTCTGCACCTGCGAGCGCTGGTTCTGCAGACCGCGAATGGAGGCGTTGGTGTAGCTGGCTGTACCTTTCTTGCCCTTGCCCTTGTTCTTAGCTGTCTGCCTGCCCTTGGTTTTCTGCGCACCTTTTCTTGCCGCGTTGTTGCGCGACGAGGCAGCGGAGCTCTTGCGCTTTGTTGCTGTAGAGCGTGTGACCGTGGCCTTTTGCTTTGACGTGTTGCGCTTCTGCTGCGCCTGTGTGGAGAAGGCGAGCAGAGCGAGGAGAGAAACAATGATTATTCTTTTCATTGACATTAATTGATTTTTTCAGATAAAAAAGAGGGGTGACATGTGCGCGGGCTTAAAACTGCAACAGCTTCTGCAGCACGTCGGTAGCGTCGATCTGCTTATATTTTGGCGACACCTCCGTGAGGGCATCCCAGTTGGACGATGTCTTGACGTCGTTCATCCTGATGCTCACCTGCACAGGCGGCACCTTTTTGGAGGCTGTTGTGGAAAACTTGAAAACCTGCTGTGCCGGAAACTGCTTCACACCCACGGCCTTGAAAGAAGAATATTTCCAGTTGAGCGTCGACTCGCCGTGAGTCTGACTGCGGTACAGGATGTTGGCCTCGTTTATGCGTCCTGTCTGGCGGTCGGTCTGCCATGCCATCTGCATGCGGCCGCTGTTTTGCGTCACCGTGACCCGTGGTGTGGTGCCGGCGAGCGCGGCATCAAACTTCTTGAGCTGTCCCTGACCGACCTTCTTCTCTCCCGGCACAAAGAGCTGGTTCCAGAAGAGCGACTGAAGGCTGTAGAAGGAGATGCCGTTCTGGCGTAGGAAGTCGACTTGTGAATAGTCGGCCTTCACATATTCCTTGTGCAGACGGTCAATGACGAGCACATAGTCGGGCGTAAACTCCAGTCGGCCCACCTCTGTTCCGAGGATGGGTATGAAGAGTTGGAGACGGATGACCTTGTCCTTGCGCATGCGCAGCGCTCCCGGCACGGTGATGTCCTTGCTTCCTGCTGTGAGGTTGAAGCTGATGTTGCCCACGATGTCGTTGGCATAGACCTGGTTGTCGTTGACCTTTTGCAGGAACGCCATGGTCGTGACGGTGTTGTCGTCGGCAGCCTCGGTCTTGGCGTTGTGCTTCGACGAGGTGGATGATGTTGCGGTGCCGTCGGCCACAGCCTTCTTTGAGGCGCAAGAACCGAGCAGCAAAGGAGCAGCGATGGCTGCTGCCATGAGTATAACTTTTGTTTTCATTTTTTCGCCTTTTTGATTTTTCGTTCAAACAAAGCCTTGTCGCCGCCTCGCGAGATGGCCAGCTGCCAGAAGCTGACGGCGCGGTCGGGGTCGCCAAGCTTCATGTAGATCTCTCCTGCATGGTCAATGACCACAGGCGTGACATGCACCGTGTCGGTGTCGTTCTTCACCGCCTGGTCTATGTATATCTTTGCCTCGGCATAACGCTTCTGCTGATACAAGATCCAGGCGTAGGTGTCGAGATAGGTCGCGTTGTCGGGTTCGGCCTTTACCGTGCGGTAGCTCATCTCCTCAGCCTTGGTGAGGTTGAGGTTCTTCTCGCTCAGATAGTAGGCATAGTTGTTGAGGCACGATATGTTGTCGCTCTTCCATTGCAGACAACTGTCGTAGGCAGCGAACGCCTCCTTCTCCTGACCCTTGGTGTAGAGGATGTCGCCCATGAGAGCGTAGAAGTCGGACACAAACTCGGGGTTGCTCTCCTGCGTTATCTCGCCGACACCACGGCGGAAGGCATCGAGGGCAGCGTCGCTCTCATTCTTCTGGTAGTGGGCCAGGCCGAGAAAATAGTAGAACGCCATCTCGTCGGGGATATACTGTATGGCCTGTGATGATGCGGCGATGATGTCGTCCCAGCGCTCCATGGGCCAGAGCTTCTGCAGCAGTTGCAGACGTGCCGGGGCGTTGTCGGGCGAGATGTCGATGACCTTTTGCAGGGCGTGACACACCGTCGAGTCGGGCATCTTCTTCAGCTCCATATACACCGCACGGAGCATCGCCACGTTATCGTCCTTGGGAGAAGCTTGCTCCATCCTGTCGAGGAGGGCGAGCACCTGTGTGCTGTCGCCGCCTTGAGCCTCGTTCTCATCGATGACCTGCTTGACCATCGATGTTTTGGTTTTTATATTGGTCTTTGCGCTGAGCAATATGCGGTCGCGCAGCTGTGTGGCGAGCGAGTCGCGGCCCGCCTGTCTGTAATAGTCGTAAAGCGACGTGAGGGCATACTCGCTCTCGGGGTCTGCCTCCACGGCAGCCGTGAACAGCTTGTAGGCATCGTTCTTACGGTCGTTCTGAAGGAGCCAGTTGCCGAGCATGACCTTATAGTTGGGCTCGTTGGGGTGGCTGTCGACGAGCGAGCGCAGCTGCTTGAGCGCCATCTTTCTGTCGCCCTTCAGCTCATAGACGTTCATCTTTGCCAGCGTCAGCTCCTCGCTGGAGCCGTCGACCTCCTCCATCAGCTCCAGACAGCGCAGCATGTTGTCATAGTCTTTCTCATGACGGTAGAGCTGTGTGAGCACGCTGAGTATGTCGCTACGGTCGCGGTGGTGCTTATATAGACGCTCGTAGGCTTCAATGGCCTTGGCGTAGCTGTTTGTTCCGATAAAATATTGCGCCACCTGCTCTTGGTATGTGTCGTTGGCCGGACTGAGCGTTGCTGCCTTCTGCAGATAGTTGAGCGCCATGGTGTCGTTGTTGAGCTCCGAATAATAGAGCGCTGCGAGATAATAGGCCTCCGCCGCCTTGGGGTTGATGCTTATGCAATGGTTCAGCAGGTCGAAGGCGGCATCAAGGTTGCCCGCGTTCTGCTGTCGCACGGCCTCAAGAAAGAAATAGTCGTAGCGTCGGCTGTCGTTGCGCGAGAGACTATCGGCAAAGGCGCAGGTATTACCCTGCTCCTTTGCCTCAAAAATGGTGGTCTTTTTGTCCTTGTGGTTGTCCTTCATGAAAGGCAGGTTGCCTGCCAGCGCAGGTCCGAAGACCAAGGCCATGATCAGGGCCACAAAGACGAGGGGTGTATGGTTGAAATGGATATGTCGCATTGTCGTTTGTGTTATGGGGTTCATTTTACTCCCGTGTGGCCGTAGCCTCCCTCGCCGCGCTCGGTGCTGTCGAGCTCTGTGACGGGGACAAACTGCACCTGTGCATGGCGTGCCACCACCATCTGGGCAATGCGTTCGCCGTCGTTAACCACAAAATTATCTGACGAGAGGTTCACCAGCAGCACCATCAGTTCGCCACGATAGTCGGCATCGATGGTGCCAGGCGAGTTGAGCACGGTGATGCCCTTCTTCAGAGCCAGTCCGCTGCGGGGGCGCACCTGTGCCTCATAGCCTGGGGGCAGCGCTATAAAGAGGCCTGTGGGTATGAGGCAGCGCTCAAGCGGGCGAAGGGTTATGGGCGCGTCGATGTTGGCACGCAGATCCATGCCGGCGCTTAGCGGCGTTGCATACTGTGGCAGGGGGTGATGGCTGCGGTTGATTACTTTCACTTCGGTAATATCTGTCATTGTCATTTTTTTCTTGAGTATTTAAGATGCAAAAATACTGATTATTATCCACATTGCTTCATTTTTTGTGCTAAAAATGGTTGAAGGGGATGATGGATTGGGCATTTAAACAAAAAAGCCACCGAACAGGTCATCAAGCACAATGCGCTTCTGCACGATGTCGCTGTGTTTGTTCTCTTTTATGCCAAAAGTTGTTATCATGGTGAGAATGACTGTTTTCTTTGTCTTCGTCTCAGCGATGAACGTGTTGACCTTACGAAGGAGGCGTTGCTCGTAATCGTTGTCGATGGCGTATTCGTCATTACAAAATTTTATTTCGCACAGGTTCACGGTTTCATCTTTTCTGTCTATAAGCAAGTCTATTTGTACGCCGTTGCCTGCCTTTTCAGAGCTACGCCATGAACACACAAGAGTCTGTATGCCCGATATTCCAAGAACCTGCTTTATCGTTTCAACATGACTGAGACACAACATCTCAAACGACAGTCCGGCCCAGGTGTTGTGCATCGGACTGTTAAGCGATGCGGACCAGAAATGAGAGTCGCGGTAGCGGTTGTTTCTGACAAATTTAAAGTAGAACAGAGTGTAGAAATCGACAAGTTGGAACAGAGTGTCTCTACTTTGACGTTGTAAAGCTACAGTTTTTCCATTGGAGAAAGGCTCATAAGCGCGTATGAAGCCACACTGTTGTAGCTCCTCAAGAACGGTAGAAAAGAGGCCGTTGTCTGTAACATCGGTAGCGCTGACAAGCTCTTGACGCGTCATGCCTATTCCCTTTGTGGCAAGAGCTGTGACCACAGCAACATGTGCTGCCGACTTGCGGAACAACGCCCTATAAAGATCTTCAAACTCGTTGGCAAGTTCGGCATTGTCTGCAAAAAAGAGATTGTCGATGTTCTGGGCAAGACTGAGCGAACGGTCAAGCATAGACATGTAATAAGGTATTCCGCCCATAACCATGTAACATTCAGCTATTTGCTTACGACTATAACCGAAATTGTAAGCGGAAAAATAGTTTTCACATTCGCGCAGAGTGAACGGATTGACCTTAATGTGGTGAGTTAGACGGTTATGCAACCCTCCTCGGTTGTGAATAAGGTTGCTTATCATCCATGATGTGGCCGAACCGCATACAATAAGTTTTATGTCGTTGCGCAACACAGCCCAACTGTTCCAGAAGTTTTCAAGAGCAGCTATAAAACCCGAGCGTGGCGTATCCATCCACGGCAACTCGTCAATGAACACATACTTGTTGCCTTCAGGTAGCGTCTCAAGATATGTGGCAAGCGCATGAAACGCGAGCAACCAGTTACGTTGTATGCTGATATACGGCGCATTGGAATATTTTTGTAACGCTATGCTGAAGTTAAGCAACTGATCTGTTTTTGAAGCCCCATGCACACCTGTCATAAAGAACGCAAACTGGTCATCCACGCTCTTGCGTATGAGAAAGGTCTTACCCACTCGGCGTCTACCGTACACAGCAATAAACTCTGACCGTCCAGAAGTGAAGTATCTGTTCAGAGCACCAAGTTCCGGTTCTCTTCCTATCAGTTTTTGATTCATAATAGAGTGTTTTTTATTATTACCTGCGCAAATATAGTCAAAAACATGCGTTTGCGCAAGTTTTAAATCAAATAAATTGCGCTAACATATATTTTTAGATATGTTTGCGCAAGTTTAAAAACGGATAATCTGCGCTAACGGGTGTTTTTAGATACGTTTGCGCAAGTTTTATAAAGAAACAACAAAGAAGATGAGGATAGGGAAAAGAAATTTAAAGATTGAGAAGATGAGGAAGATTGAGAAGATAAGGAAAATGAAATGAAGAAGATGAAGGTTAAGGGCAAGAAGATAAAGACGTGGTTTTCAAGGCATGTAAAGAGATTGTTTTGTTACATTTTTGTTTTTTATGGGTCGTTTCTCATTTTTTTATTAACTTTGCCGCTATGAAATGGAACCAGCTCATATCTAACAAACGGTTTGGGCAGGAGGAACGTCACCGCCTGCGCCATGACGACCGCTCCGAGTTTAAGCGCGACTATGACCGCTTGATCTTCTCAGCGCCCTTCCGCCGCATGCAGAACAAGACACAGGTGTTTCCGCTGCCGGGCAGCATCTTTGTGCATAACCGCCTCACCCACTCGCTGGAGGTGGCGAGCGTGGGCATGTCGTTAGGCAACGACACAGCCCGCGTGATCAAGCAGCGACGACCCGAGTTGGCGGGAACGCTGTTTGAGGAGCTCGGCACCATTGTGAGCACGGCCTGTCTGGCACACGACATGGGCAACCCGCCGTTCGGACACAGTGGAGAGAAGGCCATACAGGCGTTCTTCCGCGAGGGTGCGGGCCAAAAGCTGCAGACGCATCTGTCGCCCGACTTCTGGAACGACCTCATACACTTTGAGGGCAACGCCAACGCTTTCCGTCTGCTCACGCACCGTTTTCACGGGCGCCGCGAGGGCGGATTCGTGATGACCTACGCCATGCTGGCGAGCATCGTGAAATATCCGTTCGAGAGCCACTGGGCAGGCACGCACGGCAAGTTTGGCTTCTTCTGCACGGAGCGCGAGAGCTTTGTGCGCATTGCCACAGAACTGGGCATACGCCGTCTCTCTGCCGAGGGTGAGCCGCTACGCTACGCCCGTCACCCGCTGGTCTATCTGGTGGAGGCTGCCGATGACATTTGCTATGAAATCATGGACATCGAGGACTCGCACAAGCTGAAGATTCTTAGCTATGAAGAGACCGCCGACCTGTTTCTGTCGTTCTTCGACGAGGAGACGCGCCGAAACATTCAGCAGCGTGCCAAGGATGAGGGCGTGAGCGATGAGAACGAGGAGATTGTGTATATGCGTGCATGCGTCATTGGCAAGCTTGAAAACGAGTGTGCCAAGGCGTTCTGCGACCACGAAGAGGAGATTCTGGACGGCACGTTCGAGGGCAGCCTCATCGACCACATAACGCCCGAGGTGCGCGATGCCTACCGACGCTGTCAGAAGCTGAGCGTGAAGAAGATATACAACAGCAAGCCGGTGCTCGATGTGGAGCTGAGCGGTTACAAGATCATGGAGACGCTCATGGAGACGCTCGTCGACGCCGCCTGCCGTCCCGACAACTACCACTCGAAACAGCTCATACGCCGCTTCAGCAGCCAGTATGACATCGAAAGCGAGGACCTTGAGACGCGCATCATGGCGGTCATCGACTTCATTAGTGGCATGACCGACATCTTCGCCCTCGACTTCTACCAAAAGATCAATGGCACCTCGCTGCCGATCGTTTAAAGGTAAAAAAGTAAAAAGGTAAAAAGGTAAAAAAAGGGCTGACGCCTTTATAAGGGAAAAGGGAAAGACGAAAAGGAAAAAATTCGATAGCCTCTTTTAAGTGAAGAACGAAGAGTGATGAGTGAAGAATTCGATAGCCTTTTAAAAAGGGAAAATCAAAATTCGAAAATTCGACATCGGCTGAAAGCCGACAATTCAACATTCAAAATTCAAAAATCAACATTTCTAAGCCGCAAAGCGGATAGGTTGGTGGGGCTTTAAATTTATTTTTATGACAACACAACTTTTACAAACAATGTGCACCAACAGCATGGCGATAAACATCGTGCTGTTGGTGCTTGGAGTGATTATTGTATTGAAAGGAGCCGACTGGCTTACCGATGGCGCGGTGAACATCGCGACACGCTTCGGTGTCAGTCAGATGGTCATCGGACTGACCATCGTGGCCATGGGCACATCGATGCCTGAGTTTTGCGTGAGCATGGTGTCGGCGCTGAAAGGCACGCCCGACCTTGCCGTGGGTAATGTGGTGGGCTCAAACACCCTTAACACGCTGCTCATTGTGGGCTGCTCTGCCCTGGTGGCACCCATCATGGTGAAACGGTCAAGCGTGAAACGCGACATCCCGTTTGCTGTGGTGGCTTCTCTGCTCATGCTCCTCTTCTGCCTCGATGGAGCGATAGGAAGAGTTGACGCTGCCGTGCTCTTCGCAGGCTTTTGCCTCTTCATGTTTGTGACGCTGAAATATGCAAAGACGACAGAAGAACACGCAGCAACCGTGGCGACAAGTGGCGCAGCAACAACAACAGCTATTTCTGAAGCATCTACGTCTCAGGCCTCATCGTCTGAAGCATCTTCATCTGGGACCTCAGCTCCGGAAGCATCATCATCTGAGACC
The DNA here is from genome assembly GCA_900543975.1 of uncultured Prevotella sp. GTDB lineage: Bacteria > Bacteroidota > Bacteroidia > Bacteroidales > Bacteroidaceae > Prevotella. Next base: position 39,843 of record UQTI01000012.1, on the reverse strand, counting down.
TCAGCTCCAGAAGCATCACAAGCGTCAGGAACATCTATGCTTAAAGCGGTCGTAATGCTCGTTGTCGGCCTGTTGTGCCTCATCGCCGGCTCCAACATGTTTGTCGACAACGCCTCGTTCGTGGCCTCCAGTCTCGGTGTGTCGGATGCTGTGATTGGCTTGACCATCGTGGCAGGTGGCACCTCGCTGCCAGAACTCGCCACCAGTATGGTGTCGGCAAAGAAGGGCAACAGCGACATAGCCATAGGCAACGTGATAGGCTCCAACGTGTTTAACATCCTCATGATCATCGGCATAACGGGCCTCGTCAAGCCCATGCACATAGCTGGCATAACCACACTCGACCTCATCATGATGCTCGCCAGCATGCTGCTCATGTGGTTCTTCTGCCGCACGACCTATAAGGTGAAACGCTGGGAAGGTGCCGTGCTCACCATCGTCTACCTTGCCTATCTGACATGGCTCGTCATGAACGCCGTTTAAAGGATTTTTTAAAGGCTTTTTAAAGGTAAAAAGGTAAAAAGGTAAAAAAGGGCTGACGCCGTTGGAAGGGAAAAGTGAAAAGCGAAAAGTGAAAAATCATATAGCCATTTAAAGGTAAAAAGGTAAAAAAAGGCTGACGTTTTTCTCTTCCAACGGCGCCAGCCCTTTTTTACCTTTTTACCTTTTTACTTTTTCCTGACTTCGTCACTTTTTTAAGACATGTATGTAAGTACTTGATAATCAAAGGTCGCTCTCGTTGCTTTGGGTGACGCGCAAAAAGGCGGGTAAAATAGCAAGCTCGACCTCCTATACGAGAAACAGCTCGTTTTTATGCATTATTGCCGAGAAAAAATGGATGATTTATATTTCTTGGGGTACGCAATGACGAAGTCAGGAGGTAAAAAAAGGCTGACGTTTTTCTCTTCCAACGGCGCCAGCCCTTTTTTACCTTTTTACCTTTTTACTTTTTTACCTTTAAAAAGCCTTTTTACCTTTAAAAAGCTTTTTTACTTTTTATTCTCCTCAATGTTTGAAGGAATGAGTTCGAAAATCTCCTTTATGCGGTTTGTGTCGAACTTAGGAGTGCGGTCATAGTTATAGATGCCATTTTGCTCTTGCTCCACATCCGTAATCTGCGTGTAACAGAAACCTGTGATATGCTTTAATGCCTTGATCGACTCCACCTCACTGCGAAGTATGCGGTAGAACTCCTCGGCATCCTTAATCATGCCGCCATAGCCCCATGTGTCGTTGCCATGACGTTTCTCAGGCACCACATAGCCCAGGCCACCCCACTCGTCGAGCATGTAAGGCTGGCCCTCATACTTAGCGAGCCACTGCCAATGGTCGCCACGCATGTTGCGATATGGCTCCTTACCAGGCTCAAGGGCAAAATCGCGTTTAAACTCCTCAGGCGTACGGCAATAGTTGTGCACGCTCCATATGTCGGTTTTTATATGCGAGTCGCCACTGGCATCGTTTACAGGGCGTGTGCCGTCAATGGCCTTTGTCATGTCATAGAGGTTCTGCACAAAGCGCGTGTAGACGCCTGTGTTCTCAGCGTTCCAAGTTTCGTTGAGCGGTGTCCATGTAACAAGCGACGGGTGGTTGCGGTCACGCTCCACCAGCTCAGCCCATTCTGATATGAAGTTGCGGCAAGCTTCCTCGTTGTTGATGTTCAGTCCCCAACTGGCGCTCTCACCCCATGTCAAGTATCCGAGCTTGTCGGCCCAATAATAGTAGCGCTCCTCAAAACTCTTCTGGTGAAGGCGTGCCCCGTTAAAGCCAACAGCCTTTGCCATCTCTATGTCCTTCTTCAGAGCCTCGTCTGAGGGAGCTGTCCAGATGCCGTCGGGATAATAGCCTTGATCGAGCACAAGACGTTGATAGTAAGGTTTGTTGTTGAGATAGAAATAGCCGTCATGAAGATGCACCTTGCGCATGCCAGCATATGAGCTTACTTCGTCAACGACCTTGCCGTCTTTCACTACCTGATATTTGAGGCCATAAAGGAACGGACTCTCTGGGCTCCACAGCTTCATGCCCTTGACGGGCAGCACCACCACAGAGCCATCGCCACACGGCACACTCTTACGCGCCACCTCTTTCTTGCCGTCATACAACGTGACAACGAGTTTATTGGCAGCGTTCTGGCCATAGAACTGTGGGCGTATGACGAGCTGATGTTGGTCAATATCTGGCGTGGCAAACACACTCTTTAGGCCATCCTCATCAACGGCTTCCATCCACACCGTCTGCCAGATACCAGTGACGCGAGTATACATACATCCCTCTGAGTGGAGGTTAAAACACTGCTTGCCGCCAGGCTGCATGCCGCTACGCAGGTTGTCATTCACCTGAACCACAAGGTTATGGGTGTGGCCAGGCTTTACATAGCGCGTGATGTCGCAACTAAAGGATGATCCTGTGCCTTTGTGCTGCATGGCGAGCTGTCCGTCCACATAGATGTGGGCCTCATAATCAACAGCCCCGAAGTTAAGCATTATTTTCTTTCCGCTCCAGACTGACGGGATATTAAGTTTACGCTGATACCAGATGCTGTTGATGAAGTCGGTGTGGTGTACACCCGAGAGCGAACTTTCTGGACAGAAGGGCACTGTTATGTGGCCGTCAAAGCCCTTTGAGTTTTTCCATCCCTTCTGTTCCCCTGTCTTACCGAAATCGAAAGAATAAGTCCATGTTCCGTTGAGGTTCATCCACTCTGAACGTTCAAACTGCGGGCGCGGATACTCTGGTCGCGGAGTTTGCCCATTGGCCTTGCCTGTTGATGCCAGCATCATGGCAGCGAGAGCTATGGCCGAAGCTAATCTTTTAAATGTCATAGAATTGTGTTTTTTAGGATTTTTATTTCTGCTTTACAAATTACAAAGAGGCAAATTGTTTTCTGCAAAGATAGCCTATAAAACAGATAGAGCCAAACAGTTATGCCACAAACACAAAAATGGCCGCAACTTTGAACAGCAGCGGCCATTTCATGAACAGAAGGTTATATTTTCTGTTATGCCTTTTTACTCTTTTTCCTTGTAAATAACATTATTCGCCCCACTCGTAATCTTCAGAGCTTCAGGGTGTTCTTTAATGAACGAGTCGATATGACGCACACGCTTCTCGTCGAGAATCTCGTCGACAGCGATGAGGATGCCCGTCTCCTCGACGTCACCAAAACCATAGTTGATGGCGGTGCCGAAGAGCTTCATCGTGGGTGAGAGCCCCATGTAGGCGTTCACCAACGGCGGGATGTTATAACCCAGCTTGCGCACCTCGCGGTTAAGGATGCGATAATCGTCCTTGAAGCTGTCCTCACAGAACAGTTCGTGCAGCTCCTCCTCAGGCGTCTCTATCTTAAGAGGCTTGAGAGGAATGACGAGGTTTTCCTTGTCATCAAAATGTTTCTTGAGGAAATAGAGAATCATGTCGCGACCACGACGAATGTATGAAGGATACATCGTCATCTTTCCGAAGAAATATTTGACGTTAGGCTTGATGACGGTGAGCGCTCCCAAGCCGTCCCACAGGTTGTCGAGGGCGAACAGGCTCTTGGCTCCCATGCGCGAGCTCTGATAGGGCAACGACACGAACGAACGTCCAAGCTCAATGGTGTAGGGCATGTAGTCGGTCAGAAACTTGTCAGAAAAATGGAACATGTGGCTTGTTGCCAGCTTGGGCTGACCGTTGGCATCCATTTCCCAATCGGTGCCTAAGAGGTAACGGTAGCCGCCGATAATCTCCTCTGCCTCAGGGTTCCACACGATGAGCTGCTTGTAGCAGTTGTCGCATGTGTCAAACTCGTCGATGTCCATCGACTTGCCTGTGCCGCCTCCCGCCTCGCGGAAAGCGATCTCGCGAAGACGTCCAATCTCGCGCATCACGTTGGGCGCGTTGTGGGCGGTCACCACATAAATCTCGTTATGACTTTTGTTGGTCATTCGCAGTTGCCGTTCGGGCGTCAGTTCACTCTTAAGCAGCTCCTTACTCACTGGTTCGATTATTGGCTCTTCCATCTCTCTTTTTTCTCTTATGGTTTTCAAAAAATCGAGTACTTTTTTCCGATTTTATGTCTATGCTGTCAAATTATTGTTTTTCAGACTTGCCGTTCTCTCTTGGCAAATCATACACGCGGTCTTCCACCCACTGTGCCCACTGCAGCGCCGTGCGACTCTTGTCGAAGGTCTGCCATGGAATGGGCTTTCCGATGTGGATGGTGAAATGTTTTCCGACGTTACGGTACATCTCGTCAACGAGGAACATCATGGCGAGGTTGAACGGCAGGAAACGGTCGCTGAAAGCGGCTATGCGATAGAAGCGTTTCGAGTTGCTGCCACTGAAGTGGATAGGCACCACATCGCGCTGACACTCAACGCTTTTCGTCACAAACGTTTTCTTCCACGGAATGTCGTGTATGGACCCGTCTTTCTGCTTACGGCTGTTCAGGCCGGCGGGGAACATGAGCATGTGACAGTCGCTCTTGAAGCCTGCCTCAACCATGCGCGGGAAGTCGCGACTGTTGCGTCCTGTCTTGTTGATGCCGATGCTCACGGGCTTGAGACCCGGCAGGTTGAGCAACAGGTCGTTGACGAGGTAGCGGAAACGACCGTCATAGTGGCGTCCGATGATGGAGCCGAGACACACGCCATCCTGTCCTCCCAACGGGTGGTTTGACACGAAGGTGTAAAGGCGGCCGTCGTTCTTGTCGGGTAGGTTCTCCTCACCCACAATCTCAACGTCCATCTTAAGATAGCGCACACACTCGCTGAGCCACTCTGTGCCCGACAAGTTGCGGCTCTCCCACAGGAAGCGGTTCACCTCATCTTGATGGATGATGTGCTTTAGCCATTTAACAAGAAAGCGCGGCACATACTTGACCTTTGCGCCCATCTTGCCAGCCAAAATTTTGTCTATATCTATGGTTTTCTCTATCGATTCGCTCATGTTTGTGTAAATGTGATGCAAAAATAACATTTCTTTTTCTAATATTGTAGAAAATCAAGAAAAAATATGCTTTTTTATTGCCTTTGTAACGTTTTGAGGCACAATGTGAGCAAAGAGAAGCCTAAGGCTTTTCTGACGCACGAACAGAGCAAAATCATAAAATTGAAGCATAAAACAAAATTTGTGGTGAAAAGTGGCAGAAAGTGGAGGATTTTATGTAACTTTGGGCACTAATTGCTCTTATTAAGGTACGCATGAGATTTATAGGTACGATAGAAGCCAAAGTAGACACCAAAGGGCGCACAATAGTGCCCGCCGTGTTCCGCAAAGTTCTGCAAGAACTGGGCGAGGAACGTGTGGTGCTGCGCAAGGACGATTTTCAGCCTTGTCTTGTGATCTACCCCGAGAGCACATGGTCATGCCTCGTCGACACCATGCGGTCACGCCTGAACCGCTGGGACCCGCAACAGCAGATGATGTTCCGACAGTTTGTGGCAGACGTGGAGGTGCAGCAGCCCGACTCGATGGGCCGCATCCTCATACCGCGCCGTTACCAACAGATGACGGGCATAGAGCGAAGCGTCAAGGTCATAGGCATGGACGACTGCATTGAGCTGTGGCCCTATGACGGCACAGACAAACCGTTCATGCAGCCCGACGAGTTTGCGAAGGCCATACAGGCAGTAATGAAAACCGACAACAACGAAAAAAAATGACAAACAAAGATACCGAAAAAATTGTTACAGCCGATGGCTATCATGTGCCAGTGCTCCTTAACGAAAGCATCGACGCTCTATGTCTGAAGCCCGGTGGCGTGTATGTGGACGTCACCTTTGGCGGCGGTGGCCACTCGCGCGAGATCCTGCGACGCTTAGACCCCACGGCACGCCTCTTCAGTTTTGACCAGGATGCCGACGCAGAGCGCAATGTGCCCGAGGGATGCGACGGCTTCACCTTCGTGCGCAGCAATTTCAGGTATCTGAAAAACTGGATGCGCTATTATGACATCGACCACATTGACGGGTTGCTCGCCGACCTCGGCGTGTCGTCACACCATTTTGACGATGCCGAACGCGGATTCTCTTTCCGCTTCGACGCTCCCCTCGACATGCGCATGAACAAACGCGCCGGCAAGACAGCCGCCGACATCGTCAACACATACAGCGAGGAGCAGCTTGCAGACGTGTTCTTTCTCTACGGCGAACTGAAAAACTCGCGACGCATAGCTGCCGCGCTAGCCAAGGCACGCACAGCAGAGACCATAGCCACAACGCAGCAGTTTATGAAAGCCGTGGAGCCGCTCTTCCGCCGCGAACGCGAGAAGAAGGAGATGGCAAAGCTCTTTCAGGCGTTGCGCATAGAAGTGAACCACGAGATGACGGCGCTGAAGCAGATGCTCGCTGCCGCCACCGAACTGTTGGCGCCTGGCGGCCGACTGAGCGTCATAACATACCACTCGCTCGAAGACCGCATCGTGAAGAACGTCATGAAGACAGGCAACGCGGAGGGCAAGACAGAACAAGACTTCTTCGGACGCACAAACTCGCCGTTCACCTTGGTCAACAACAAGGTTATCGTTCCTTCTGAGGACGAACAACAAAGAAACCCGCGCAGCAGAAGCGCGAAACTTAGAATAGCAGAAAAAAAATGACACCACACAAAGACAACAAACAACACGACAAACAGCTGGAGGCTCTGCTGAAAGCCGCCATGGCCGGATATGACGACCCCGCACCTGAAGAGGGACAGCAAAGCAAAACGGCAAACGGCAACGCTGGAACGAGCAGCGGCAGTGACGCTAAAGGCGGCGCTGACGCTAAAGGCGGTGCTGGAACAAGCGGCGGCGCAAGCTCTGCAAGCAAAGACCGTGACAACAGCAAGGGCCATGACAGCAAGAGCCACGACTCTAACGTCCAAAAGCCAGCTGACAAAAAGAAAGAGAAGGACGGCAACAAGCCACAAGACGGCGACAAGCAACAAGACGGCAACAAGCCACAAGACAGCGACAAGCCACAAGACGACGACAACGAGACCGGACCGCTGAAGTCGTTCGCCGAGATGGTGAAGGAGCGTGCCACCGAGGGCGACAGCAAGCCCAACGCGGCAACAAACCTGAGGAGCATCATCAACGGCGACATGCTCAACGCCAAGGTTGTGAGAAACCAGATTGGCGTGTTCTTCCTCATCACGTTCTTCGTCTTCATCTACATCTCCAACCGTTACGCCTGCCAACGCAATCTCGTGAAGATAAACAAGCTGACGAAGGAGCTGACAGACGCTAAGTTCAGAGCGCTTTCAAGCACCAGCGAGCTGACAGAGAAGAGCCGCGAGAGCCGTGTGCTCGACATGCTAAGGGCCTGTCAAGACAGCACGCTCCACATCGCCTCGCAACCGCCATACATCATAACGGTGCCGAAGGAGGAATAAAGACAACGCAGAGTTACCAATTAGGACAAAGAAAAGGAATTTTAAAGTTGAAAAAAAGTGAGTAGCAGTAAGTTTGATCATAAAAAAACCCCACAGCGTTTCAGCTGCTTGGCCATCGTCATAACGTTGGCCACATTGGTCATGCTCGGAAAGGCAACATACATGATGACCGCACAGCGCGACTACTGGATGGCGGTGGCCAAGCGCGTCAAGTTTGACAGTCTGCCCATTCAGCCCGCACGAGGCAACATCCTCAGTTGCGACGGACAGCTCATGGTGTCGTCACTGCCCGAATATAAGCTGTTCATCGACTTCCAGGCCATGCACGACTCAAAAACGGACACGCTGTGGCCAAAGAAGGTCGACTCTATTGCCGCCGGCCTGAACGCCATCTTCCCGGAGATGCCCGCGGCGAAGTTTAAAGAGCATCTGGAGGAGGGACGCAAGAAGATGAGCCGCCACTGGCAGATCTGGCCGGCGCGTGTAAACTATAACACCTATGCCGACGTGCGCCTGCTGCCTATCTTCAACATAGGCAACAAATACAAGAGCGGATTCTACACCGAAGACAACAACGCGCGAAAGCATGCCTATGGATCTCTCGCCGAGCGCACACTGGGCGACATGTACAAAGGCAAGGACACGGCACGTTGCGGTCTGGAGCAATATTACGACTCGGTGCTGCGCGGAAAGAAAGGCATAAAGCACCGCCGCAAGGTGCTGCGCTCGTTTCTCGACATCATTGACGAGCCGGCCGTCGACGGCGCCGACATCGTGACAACCATCGATGTTGGCATACAGGACCTCGCCGAGCGAGCACTGCTGCAGGAGCTACGCGAGCCCGACGTCAACGGCAACTGGGGCGTGGCCATCGTCATGGAGGTGAAGACTGGCGATGTGAAAGCCATCGTGAACATGGAGAAATGTGGCGACGGACAGTATCGCGAACGACAGAACCGCGCCGTGAGCAACCTCATGGAGCCAGGCTCGGTGTTCAAGACAGCAAGCATAATGGTTGCGCTCGACGACGGCGTGGTCGACACCACCTACCGCGTAAACACAGCAGGTGGCGTGTGGCCCATGTATGGCCGTGAGATGCGTGACCACAACTGGCGACGCGGCGGCTACGGCATGCTCACCTTGCCACAGACACTCATGGTGAGCTCCAACATCGGCGTCAGCAGAATTATCGACGACCACTACCGCAACAACCCCACCAAGTTTGTGGAGGGCATACACCGTCTGGGCCTCACCGACGACCTGCACCTGCCCTTCTACGGTTCGTCACCGGCAAAGGTGCGCTTCCCGCAGCTCGACAAGCGCGGAAAACAGTACGTCAACTGGAGCAAGACCACGCTGCCCTGGATGAGCATCGGCTATGAGACCCAGGTACCGCCCATCAGCACCCTTACCTTCTACAACGCCATCGCCAACAACGGCAAGATGGTGCAACCGCGCTTTGTGAAGGCAGCAATAAAAGACGGCAAGGTGGTGAAAGAATATCCCACCGTGGTTCTGCGCCAGAGCATCTGCAAGAAGAAGACGCTTGGTGAGATACAGACCATCCTTGAGCACGTCGTGAGCCGAGGTCTTGGCAAGAAGGCTGGCTCGCCATCGTTTAAGGTGGCAGGAAAGACCGGCACGGCACAGGTGTCGCAAGGCAAGGGCGGATACAAGTCGGGCGGCGTGAGCTACCTGCTCAGTTTCGCTGGCTTCTTCCCTGCCGACAACCCACGCTACAGTTGCATCGTCTGCATACAGAAGCGCGGTCTGCCTGCCTCGGGAGGCGGCATGAGCGGCAAGGTGTTCCACGACATTGCCGAGGGCGTGATGGCACAGAGCCTGAAGCTCGACATCAAGGACGCTCACGACGAGACATCTGTCGTTCAGCCCGAGGTGAAGAGCGGCAACATCCTGGCTGCCGACTATGTGCTCAGCCAGCTTGGATACAACCCGCGCCCCGACTGGAACGGCTCTTACGCCAACGGCAACCCTATATGGGGCAAGGCGGTGAACGGCAACGGACACATTGCCTTGGAGCGTGAAAAGATAGCAGTACGCGGACAGATGCCCGATGTCACGGGCATGGGAGCACGCGATGCCGTGTTCCTCATTGAGAGCAGGGGCGTGCGCACCAAACTCTACGGACGAGGAAAAGTGGAGAAGCAGAGCATAGCACCGGGAACGCACATACGAAAGGGCCAATGGTGCACGCTCAACCTTCGATAAAGAAGGCACCTTTGAAAAAGGCACCTTTGAAAAAGGCACCTTTGGCAACAAAGCGCAAGCTTATATAAAAAAAGTGCAAGCCAAAGCTTATATATAAAAAAGGTGTAGACACTGCCCTCATAAGAAAAAAGAAGAAAGGAAAAAGAAGAAAGGAAAAAGAAATAAACAGTTTCGCCGAACCATCTTCCTTAAAAAGGATTATCTTTCTTAAAAAGAAGCATCTTCCTTAAAAAGGAGCATCTTTCTTTCATAAAGGAAATGATTATAAAGGAATCGATGGGGAGGAGCTAAAAAAAATATACGAATATGGTATTATCACAATTGCTCAAAAACATCAAACCGACACAAGTGGTCGGTTCCACTGACGTTGACATTACGGGAGTGAACATCGACTCACGCCGCATAAAGCCCGGCCACCTGTTCGTCGCCATGAAAGGCACACAGGTCGACGGACACAAGTTTATTGACAAAGCGATAGAGCTTGGCGCAAAGGCCGTGCTCTGTGAAGACATGCCCGCAACCCTTGCTGACGGTGTGACCTATGTGCAGGTGACATCGACAGAAGATGCCGTGGGAAAGGTCGCCACCATGTTCTACGGTGACCCGTCAACAAAACTGAAGTTGGTGGGCGTGACAGGCACGAACGGCAAAACGACCATCGCCACCTTATTATATAACATGTTCTCGCGCATGGGCCACAAGTGTGGTCTGCTCTCTACCGTGTGCAACTATGTGGTGGACGAGGCCATACCCGCTGACCACACCACACCCGACCCGATAGAGCTGAACGCGCTGTTGGCAAAGATGGTCGAGGCGAAGTGTGAGTATGCTTTCATGGAGTGCTCGTCACACGCCATAGCACAGAAGCGCATCGGCGGACTGACCTTCACGGGCGGCATCTTCACCAACCTCACACGCGACCATCTCGACTACCACAAGACGTTCGAGAACTACCGCAACGCCAAGAAGGCGTTCTTCGACGGTCTGCCCAAGACAGCGTTCGCCATAACCAACGCCGACGACAAGAACGGCATGGTGATGGTGCAGAACACCAAAGCCACGGTGAAGACCTACTCTACCCGCTCTATGGCCGACTTCAAGGGCAAGATCATTGAGTGTCATTTCGAAGGAATGTATCTCGACATCGACGGACATGAAGTGGGTGTCAACTTCATCGGCAAGTTTAACGTCAGCAACCTGTTGGCTGTCTACGGTGCTGCCGTGATGCTGGGCAAAAAGCCAGAGGATGTGCTCGTGGTCATGAGCACGCTGCACAGCGTGAACGGCCGACTGGACCCCATACAGACCCCCGAAGGATTCACCGCCGTCATCGACTACGCCCACACGCCCGACGCTCTGGAGAACGTGCTCAACGCCATCCATGAGGTGCTCAACGGCAAGGGACAGGTCATCACCGTTTGTGGAGCAGGCGGCAACCGCGACAAGGGCAAGCGTCCGCTCATGGCACAGGAGGCTGTGAAGCAGAGCGACAAGGTGATCATAACATCCGACAACCCACGCTTCGAGGAGCCCCAAGACATCATCAACGACATGCTCGCCGGTCTTAACGCTCAGCAGATGAAGAAGGTCATCTCTATCGTTGACCGCCGCGAGGCCATTCGCACAGCCTGCATGATGGCACAGAAGGGCGACGTGGTGCTCATAGCTGGCAAGGGCCATGAGAACTACCAAGACGTGAAAGGCGTGAAACACCACTTCGACGACCACGAGGTTGTGAGAGAGGTTTGTTCTTAATTTTTGAATTTTGAATTTTGAGTTTTGAATTGTTGCGCAAAGCGCAATTTTGATTTTTGAATTTTGAATTATCGGCTTCGCCGATGAAGAATTTAACAATTAAGAATTGGGAAATTATTTTTTCAACATTCAATCATCGATGTTCAATCATCAACGTTCAATCATCAACGTTCAATCATCGATGTTCAATCATCGATGTTCAATAATCTTCACTCAATATTGCGCCAACGGCACAATAAATCTGAATTCAAAAATTCAAAATTGCGGCAGAGCCGCAACAATTCAAAATTCAAAATTCAAAATTCAAAATTGCGGCTCTGCCGCAACAATTCAAAAATCAAAATTCAAAATTCAAAAATAAAAAAATGCTATACTATCTCTTCCGGTTCTTAGAGCAATACGGCATCAGCGGTTCCCACATGTGGGGATACATCTCGTTCCGATCGCTGCTGGCCCTCATCTTCTCCCTCGTCATCTCAGCATGGTTGGGCGAAAAGTTCATTAAGTTTCTTAAGAAGAAGCAGATCACCGAGACACAGCGCGACGCGAGCATAGACCCGTTCGGCGTGCAGAAGATTGGTGTGCCCTCGATGGGTGGCGTCATCATCATCGTCGCCATCCTGTTGCCCGTCATCCTGCTTGGCCGTCTGCGCAACATCTACCTGTTGCTCATGATTGTGACCACCGTGTGGCTCGGCTTTCTCGGCGGTATGGACGACTACATCAAGATTTTCCGTCGCAACAAAGAAGGTCTGAAAGGCCGTTACAAGATTGTCGGTCAGGTGGGCATTGGCCTCATCGTGGGTCTCACGCTGTGGATGTCGCCCGATGTAAAGATGAACGAGAACCTCGCCATCGAGCGCCAAGGACAAGAGATGGTCATCAAGCACAGGGCACAAGCCACCAAGTCGCTGAAGACCACCATACCGTTCGTCAAAGGCCATAACCTCGACTATTCGAGCATCATGTCGTTCTGCGGCAAGTATAAGACGGCGGCAGGCTGGATCCTGTTCGTCATCATGACCATCTTTGTCGTCACGGCGGTGTCGAACGGCGCCAACCTCAACGACGGCATGGACGGCATGTGTGCCGGCAACTCGGCGATAATAGGCGTGGCGATAGGCATCCTGGCTTATGTGAGCAGCCATATCGAATATGCCAACTACCTGAACATCATGTACATCCCGCAATCGGAGGAACTTGTGGTGTTCATGTGTGCCTTCATAGGCTCGCTCATTGGCTTCCTGTGGTACAACGCCTACCCTGCCCAGGTGTTCATGGGCGACACAGGCTCGCTGACCATCGGCGGCATCATCGCCGTGTCGGCAATAATAATCCACAAAGAGCTGATGCTCCCCATCCTCTGCGGCATCTTCTTCGTTGAGAGCCTCAGCGTCATTCTGCAAGTCTACTACTTTAAGCTCGGCAAGCGCCGTGGCGTGAAGCAGCGCATCTTCAAGCGCACACCTATCCATGACAACTTCCGCACACAGCAGTGTCAGCTCGACCCAGAGTGTAAATATCTCATACGCAAGCCCGAGGGAGCCATCCACGAGTCGAAGATCACCATACGCTTCTGGATCATCACCATCATTCTGGCAGCCATGACTATCATAACGCTGAAGATAAGATAAAAAGCTGACGGCGAGGCGAAAAGCGAAAGACGAAGCTAAGACCAAGGCTAAGATAAGGTAGAGGCAAAGCTAAAGATAAGGTTAAGACCAAAGCTAAGGTTAAGGTCTAAGATAAGGTTAAAACCAAAGCTACGGTTAAGGCCAAGCCAAAGAAAAGGCTAAAAGCTGAAGCCAAAGAAAAGCCGAAACCAAGAAACAAAAGCAATTGTAAAACAACAAAACATAAATCCCGAGCACCTCCCCCAACGGGAGAGGCCACGAGGGGCTTTCCATTATGAAAAAGATTGTAATATTGGGTGCTGGCGAGAGCGGTGCAGGTGCCGCCGTGCTGGCCAAGAAAGAAGGATTCGACGTGTTCGTGAGCGACATGTCAGCAATAAAGGACAAATACAAGAAGATGCTTGACGACCACAACATAGAGTGGGAGGAGAAGCACCACAGCGAGGAGCGCATCCTCGCTGCCGATGAGATCATAAAGAGTCCAGGCATACCCAAGGAGGCACCTATGATCCAGAAAGCCATGGCCAAGGGCATCAACATCATCAGCGAGATAGAGTTTGCAGGCCGTTACACCGACGCCAAGATGGTGTGCATAACGGGCAGCAACGGAAAGACCACGACCACCTCGCTCATCTACCACATCTTCAAGAAGGCGGGCATAGACGCCGGTCTGGCTGGCAACATCGGCAACTCGCTCGCCCTCCAGGTGGCAGAGCAGCCCCACAAGGTCTACATCATCGAGCTCAGCTCGTTCCAGCTCGACAACATGTACAATTTCAAGGCCGACATCGCCATCTTGCTCAACATCACCCCCGACCACCTCGACCGTTACGACTTCTGCATGCAACACTACGTCGACGCCAAGTTCCGCATCATTCAGAACATGACGGCAGACGATGCGTTCATCTATTGGAACGACGACCCCATCATTCGTCGCGAACTGCCAAAATATGACATCAAGGCCCGTCAGCTGCCGTTCGCCGAGAACATGGAAGAGGGCTGCGAGGGTGCCATCATCGACGGCATGTACAAGTTGCTCGCCCCCACCCTCTTCGAGCTGAAGCGTGAGGAGCTGTCGCTCGCAGGAAAGCACAACATCTACAACCAGTTGGCTGCCGGCTTGGCTGCCAACGTCTACGGCATCAGCCACGACGCCATTGCTGCCGGACTGGAAGATTTCCCCGGCGTGGAGCACCGTCTGGAGAAGGTGGCAACAGTAGACGGCGTGCGTTACATCAACGACTCGAAAGCCACCAACGTCGACGCTTGCTGGTATGCCCTGGAGAGCATGACAACCCCCACGGTCCTCATCATCGGAGGCAAGGACAAGGGCAACGACTATAACGAGATTAAGGAGATGGTGCAGAAGAAATGCTCAGCCCTCGTTTATCTCGGTGCCGACAACACCAAGCTCCACAACTTCTTCGACCAGCTCGGTCTGCCCGTGCGCGACACCCACTCGATGAACGACTGTGTGGCTGCCTGCCGCGAGCTGGCAAAGTCCGGCGACACCGTGCTGCTCAGTCCCTGTTGCGCCAGCTTCGACCTGTTCAAGAACATGGAAGACCGTGGAGAACAGTTTAAGCAGCTCGTAAGAGACATGAAGAAATAGACACATGAACAAAACTTTAAACAACATTTTCAAAGGCGACAAGGTCATCTGGATGGTGTTCCTGTTCCTCTGCATCATCAGCGTCATCGAGGTCTACTCGGCCTCGTCGCAGCTGACCTATAACAGCAACTACATGGCGCCGGTGCTCAAGCATGTGGGGTTGCTGATCGTGGGTCTGTTCTGCATGATCGTGACGATGAACATACCGTGTCGCTATTTCAAGGTGGCCCTACCCTTCCTCCTGGCCTTCTCCATAGCCACCCTGGTGGGCGTGTTCTTCATGGGAGCTGTCAACGACGGCCACCGATGGATCAAGATCATGGGCATACAGTTTCAGCCGTCGGAGATAGCCAAAGGCACCTATGTGCTCGCCACGGCACAGATCCTCAGTGCCATGCAGACCGGACGGGGAGCCGACAAGAACGCGTTCAGGTATATCTTGTTCATCGGCATGCTCATCGTGCCCCTGATCTTCTTCGAGAACCTGTCTACGGCAGCGCTCCTCTGCCTCGTCATCTGCATGATGATGGTCATCGGTCGCGTGCCTTTCTCACAGATAGGCAAGCTGCTCGGCATCGTGGCGCTCGTCGTGGGTCTCGCCTTCATGTCGATCATGTGCTTCGGCAAGGACGAGAAGAAGCTGCCTGAAGGCAAGCAGAAAGTGGAGACCGTGCAGACCGACAAAGGAAAAGAGGGCGAGTCGAAAGGCAGGAACAGCGGTGTGCTGCACCGTCTGGACACATGGAAATCGCGCATCGACAAATTCATCGACAACAAGGAGGTGAAACCAGAAGATGTTGACATCATCAACGACGACGCGCAGCGCTCACATGCCAACATCGCCATCGTGTCGTCAGGAATAACAGGCAAGGGACCGGGCAACTCGGAGGAGCGCGACTTCCTCTCGCAGGCGTTCTCCGACTTTATCTATGCCATCATCATTGAGGAGATGGGGCTGCCAGGCGCCATCTTCGTGTCGCTGCTTTACATCATCCTGCTCTTCAGGGCGGGCATCATAGCCAACAGGTGCGAGAACAATTTCCCCGCCTATCTTGCCATGGGCCTGGCACTCATGCTCGTGTCACAGGCTCTCTTCAACATGTGCGTGGCTGTGGGTCTGGCACCCATCACGGGCCAGCCGCTGCCACTCATCAGTAAGGGCGGAACGTCAACCATCATCAACTGCATGTATCTCGGAGCCATCCTGAGCATCAGCCGAACGGCACAGAAACGCTCCGACCTCATGACAAACAACACGCCGACAGCGACAGCAGCCGTGCAGCCAGCGTGACGACAAAGAAACAAAAACGAGGCGTTGGCAGGTAGGCAAATGGCTTTAGCTACACCTTATATATAATAAGAAGAGACAAAAAGGAAAAAATTATTTTGTCTTTCACGTTATTTGCACTAACTTTGCATAAGTTAGGCGGCACATACCTTTAAGAGTTGCCGCTACACGATAAAAGAACAATAAAGAAAAGATGGACAAGGAACTTAGAATTATTGTCAGCGGTGGCGGCACGGGAGGTCACATTTTTCCTGCCGTGTCAATAGCCAACGCCATCAAGGCAAAACGCCCCGACGCACAGATACTGTTCGTAGGAGCCCAGGGACGTATGGAGATGCAACGTGTGCCTGCTGCAGGCTACGAGATTATCGGTCTGCCCGTCAGGGGATTTATACGTCCCTTGTGGTCGCCTCGCAACATCGGCGTGGCTCTCGACTTTCTGAAGAGCAAACGCATGGTGCGCAAGACCATCAAAGAGTTTAAGCCCGATGTGGCTGTGGGCGTAGGCGGCTATGCCAGCGGCGCCACCCTCGACGCGGCAAGCGCCATGGGCATTCCTTGTCTCATACAAGAACAAAACTCTTATGCCGGCGTTACCAACAAGATGCTGGCAAAGAAGGCATCAAAGATATGCGTGGCATACGACGGCATGGAACGCTTCTTCCCCGCCGACAAGATCATAAAGACCGGCAACCCCGTGCGTCAGGCTCTCCTTGAGACCACAGTCTCACGCGAGGAAGCCATCAAGAGCTTCGGCCTCGACCCCTCGAAGAAGACCATCTTGCTTGTGGGAGGCAGTCTGGGCGCACGAACCGTCAACGAGAGTGTGCTCCAACACCTCGACATCGTCGAGAACAGCGGTGTGCAGTTTATCTGGCAGACAGGCAAATATTACAGCGCCGCCATTGCCGAGAAGATGAAAGACCACAAGGCGCTGCCCATGCTTAAGGTCATGGACTTCATCTCCGACATGGGTGCCGCCTACAAGGCTGCCGACCTCGTGATCAGCCGCGCCGGCGCCAGCTCCATCAGCGAGTTCTGCCTCATAGGCAAACCCGTCATCCTCGTGCCGTCGCCCAACGTGGCTGAGGACCACCAGACAAAGAACGCCATGGCGCTCGTCAACAAAGACGCTGCCCTCTACATCAAAGATGCCGACGCACCCGACACGCTGCTCGAGACAGCCGTGAAGACGGTGAAAGACAGCGAACTGCTCTCACAGCTCGCCACCAACATCAAGGAGCTTGGCAAGCCCGCCTCTGCCGACATCATTGCCGATGAGGTGTTGAAACTGGCTGGAAAATAAAGCGGAAAGCCAAAAGCGCTTCACAGCCCGCACAGCTCTGAGAAGGAGAGAACGGTGAACAGAAGGAATTAATGAACAGGAGAACCAAAGAAAAAGAGTAAAGAGAAACAACAATGGAACTCAAAGACATCAAGTCAGTATATTTTGTCGGTGCCGGCGGCATCGGCATGAGCGCTATAGCTCGCTATTTTATAAGAAAAGGTCTCGTGGTGGCAGGTTACGACAAGACACCGTCAGACCTCACTCACCAGCTGGAGAAAGAGGGCATGCTCATCCACTATGAAGAGAACGTTGACGAGATACCCCACGCATGCCGCGACCCCAAGTCGTGCCTCGTTATCTACACACCTGCCATTCCCAAAGAGCACAAAGAGCTTGTGTTCTTCAACGAAGGCGGGTTCACCGTAGAGAAGCGTGCACAGGTGCTCGGCACGCTCACACGCACACACAAAGGTCTGTGCGTGGCTGGCACACACGGCAAGACCTCTACATCGACCATGTGCGCACACATCATGCACCAAAGCCATATCGACTGCAACGCCTTCCTCGGCGGCATATCAAAAAATTATGGCACCAACTACATTCTCTCTGACCATAGCGACTATGTGGTGATAGAAGCCGACGAGTTTGACCGCTCTTTCCATTGGCTGCGCCCCTGGATGACTGTCATCACCGCTACCGACCCCGACCACCTCGACATCTATGGCACCAAGGAGGCTTATCTTGAGAGCTTCCGCCATTACACCACGCTCATTCAGCCGGGCGGAGCACTCATCATCCACAAGAACCTGGAGATGAAAGCCGACGTGCAGCCGGGAGTGAAGGTCTACGAGTATAGCCGCGACGAGGGCGACTTCCACGCCGAGAACATCATCATCGACAACGGCGAGATAACCTTCGATTTCGTCTCACCCATAGAGACGGTCAAAGGCATTGAGCTTGGACAGCCCGTGCCCATCAACATCGACAACAGCATAGCAGCCATGGCCATGGCACAGCTCAACGGATGCACAGCCGAGGAGCTTCGCTACGGCATGAAGACATATCACGGCGTGGTGCGCCGCTTCGACTTCAAGATCAAGAACAAGAAGCATGTGTTCCTGTCCGACTATGCCCACCACCCCAAGGAGATCTACCAGAGCGCAAAGAGCCTGCGCGAACTGTATAAGGACCGCAAGATCACAGCCATCTTCCAGCCACACCTCTACACCCGCACACGCGACTTCTACAACGATTTCGCCGACGCGCTCAGTCAGCTCGACGAGGTCATTCTCTGCGACATCTACCCCGCACGCGAGCAACCCATCCCCGGCGTCACCAGCAAGCTCATCTACGACAACCTCAAGCCAGGCGTAGAGAAGAGCCTCATCAGCAAGGATGACGTGCTCGACCTCGTGAAGAAGCGCAACTTTGACGTGCTCGTGGTGCTCGGTGCCGGTGACCTCGACAACCTCTGCCCGCAGATAACGAAGATCATCGAAAGCAAGGAGCAGAGCGAGGCGTAACATGCTGTGAAGGCGCGGCAAGCCAACAAAGGCACAAGCTACCTACAAAGGCTCGCCCCGCCCCGACAGCCTGGCATGCTGAAGACGACACAAGGCTAAAAACAAGACAAGACAAAAAACCACAAAGGTTTTATAACAACAAAGCATCAAGAAAGAAACGTGAGAATCAACTGGAAGAAATCGCTGCTCGTCACCGTAGACATCGTGCTCGCTGTCTACCTGTTATGTGCGTTCACCGTGTTCAACAAACCCGATGAAACGGCACGGGTATGCACCAAAGCCAAGATTGTGGTGGCAGACGAGAGCTCCAACGGATTCATCAACGCCAACGAGATAACGAAACGTCTGAAGAGCGCCGGCCTCTACCCTCTCGGCAAACTGATGCGCGACATCAACGCGCGAGAGATCGAGGAGAAGCTGAAGAAGAGTCCGTTTGTCAAGACAGCCCAATGTTACAAGACCGAAGACGGCGAGGTGAACGTGAGCATAACGCAGCTGCTGCCCGTGATAAGAGTGAAGGCCGAGAACGGCGACGACTATTATCTTGACGACAAAGACTGCATCATGCCCAACTCGCTCTACACCAGCGACCTCATCATCGCCACGGGCAACATACCGCGTTGGTTCGCACGCCGTTACATCTCGCCCTTGGGCAAGGCCATCATGGGCAACGACATGTGGAAGAACCTCGTGGTGCAGGTCAACGTTCTGCCCGACCGCAGCATAGAGATCGTGCCACGCGTCGGCGACCACATCGTTCACCTCGGCACACTGCCCGAAGCCAACAGCAAGGAGAAGCGTCAGGAGCTCATAAACCAGTTTGTCGACCGCAAGCTCACACGCTTGGAGAAGTTCTACAAATATGGCCTCGCTCAGGCAGGCTGGAACAAATATTCTTACATCGACATCGAGTTTGACAACCAGATCATCTGCCGCAAGACGAAAGAGACAGCCCTTGCCGACAAGGCCGCTCTCATGGCCATTGACCGCGCACCCTCGTCTGTGCAAAAGCAGATCGAGGAGCAGCAGGCCACCATGCTCACCGAGAGCAAGCCGCGCAACGTCATTCCTGCACCTGCCAACGGCCAGCAGCCCGCAGAGGCCAAGAAAACAGATGCAAAGAAGGCTAACGTGAAGAAGGCTGACAGCAAGAAGACGGAAGCCAAAACCAAGGAAGAGAAAAAGGCCGAGGAGAAAAGGGCTAAGGCTGAAGCAAAGAAAGCCAAAGCCGATGCCAAGAAAGCCAAGGCTGAAGCCAAACGATTAAAGAAACAAAAAGAGGAACAGGAGAAAAAAGCTGAAAAGAAAAAGGCTGAAAAGAAAAAGGCTGACAAAGCCAAGGTTGCCAAAGCCGACAAAGCAAAAGCAAAGAAAGCCAAAGCATAAAAAGGAGAGCCAAAGCACGGCAAAAGAAGCCAAAACCATAAAGAGCTGAAGCACGAAGCGTTTCTCTAAACAGGAGCCAACGCCCTACCTCTAAAAAGACAAGAACAATAGAAACAAGAACAAGATACACATAAGATAGACAACCGTATGACTAAGGAATTCATTATAGCAATAGAACTGGGGTCATCAAAAATGACCGGTATAGCAGGACAGAAAAATCTTGACGGCAGCATAACCATCCTTGCTGTTGCCAAGGAAGATTCCACCTCATGCATACGCAAAGGCGTGGTCTACAACCTTGAGAAGACCACAATAGCACTTACCAACCTGGTGAAGAAGCTCAAGAACATGCTCAAGACAGAGATCGCGAAGGTGTATGTGGGCGTAGGCGGCCAGAGCCTGCGCGGCATCAAGAACACCATCGTCAGGGAGATGCCTCAGAGCGCGGTCATAACCCAAGATGTGGTAGACAGCATTCTCGACTCTAACCGCGCCATGACCTACCCCGAGCAGGAGATCCTGGATGCGGCGATACAAGAATATAAGGTAGATGCGCAATATCAGATAGACCCTGTGGGCATACAGTGTCACCGTCTTGAGGGCAACTTCCTCAACATCCTGTGGCGCGCACAGTTTTACCGCAACCTCAAGAAATGTCTTGAGAACGCCAACATTCATGTGGCAGAGATGTACCTCTCGCCCATGGTGCTTGCCGACAACGTGCTCACCGACGCTGAGCGCCGCGCCGGCTGTGTGCTCGTAGACCTCGGTGCCGAGACTACCACCGTGGCTGTCTACTGCCGCAACATTCTGCGTCATCTCGCCGTCATACCTCTCGGCTCCGACAACATAACAAAGGACATCGAGACCTTGCAGGTGGAGGCAAAGGTGGCAGAGCAGCTCAAGCTCAAGTATGGCACAGCCTACACCGAGAACCCCGAGGAGGAGAACCTCAAGATACGCATCGACGCCGACCGCACCATCGACAGCAACAAGCTGGCCGAGATTGTCGAGGCACGCACCGAAGAGATTATCGAGAACGTGTGGTACCAGGTGCCCCCCGAGTATAACGACAAGCTGCTGGGCGGCATCATCCTGACAGGTGGCGGCTCAAACCTCAAGAACATAGAGCAGGCGTTCCGTCGCTTCACACACATCGACAAGATACACACCGCCAAGTTTGTGAACCTCAGCATCAACACCAACATCCCCGACCTCATACCTCACGACGGCACGATGAACACCATCCTCAGCATCCTCGCCAAGGGCGATGAAAACTGTGCCGGCAGCGACATCAACAGCGACCTCTTCGGCAACATAGACAACGCCGCAGCAACAGGACGCACAGCTCCCGGCATCGTGAGCAACGAGGAGCAGAAGCGCAAGGCCGAGGAAGAGGCACGCATAAAGAAAGAGGAGGAAGAACGCCTCGAACGCGAGAAGAAGGAAGAAGAGGAGCGTCTGGCCAAAGAGAAAGAGGAGGAAGAGCGCCGCAAGAAATCGCCTGCCAACAAGCTGTGGGGCTGGATGAAGAAGTTTGGACAGACCATCGTTCAGGCTGACAACGAAAACATGTAATGAGCATGTCGAAACATGCCTGAAGCATGCTGAAAAGAAGTGAAAACAGAGAAAAAACAACCTGCATATATTTCTATGGAAGAGCAAAATAAGTGCAACACACCAAACATCCTCGATTTTGGTGAGCCACACAAGGAAAACTGTATAATTAAGGTAATAGGTGTTGGTGGCGGCGGAGGCAACGCCGTCAACCACATGTATAAGGAAGGCATCCACGACGTGTCGTTCGTGCTCTGCAACACCGATGCGCAAGCCCTCAACGACTCGCCCGTGCCCGTACACTTGCAGCTCGGCAAGGAAGGTCTGGGAGCAGGCAACAAGCCGGCGAAAGCCCGCGAGGCAGCCGAAGAGAGCCTTGAGTCGGTGCGCAAGATGCTGAACGACGGCACCAAGATGGCGTTCATCACAGCCGGCATGGGAGGCGGCACAGGCACAGGTGCAGCGCCCGTCATAGCACGCATCTCCAAGGAGCTGGGCATCCTCACCGTGGGCATCGTGACCATACCGTTCCGCTTCGAGGGCGACCGCAAGATCGACCAGGCGCTCGACGGCGTGGAGGAGATGTCGAAGCATGTCGACGCCCTGCTCGTCATCAACAACGAGCGTCTGCGTGCCATCTACCCCGAGCTCACCGTGCTCGATGCCTTCGGCAAGGCTGACGACACCCTGAGCGTGGCAGCAAAGAGCATTGCTGAGATCATCACCAACCACGGACTCATAAACCTCGACTTCAACGACGTGAAGACCGTGCTCAAAGACGGTGGCGTGGCCATCATGAGCACAGGCTATGGCGAGGGAGAGGGACGTGTGAAGAGGGCCATCGAAGATGCGCTCAACTCGCCCTTGCTCAACGACCGCGACATCTTCAACGCGAAGAAAATTCTGCTTAGCATCAACTTCTCCAACAGCGAGAACGGCAACAACGGCCTCATGATGGAGGAGATGAACGACGTGAACGACTTCATGGCCAAGTTTGACAACGGCTTCGAGATCAAGTGGGGTATCGCCATCGATCCCGAGCTGGGCAAGAAGGTCAAGGTCACCATCCTCGCCACGGGCTTCGGCATCAGCGACGTAGACGGCATGAACAGCCACATCGGCAAGAAGCATGTCATCGAAGATGCTGAGCAGCAGGAGAAAGAGGCGCTTCGCAACGAGCGCCGCGACCACTACTACACACCCGACGGCAAGACCCAGACCAAGCGTCGCCCGAACATCTTCATCTTCAACGGCGACAGCCTCGACAACGACGAGGTAATACTTGCCGTTGAGAACACGCCCACATACAAGCGTTCTAAGCAGAAGCTCAACGAGATACGTTCACAGGCCGTCGGCAACGAGCCGCAGAACGTGCAGGAAAAGAGCGAAACCGACACCTCACACGGCATCATCAGCTTCGTGTAAGGGTGACGCAACAAGACCATTGAGAAGGTGGGGCATAACATCAGCCCCGCCACAACTATAAAAACACAACATTATGACACTTTTCGACCAGATCAGTGAAGACATCAAAGCGGCAATGAAAGCCCGCGACAAAGTGCGCTTGGAGACATTGCGCAACATCAAGAAAGTTTTTCTCGAAGCAAAGACCGCTCCGGGAGCCAACGACACCCTTGAAGATGCCGATGCTCTGAAAATATTGCAGAAGCTGGCAAAGCAAGGACGCGAGACGGCACAGACCTACATCGACAACAACCGTCAGGACCTCGCCGACGAGGAGCTGGCCCAGGCCAAGGTTATCGAGGAATATCTGCCCAAGCCCTTGAGCGAGGAGGAGATAGAGAAAGAGGTTAAGGACATCATTGCCCAGACAGGTGCGCAAGGCATGAAAGACATGGGCAAGGTCATGGGCATGGCAAGCAAGAAGATGGCAGGACGTGCCGACGGACGCGCCATCTCTACCATCGTGAAGAAGCTCCTGGCATAGACGGAACCGCCGTCAGGCAAAGAGCGATTTCATGACATCGAGCGATTTCATCTCGGGAAAGTCGGGGAAGTGTAACCTATAATACTTTAAAATAAAGTCGACACACAGGTTACGCTCCACCCTCGACATAGCGAACAGGTGCATGTTGTCGAAGGTCATGCGCATGAGCACTCTCAGACGCGCAGCATCGGCAGGCGGAAGAAAGTCGGGGTGCAGAGGTTGCTGCCTCACGAAGCAGCCGGCACGAAAATCGAAGAACACCCCGTCGCCTGCCTTGTCAAGGTTGGGGAAGAAACCCACAAAGAGCGACAGGCGCATCATGAACACGAGATGGAAATTGCTGAACGACCGCTCACAGCCGTCAAGCCATTGCAGACTTGCCGCCACATACTCGAACAACGGCTTGTTCTGCTGCTCGTTGCGGGTGACATGAAGCAGAAACTCAGCCACAAAAATGGTGAGCGACAGCTTGTAGGGGTCAAACGGTATCGTGGCATAAGGCACCAGCAGACGGGCCTCCTTCAGCCGTTGCAACCGCACCTTCGGCCTGAGGTCAAACTCAATGTCGAGCAGCGACAAGGGCTGAAACAGCTGTTTGCGTATCTTGCCTCGACCCGACGGCAGCACCTTCTGTATGAAAGCCACACGCCCCGTCTCCTCGACAAACATGTCGACGATATATTGCGACTCGCCAAATTTTATTGAATGAAGCACGATAGCCCGCGTTTTTATAAGCATAAGTTCACAATTTTATCGCAAAATTACGAAAAATGAGGGGTTTAGCGAAAAATTATCGAAGAAAATTTGGCTAAATCAGTAAAAAGCCGTACCTTTGCATCCGCTAAATGAGCACACGGTCCCTTCGTCTATCGGTTAGGACGAGAGATTTTCATTCTCTAAAGAGGAGTTCGACTCTCCTAGGGACTACAAACAAAATAAAAACATAACATAAAGATGGCAAACCATAAATCATCATTAAAAAGAATCCGTCAGGACAAAGTTAAGGCTTTGCACAACAAATACTATGCAAAGACCATGCGTAACGCTGTACGCAAGCTTCGTGCAATGACAAACAAGGAAGAGGCTGTAAAGCTCTATCCCGCTGTGCAGAAGATGCTCGACAAGTTGGCTAAGACCAACATCATCCACCAGAACAAGGCCGCAAACTTGAAGTCAAGCTTGTGTTCTCATATCGCCAAGCTGGCTTAACAAGCTGCTGGTGCAGAAAGAAATATAAGGCTCCGTATTCCTTTGGGAAAACGGAGCCTTTTTTCGTTTTATTTCACTCTCCATTTGTCGTTTATCCCACATTTTTTTCGTATCTTTGCAAAGATAATATCGAACAATCAAAATGACAGAAATACAAAACAACGAAAGCAATTATTCAGCCAGTAACATCCAGGTTCTGGAAGGCCTTGAAGCCGTGCGCAAGCGTCCGGCGATGTATATCGGCGATATAAGCGAGAAGGGTCTTCATCACCTGGTGAACGAGACCGTGGACAACTCTATCGATGAGGCAATGGCAGGCTATTGCACCCACATAGAGGTGACCATCAACGAAGACGAGAGCATCACCGTTCAGGACAACGGCCGAGGCATCCCCGTCGACGAGCACAAGAAGCTTCACAAGTCGGCACTTGAGGTCGTCATGACCGTGCTCCACGCCGGCGGCAAGTTTGACAAAGGCTCCTACAAGGTGAGCGGTGGTCTGCACGGTGTGGGTGTGAGCTGTGTTAACGCTCTGTCAACCCACATGAAGTCGCAGGTGTTCCGAGGCGGCAAGATCTACCAGCAGGAGTATGAGAAGGGCAAGCCCCTCTACCCCGTCAAGGTGGTAGGCGAGACCGAGCTGCAAGGCACACGCCAGCAGTTCTGGCCCGACCCCACAATCTTCACCACGACCCATTATCAGTGGGACATCATCGCACGCCGCATGCGTGAGCTCGCCTACCTCAACGCAGGCATCAAGATCACGCTCCGCGACATGCGCCCCGACGAGAACGGCAAGACCCGCGAAGAGGTGTTCCATGCTAAGGACGGTCTGAAAGAGTTTGTGCGCTACGTCGACCGCCACCGCACACACCTCTTCGACGATGTGATCTACCTCAAGACCGAGAAGCAGGGCTTCCCCATAGAGGTGGCCATCATGTACAACACCGACTATTCGGAGAACATCCACTCTTACGTCAACAACATCAACACCATAGAGGGCGGTACCCACCTCACAGGTTTCCGCGCTGCCCTCACACGCACCCTCAAGGCATACGCCGACAACGACCCCGTGATCTCAAAGAAGATCGAGAAGGCGAAGATTGAGATTGCAGGTGAAGACTTCCGCGAAGGCCTCACCGCTGTCATCTCCATCAAGGTGGCAGAACCGCAGTTTGAGGGACAGACCAAGACCAAGCTGGGCAACAGCGAGGTGTCGGGAGCCGTGCAGCAGGCCGTGGGCGAAGCCCTGACCTACTATCTTGAGGAGCATCCGAAAGAGGCACAGCAGATCTGCGACAAGGTCATCCTGGCCGCCACAGCGCGTATAGCAGCCCGCAAGGCACGCGAGAGCGTTCAGCGCAAGAACCCCATGACCGGCGGCGGTCTGCCCGGCAAGCTCGCCGACTGTTCAAACAAAGACCCGAAAGAGTGTGAGATTTTCCTCGTCGAGGGCGACTCGGCCGGCGGTTCCGCCAAGCAGGGCCGCGACCGCTACACACAGGCCATCCTCCCGCTCCGCGGCAAGATCCTGAACGTGGAGAAGGTCATGTGGCACAAGGTGTTTGAGAGCGAGTCGGTCATGAACATCATCCAGAGCATCGGCGTGCGCTTCGGCGTTGACGGCGAGGAAGACAAGGAGGCCAACATCGACAAGCTGCGTTACGACAAGATTATCATCATGACCGATGCCGACGTCGATGGTTCACACATCGACACCCTCATCATGACGCTCTTCTATCGTTTCATGCCGCGCGTCATCAAGGAAGGCCACCTCTACATCGCCTCTGCTCCCCTCTACCTGGTGAGCTACAAGAACGCAGCAAAAGAATATTGCTACACCGACCAGCAGCTTCAGGCGTTCATCGACAAGTATGCCGGTGGCGAGGCCGACAGCAAGTCGATCCACATACAGCGCTACAAAGGTCTTGGTGAGATGAACCCCGAGCAGCTCTGGGAGACCACCATGGACCCGAAGACACGTCTCCTGAAGCAGGTCACCATCGAGAACGCTGCCGAGGCCGACGAGATCTTCTCTATGCTCATGGGCGACGACGTGGAGCCGAGACGTGCCTTCATCGAAGAGCACGCCACCTACGCCAACATCGATGCGTAAGCAACACAACAACATTAACATTTAGGAAAACGTCCTCGCGCTCGACTTTGTCGCTTGCCAGAGCAAGAAGAGGGCGAATATCCATAACCGCTGGTGAAGGGAGCGAAGCGAACGGAACCTGCGGTGGCAAAACGCTCAGGCAAACGTCCTCGAAGAGGGCGAATATCCATAACCGCTGGTGAAGGGAGCGAAGCGAACGAAACCTGCGGTGGCAAAAACGCTCAGGCAAACGTCCTCGAAGAGGGCGAACAGCAGCAAGATTTATCCTTGCACAGTTCGCTCTCTTCGAGGATTTTTTGTGCCACAAGTTTTGCATATTTATGCATTTTTGCCCCTCATTTCAGCGCCATTTTCAAAGAGCCCAACTTACGATTTGAAAGTGCCCATTTGACGTCCTCAAAGAGGCTCTTTGACGAGCTCATTAAGGCCCTTTGACAGCCTCAAAGAGGCCCTTTGACAAAACCGCCTCTATTTTAAGAGTTGTTAACAAAAACAATAAGTTGAACACCCCTTATTTTTCAAAATCAAAAGCAATACCCTTGTTTTTACTTACAACCGCTGTTTTGTATATTTATACACCTCCCCTTCCCGTTTCTGCATATTTATTCACTTCTTGCTTAAACGAGACATCGGTTTCTTTTCCATCATTCTTTTCAAAAAACACATCATATTAGCTACGTTGAGCTATTGAGATCTCAAAAAAAGCGTCCTTGAAAAGGGCGAACATAATGGGTACACATCAAACATGCTCTTGTTCGCCCTCTTCTTGCTCTGGCAAGCGACAAAGTCGAGCGCGAGGACGCTTGCTTGAGCATATCGTCATAAACATGCTTGCGAAAGCTCATACAACCAAACGTCTTGGTTAGCATTTCTAAATGCCTTGGTTAGCATTTCCAAATGCCTTGGTTAGCACATCTAAGTGCCATAGTTAGAGAGGCTAAAGATGGAGGTTAGAGCAACAAAAAACCTTGGGGGCTTTGTGTGGATAAACCGAAGAGAAGACGATGGCGGGTTATCAACAAGTTATCAACAGCGTAACAACAATAACCACAGCATATTACAAAGTTATCCACAATAAAGAGCGAAGTTATAAACAAAGAGAACGAAGGTTATGAACAACAAACCATTATGTTATGAACAGACAAAACGGAAGTTGTAAACAGAAACGACAGAGGTTGTAAACAGAAATGACGGAGGTTATAAACAAGATGTTGAAAAGTTATGAACATTCTTCTGGTTTGTTATAAACAAGCAAAGGCTTTATTTAAGAAGCATTGCTGAAAAGCTGACGAATAATTTGTGGATATAAGGTAAAAGCCGTAACTTTGACATTCTTAAACTAACAACGAGAAAAAACATATAAGCAACAAGAAATACAAATAAGCGACAAGAAATACAAATAAAGCAACAAGAAAAACAAATAAGCGACAAGAAAAAAACAAAAAAAATAAACAACATTAAAGATGAAAATGAAACATACGAAGGCATTGGCGGCCATATTTATGGCGTTAGCCTTGTCAACAAGCGGCTACGCAGGAAACGGCTATGCAGGGAGTGGCTACGCAGGGAGCAAATCCGACAAGACGGTGAAGATAAGAATGATCGAAACGACCGATGTGCACGGACGCTTCTTTCCATTCGACTTCATAAACCAGCAACCAGCCGACGGGTCGCTCGCCCGCGTGTCGGCATACGTCGACTCGCTGCGCAACATCTACGGCGACCGACTGCTGCTTATGGATGCAGGAGACGTGCTGCAAGGACAACCCGTCGTGACCTATTATAACTATGTGAAGACCGACGCTGAAAACATTGCGGCATCGGTGAACAACTTCATGCGCTACGACGTGCAGACAATGGGCAACCACGATGTGGAGACAGGACATAAGGTCTATGACAAGTGGATGAAGGAGCTGCGCTGCCCGACGCTCGGCGCCAACATTGTGAGCACAGCCACCGACACGCCCTACCTTAAGCCTTACACCATCTTCAAACGCGACGGCGTGAAGATTGCCGTTATCGGTCTGATAACCCCGGGTGTGCCGTCATGGCTGTCAGAGGAGCTGTGGAGCGGTCTCCGCTTCGAGGACGCCGTGAAGACGGCACGCAAGTGGATGGACGAGGTGAAGAAGAAGGAGCGTCCCGACGTGGTCGTGGGACTGTTTCACACGGGCATAAACGACAGCAGCAAAACCAACGGTCTGCTCAACGACGCCACGCGCGAGATTGCTCGCCAGGTGCCGGGCTTCGACGTGATCTTCTACGGCCACGACCACTCTACCCACTATGAGGAGGTGACAAGCGCCGACGGCTCAAAGACCATCATCGTGAACCCTGCCAACAACGCCATGAAGGTGGCCGACGCGGAGCTGGAGGTGAGCAAGAAGGGACGGAGCAAGGAGCTGAAGGTCAACATTGTGGACATGGGCAAGCGCTCTGTCGACGAGAGATACATGAAGACTTTTGAGAAAGAGATAGAAGAGGTCAAGAGATATGTAGGCACGGAGGTTGGCTCGTTCACTGCGCCGATGACCTCGCGCGACTGCTATTTCGGCCCGAGCGCCCTCGTCGATTTTGTGCACGATGTCATGTTGAGCACAAGCGGTGCAGAGGTGTCGTTTGCCAGTCCGTTGTCGTTTGACGTCACGGTGAAAAGCGGCCCTGCAACACTGGCCGACATGTATAAGCTCTACAGCTACGAGAACGACCTGTGCGTCATGACGCTCACGGGCAAGGAGATACGCCAGTATCTTGAGAAGAGCTACGACGGATGGGCAGCGACCATGACCTCGCCCGACGACCACCTTATATGTATGAACAAGCGCGATGAGTCGCGCGACAAGTTCTTCAGTCTGACAAAGCCGTTCTACAACTTCGACACAGCGGCAGGCATCGTCTACGATGTTGACGTGACGAAGCCTCGTGGCGGGCGCGTCGTGATAAAGAGCATGGCCGACGGCACGCCGTTTGACGAGAGCCGCACATACCGCGTGGCTGTGAACAGCTACCGCGCTGCGGGCGGCGGCGGTCTGCTGACCAAGGGAGCAGGAATAGAGAAGGCGCAGCTTGAGAGCCGCATCGTGTGGAGAGGCGACCACACCTTGCGCGATTACATTATTGAATATGTGCGCAAACATTCGCCCATCACCCCACAGGCCCACGGCAACTGGCAGTTTGTGCCTGCCGAGTGGACCGTCCCTGCCGCCAAGCGCGACTATGAGACGATGTGGGGAAACAAATAAAAAACAGAAAAAAGAATAGATAATAAAACAGAATATTTACATCGCGCTTCGCGCTCGTTGTTTTTTTGAACATTAATTATCATTAATTGAACATTAATGAACATCAATATTCCGCGCTACGCGCATATTAATGACAATTAATGGATCATTAATGGACATTAATGTTCAAAAACCAACGAGCGCGAAGCGCGATGTTATTTCATGAAAAAAATTTTCAAGAGACATCAAGAAGGAGATGAGACAACAACAAAAAAAAGAAAAAACGTTATGAGCGTCAGCTCTTACGATAGTCTTTCGGCGACACGCCCACCCTGTCCTTGAAATATTTTCCGAGGAACGACTGGCTGGAGAAATGCAGAGCCTGAGCAATCTCCTTAATGCTGTAGGTAGAGTTTTTAAGCAGCAGCTTTATCTCCAGCGTCACATAATCGTCGATCCAGTCGGTCGGTGTGCGGTGGCTCACCTGTTTCACCACGCCGTAGAGATACTTGGGCGTGATGTTGAGCTGCTCGCCATACCACGACATTTTGCGCTGCTCGCGGAAGTTGTCCTCTACCAGCTTCATAAACTCGGCGAATATACGCTCCGCACTTGTGGTGGCACCCTTGCCCGCTTCCTGGCTGCGGTAGAGAGCGTTGCTGAGGTCATAGATCATCGACGCTATGAGCGACTGCACC
Organism: uncultured Prevotella sp.; assembly: GCA_900543975.1. GTDB lineage: Bacteria > Bacteroidota > Bacteroidia > Bacteroidales > Bacteroidaceae > Prevotella. The sequence goes on along the minus strand of UQTI01000012.1, from coordinate 9,020 downwards.
GTCTCCCTTCTGAAGTGGTGCTGCGTGTTCTCAATCTTGCGCTTGATCATCGACACATAAGTTTTTATGCGCTCCGTCTCCTCAGGCAACAGGGTGTAGACAGGGTGGAAACGCGCAAAGATGAAGAGCGACGACATCTCGTGGATGTTCTTGATGATCTCGTGAAAGAAATCGTACTTGAGCACCAGACCCAGTCCGCGGCAATCAGCACTGAGCCATGCCTTTCCCGTTTTCTGGTTGTGCGATATGATAATGATGTCGTTAGGATGAACCACATGCTCCACCGCATCAACGGTGTAGCGGGCCTCGCCCTCCAGACACACACCAAGGAGCAGACACTCCATGCGGGCTGTCTCTTGTGAAAGGGGCAGACGACGGAAGTCGTCAACCATCAAGATGTCGTCATCAATGTGTGGGCCGTCAAAGACCTTAAGCAGGTCGTTGACAGTAATGTCTCTCATTATCATATCGCACGATATTTTTTTCTTTTTTCTTTTTTGTTTTCACTCCTTGTAGAGCAGATAAGGCTTGCGCTGCTTCTTAAACTTCTCTACGTCGGGCATCCAGCGGGCTCTGATCTCGTCGGCGCTCTTGCCCTCCTCAATCATGGTGCGCACCCAGTCGACACCGATGAGCTTCTCGAAGAACGATGTGAAGAACTTGTCGCCGGTGTTTACCGCGCGGTAAGCCTCGATAAGATATGTGAGGTCGAGCTTCTTGTCAATGATCTCATCATCGCTCATCTGCGAGAGGTCACGTCCGTAGCAGGTGTGGCCGAGCTGCGGCGGGTTCTTTGCACCCTCGCGGCTCTCGGGTGTGAACGAGTAGGCATAGCCCTTCATGTCGGGATGTCCAAACTGCTGGAACGGCTTGTCGGTGCCGCGGCCCAGGCTCACGTCGGTAGCCTCGAAATAGCAGAGCGAGGGATAGAGGTAGATCGACGTCATGTTAGGCAGGTTGGGCGACGGTATGACGGGCAGACGGTAACGTGTCTGGTGATTGTAGTTGAGACATTTCACCACCTTGAGGTCACACTTGCGACCTTCCTTCAGCCATCCCTCGCCGTTGATCATGAGCGCCAGCTCACCGAGCGTCATGCCGTGAACCACGGGAATGGGCAGCGAGCCCACGCCACTCTTGTATTTCATATCGAGCAGCGGGCCGTCCACATACATGCCGTTAGGGTTGGGACGGTCGAGCACGATCATCTTCTTGCCATACTCGGCGCAGCGGTCCATCAGTCGCTCCATCGTTACATAATAGGTGTAGAAGCGCAGGCCCACGTCCTGAATGTCGCTCACGAGCACGTCAAACTTCTGCATCTCGGCATCGTCGGGTGCTCCACCCTTCACGCCGTAGAGCGAGTAGATGTTGACACCTGTCTTCTCGTCCACAGAGCTGCTCACCTTTTCGCCGGCATCGGCCTTGCCACGGAATCCGTGCTCGGGTGAGAAAATTGTCACCACGTTAACCTTGTTCTCAAGCAGCACGTCGAGCACATGCTTGTTGCCCACCACACCCGTCTGGTTTGAGAACAGCGCCACGCGCTTGCCCTTGAGCAGCTTCAGATACTCTGATGTGCGCTCCGCTCCCGTGACCACAGCCTTCTGTGCCTTTGCAGATGTTGAGAGGACATAAGTGGCCGATGTTGTGGCATCGGTTTCGTTGGCTTTCTGTGCCGCTTGTGCGGGTGTTACATGCAGTGAGGCCACCACTGCCGTGATAAGGCCGAGAATGATTTTGAACATACTCTGATTTTTGTTTTTTTGTTTAGGCGGTATTCTTTTCAACACACCTTGAGAATAAATAATAGGTTTATAACGTTTGAGTTTTACAGGGTGCGGCCCATGCCGTCAGCTTAGAAGAAGCCTCCACACGGTCCCTTTAAGACTGCAAATATAATAAAAAGCGCACAAAGAGCACACAAGTTCTTACAATTTTTTATTTTTCCACGTTTAATCTTATTTTATTTGCTCCATCTTTCACGTTTTTGTTAAAAACAAGCTACCTTTGCACGACAAAAGATTTTTATTTATCCTAAATTATAATTACACTCACAACAAAAAGAATCGTATGACTCCATTAACAATCGCCGCAACCGTACTGGCTTACTTTATTCTGTTGTTCACCGTTTCCTATCTTGCCGGCCGCAAGACCGACAGCAAGGGATTCTTCGGCTCACGCAAGTCGCCGTGGTATATCGTTGCCATAGCCACCATGGGCTCGTTCATCTCGGGTGTGACCTTCGTGTCGGTGCCTGGCATGGTCGACGAGAAAGGTTTCTCCTACCTGCAGATGGTCATGGGCTTCGTCGTAGGCCAGATGATCATAGCCTTCGTGCTGGTGCCGCTGTTCTACAAGATGAACCTCGTGTCGGTGTACCAGTATCTTGAAGACCGTTTCGGCGTGAAATCGTATAAGACAGGTGCGTGGTTCTTCTTCATCTCCAAGATGTTGGGAGCCTCGGTGCGCCTGTTCCTGGTGTGTCTGACGCTGCAGCTGCTGGTGTTTGAGCCTGCCGGTCTGCCCTTCGCCCTCAACGTGGCTCTCACGGTGCTGGTGGTGTGGCTGTTCACCTTCCGCGGCGGCGTGAAGTCGATCATCTGGACCGACGTGCTCAAGTCGCTCTGCCTCGTGCTCTCCGTGGTGCTCTGCATCGTGTTCATATCGTCACGTCTCGACCTCGGCTTCACCGACATCACAGGCGCCATCTTCAGCAGCGACCATAGCCGCATATTCTTCTTCGACGACGTCAACGACGGACGCTTCTTCTTCAAGCAGTTCCTCGCCGGCGTGTTCACTATGATAGCCACGACAGGCCTCGACCAGGACATGATGCAGCGTAACCTCAACTGCCAAAACTACCGCGACTCGCAGAAGAACATGATCGTGAGCATCGTGTGCCAGTTTTTCATCAACCTGCTGTTCCTCATGCTCGGCGTGCTCCTCTACATGTTTGCCGCCAAGGTGGGCATAGACGAGCGGGGCGACAACCTGTTCCCCGCCGTGGCAACAAGCAACGCCCTGCCGCTCATCGTCGGCATTCTGTTCATCGTGGGCCTCTTCTCATCGGCCTACTCGGCTGCCGGCTCTGCCCTCACCGCCCTCACCACCTCGTTCACCCTCGACATCCTGCAAGCCGACAAGAAGGGTGCCAAGGATGGCGACAGCGCCGACCACCTGACCGCCGTGCGCAAGAAGGTGCATGTGGGCATGGCTGTGCTCATGGCCGTCGTGATCTTCGTTATCGGCCTGCTCAACAACACGAGCGTCATCAACGCTGTCTATGTGCTGGCGAGCTACACCTACGGCCCCATCCTCGGCATGTTTGCCTTCGGCATATTCATGAAGAAGAAGGTGCGCGACCGCTATGTGCCCCTGGCCGCCATCGTGGCGCCCGTGCTCTGCTACATTCTGCAGACCAACTCGGAGGCGTGGTTCAACGGCTACAAGTTTAGCTATGAGCTGCTGATCTTCAACGCCCTGTTCACCTTCATCGGCCTGTGTCTGCTGATCAAGAAAGAAGAGAAATAAAGATTTTATATAGAATTGTCAAAAAAGAACAATTGTCACAAAAAAAACATGAAACATCTATTCATCCTTTTATTCTCGCTCCTCTGCGCCACATCACAGGCACAGACCTTGGAGCGCGTAAGTTCTGAGAGCGTGGGCCTCGACGCCACACGCCTGCAAAACGCCGATGCCGCCATAAACAAAGCCATCGACAACAAGAACATTCCGGGTGCCGTGCTCGCCGTGGTGCGCCATGGCAAGATGGCCTACATCAAAGCCTACGGCAACAAGCGCGTCTATCCCAAGAACGAGCCCATGACCGAAACCACCGTGTTCGACATGGCGTCGTGCTCAAAGGCCATGTCGACAGCCGTGTGTGCCATGACGCTCATAGACCAGGGCAAGATCCGTCTTCAGGACCGCGTGGACCAGTATGTCCCGGGCTTCGAGGGCTGGACCGACGAGAAGGGTGGCAAGACAGCCATACGCATAATTGACCTCATGACCCACACCTCGGGTCTGCCCGCCTATGCCGACGCCAACATGCTGAAGGAGAAATATGGTGCGCCTAACCGCGACGGACTGATCGACTATATATCCCACTGCAAGCGCAACTTCGCCCCGGGCTCTGACATGACCTACAGCTGTCTCAACTTCATAACCCTGCAGCGCATCATCGAGACCGTGTCGGGCGAGGATCTGCAACAGTATGCCCACCACCATGTGTTCGACGTGCTCGGCATGAAGAACACCGACTATAACCCGTCGAAGGAGATGGCCAAGCGCTGCGCTCCCACAGAGAAACAGGCCAACGGCAAGTGTCTGCTCGGCTATGTGCACGACCCCCTGGCCGGCATCATGAACGGCGGCATCTCGGGCAACGCCGGCGTGTTCACGACAGCCGACGACGTGGCCATCTTGTGCGCCGCCCTGCAGAACGGTGGCGAGTGGAACGGCCACCGCATTCTCTCACCTCTTGCCGTGAAGACCATGCGCACCGTGCCCAGAGCCCGTGCCGAGTGGGGACGCGCCCTCGGATGGGACGTGTGGTCACCCTACGCCAACAACACCGGCGACCTCCTCTCGCCCGAGACCTACGGCCACACAGGCTTCACAGGCACCAGCATCGTCATCGACCCCGTCAACGACATAAGCATCATCCTCCTCACCAACGCCGTGCATCCCACCAACGAGGGCAGCTGCATTGCTCTCCGTTCTTATGTGGCCAACGCGGTGGCGGGAGCAATAATAAAGTAGAAGCTATGAAAACAAGAACCATTCTTACGGCTTTGCTGCTTGTGGCATCGGCAACGGCTACCACGGCGCAAACGCCTTACATCATGCAGCCCGCCGACGGCAAATATTCGTGGGAGGCTGACCTGCACCACCGTCTGCTCACCGACTTCTCGAAGACACGCGACCAGGTGAAGGAGTATATCCGCAAATACATCCCCGACGTCACCGACCGGCAGATGGACGAGTGGGAGAAGACAGGAGAGCTGGAGTGTAGGGTCATAGACGGCGAGAAACGCTATTTCAATAACGCCGCCCCAAACCTGTTCCGCATAAACAAGGCATGTGCCGCGCTGAAGGCCAAGCGCGACACGCCGGGACGCGACGGCGACCAGAAGGTGCGCTCCGACAACACACGCGCCATCATGAAGCAGGCAAGCCGCGCCAAAGGGCGTCTGGGCGACCCAAAGCATTTCCGCATACGCTACACCGTAACGGTGAAACCCGATGTGGTGCCGGCGGGCGAGACCGTACGCTGCTGGCTGCCCATGCCACGCACCGACGTCATGCGCCAGCAGAACGTCAAGCTGCTCTCTACCAGCCAGCCCGACTATCAGCGCTCGCCCATGACCTATGCCCACTCTACGGTCTATATGGAGAAGAAGGCAGAGGCTGGCAAGCCCACGGTCTTCAGCGAGGAGTTTGAGTTTGATGCCTACGGCGCATGGTTCGACCTCGACACAGCCAACGTAAAGGCCTACGACACCACCACGCCGCTCTACAAGACCTACACCTCTGAGCGCGACCAACACATCGTGTTCACACCGCAGATACGCGCCCTCGCAGAGCGTCTCACGGCTGGCGCCACCACACCTTTGGCCAAGGCACGACGCATCTTCAAGTGGATTGACGAGAACTTTCCATGGGCGTCGGCACGCGAATATTCGACCATAGAGAACATTCCCGAGTATGTGCTGGCCAACAACCACGGCGACTGCGGACAGGTGACGCTCCTCTTCCTGACGCTTTGCCGCTCCATAGGCATACCAGGACATTTCCAGAGCGGCTTCATGCTGCACCCGGGCGACGAGAACCTACACGACTGGGGCGAGATCTACATTCAAGACCTCGGATGGGTGCCTGTAGACATGTCGTTCGGCATCCCTGCCTACGCCAAGAACGAGAAGGAGACCTTTTTCTTCTTGGGCGGCATCGACTCGTTCCGCATGGTTGTGAACAACGACTTCGGCTGTCCGCTCTATCCTGCAAAGCAGTATCCGCGCAGCGAGACCGTCGACTTCCAGCGTGGCGAGGTAGAATGGGCTGGAGGCAACCTCTACTTTGACAAGTGGAAGTGGAACCTGGAGGTGCTCGAAAGAGAATAACGGATTTTGCGCTTCGCGCGGTTTTAGACATTAAATTCCATTAATTAAACATTAATGGACATTAAATTTTTCCGCGCGAAGCGCATATTAATGATAATTAATGGGGCATTAATGGACATTAATGTTTTTAAAAAATCAAGCGCGAAGCGCAATGTAAATATAAGAATAAAAGTTGGTTATTGACCATTCGCAAAAAAGACAAAAACGCGCGAAAGGCGCGAAAAAGAAAAAGCACAATGAACAATTTATTAACATCAAGCATCATCGCCATGCTTTGTCTGCCTGCAGCATCACACGCACAGCAGATCAATGACAGCGAGAAAACAGCTGTGGAGCAGGTCCTCAACAAGTGCGCCGTGGGCGTACAGACAGGACGCATCACCGTTGACTCTACAGCCGTGGTGGGCGACTCTCTAAAACTCTTCGCCAGCCGCAACCTAACGTATCTGCCCATACGCAAGGACAGCTACATGTCGATAATGGACCAGGTGAGAGGCGTGCTGCCAGAGCAGTTGGCCAACAAGAAAATCACCATCATTGCCGACCGCAAAGACCTCAAAGACCTCATCCTGCGCTCCGACCTCAAAGGCAAGGACAAGCGACAGGCGTTCACACAGCCTAAAGGCACACCGCTGGTGCGCAACCTCAGCCGACCCTACGACCCGACTCACGGACTCGACGGCAAGCACATTGCCATGTGGCAGAGCCACGGTCTCTACTATCAGCAGGGCCTGGCACGATGGGAGTGGCAGCGCGGACGCATGTTCCAGAGCGTGGAGGACAAATATACGCAGAGCTACGTCCTGCCTTACGTCATACCGATGCTGCAAAACGCCGGTGCCGTTGTCATGACACCGCGTGAGCGCGACACCAACCCCTATGAGGTGGTGGTAGACAACGATGCCAACATGCCCGTGAAGCAGGCCGACGGCACCGTGGCCAAGGACCACTCTGTCTATGCCGAGACCAACGGCGCCAAGGCGTGGACAAAGGGCGAGGGACAGGGCTTCGCTTACCTCAGACCCGAATATAAGGACTTTGAGAACCCCTTCGCCGAAGGCTCGTTCCGTGTGGCCGATGCCGTGACGAAAAAGAACCAGGAGAGCACAATAAGCTGGACACCCGACATGCCCGTGGACCGCGAGTATGCCGTGTATGTGTCTTACAAGACGCTGCCCAACAGCACGTCCGACGCACATTATACCGTCTACCACAAGGATGGCAAGACCGAGTTTGCCGTGAACCAGCAGATGGGTGGCGGCACATGGATCTACCTCGGCACCTTCGCCTTCGACAAAGGCACAAAGGGCAAGGTGGTGCTGTCGAACCTCTCCAAGGACAAGAACAGCGTGGTGACCGCCGATGCCGTGCGCTTCGGCGGTGGCATGGGCAACATCGCCCGCACAGCCGACGGCAACCTCATCTGGCCCAACTCGAAGAAGGACCGAGCAACAGACCCGAAGCCACGCAACGAGTGGCAGCCCAAGCTCAACATTCCGTACGAGACGAGCGGCTATCCTCGCTTCCTCGAAGGCGCACGCTACTACATGCAATGGGCGGGTGTGCCTGACAGCATCTACTCGCCCTCACACGGCATGAACGAATATGCGGACGACTATAAGAACCGCGGCGTGTGGGTCAACTGGCTCGCAGGCGGCACCAAGGCGGTGCCTGACAGCAAGGGCCTCAACATACCTGTTGACCTGTCGTTTGCCTTCCATAGCGACGCAGGAACGGTCTACGGCGACTCTATCATCGGAACGCTCGGCATCTACGACTCGCGCCAGTATGACGGCACCTTCGCCGACGGCTCCTCACGCACTGCCAACCACGACCTCTGCGACCATGTGCTTTCAAGCATCTGCAACGACATACGCACATTGTACGAGCCTAAATGGACACGCCGTGGCATGTGGGATTCACGCTACTTTGAGGCGTGGTCACCCCGTGTGCCGGCAATGCTCCTGGAGCTGCTGTCGCACGAAAACTTCGCCGACATGCGCTATGGCCTCGACCCACGGTTCCATTTCACCGTGAGCCGCTCAGTCTATAAGGGCATCCTTAAGTTTCTCTCTGACCAGTATGGCTACGATTACGTTGTGCAGCCTCTCCCCGTTGAACATTTCGCTGCCGTGCTTAACGACAAGCGTCAGGTGGAGCTGAGCTGGCAGCCTGTGGACGATCCGCTGGAGCCAACGGCCAAGGCAGAGAAATATATCGTCTACAAGCGCGTAGGCAACGGCGATTTCGACAACGGCACCGTGGTGAAGAAGACCCAGTGTGTCATGGACGTGCCGGCCGACGAGGTGGTGAGCTTCAAGATTGCTGCCCTCAACCAGGGTGGCGAAAGCTTCCCGTCAGAGATCCTGTCGGTGGGCATAGCCTCGGCCTCTACAGCCAAGCCCGTGCTCGTGGTCAACGGCTTCGACCGCACGGGCGCTCCCGACGATTTCCGTTCCAACGATGACGAGCAGGCGGGCTTCCTTGCCGACGACGACAACGGCGTGCCCTACAAGCAGATGATCAGCTATGTGGGCAAGATGAAGGAGTTTCGTCGCGCCATTCCCTGGACCGACGACGACGCTTCGGGCTATGGCGACAGCTACGGCAACTACGAGAAGCTGGTGATCAAGGGCAACACCTTCGATTATCCTGCCCTCCACGGACAGTCTATCCTTAAGGCTGGCTACAGCTTCGTGTCGGTGAGCAAGGCTGCTCTTGCTGACCATGCTTACATGAACGCCGACCTCTACAGCGCGGTCGACATCATCCTCGGCAAGGAGAAGCAGAGCAAGATGGGACGTATCGGTGCTGTCAAGGGCTTCGACTTCAAGACCTTCGACCAGACCATGCAGCAGGCCATCACCGACTATTGCAAGGCTGGCGGCC
>UQTI01000011.1 GCA_900543975.1 uncultured Prevotella sp. | reverse complement strand
AATAAGTATAATTGCAATTGGCCCAACCATTGGTGATACGATAGCCGGTGAGCAAGGTGTCGTTTTCTACGCGTATGCTGCTCCACAACACTTTGCCATCATAATTATATATGCCATGCAACATATCAAGAATAACACGCGAGTCGGCACCTTTAGGGAAAGTATATTTATGTACACCTACACGTTGGGTAGCTGTAAGTTGAGCACAAACGCCTTCATCAGCAAGCATCACTTCATAATAGCCAGGGGCAGCCTTCTCTGTGTCATGATTAAATCGTGAGCGATAGCCAGCATCGGGATGAGTAGCCGTTCCTGGGTTTAGACGCAAACTTCCGGTTTGCGGCATTAGCATCACATCGCCTAAATCAGAATGACCTGTACCACTAAGGTGTGTATGACTGAAACCTACGATTGTAGGATCAGTATGCTGATAACCAGCACAATATTCGTACACCTTTCCCTGATAACGTCCATCAACATTTTGTGGAATGGTATCTGTTTCAGGGCTAAGTTGCACGATACCAAATGGAGCACAAGCGCCAGGAAACGTATGTCCCATTCCGCTTGTGCCAATCATCGGATTTACGTAAGCCGTCAGCTTCTTGCCGTCAACAGCCGACACCGTTGCCGTACCAAGCGCGAAGAGGGCTATTAAGATTACAACAAATTGTTTCTTCATAGTTTATAAATGCTATTAATATTTGTGATTTGTGATATGTTTGTATTATATTTTCTGTCAATATGAAGATGTGGTTTGCAAAAGATACGGATTAATATTATTTACTCGTTTCCAGTCCGCTACGCTTAGGACGCTTGTAGCTACGGTAATCATCGAGCGGTATCTCGATATCAGGCTCAGCTAACTCGCCTTCTTGTGGTAAACGAAATTTCATATATCGTATATTTAGGCCACGCTCTATCCACTGACTCTCATAGTAGGTTTGTATGCCCAATATGGTTTGGGTTTGAGCATCTATGCCCTCGGTGTGATATAAATCTTCGGTACGGAACAACACTGGCAACGCGTTGCGCTCTACCATATATGTAGTGTATGTAAAAAGAAAGTTTGAGTCGGTCTTCAGATGCACCACGCCGCCATCTTTTAAGAAATGACGATAACGGTTCATAAAAAAGGTGCTGGTAAGGCGCTTGCGCGGGTTCTTCATCTGCGGGTCGCTGAACGTGAGCCATATCTCGCTCACCTCGCCCTCAGCGAAGAAGCGGTCAATGATCTCGATGTTTGTGCGCAGAAACGCCACGTTGGCCAGTCCCTCATTGAGAGCCTGTGTGGCGCCTGTCCACATGCGTGAGCCCTTGATGTCGACACCAATAAAGTTGACATCGGGAAACAGCTTTGCCAGCCCAACAGTATATTCGCCTTTGCCGCATCCCAGCTCCAGCACGATGGGATTGTTGTTCTTGAAATATTGCTCTCCCCATTTGCCCTTCATGTCGAAAGGCACGTTGTCGATAACCGAATAGGGATACTGGAACACATTCTCATATCTCTCCATGTCGGCAAACTTGGCCAGTTTTCCTTTACTCATCTTGTTCTTTTATGTTTTGTCGTAAATTATCGTTTTTATATCATCTTGCAAAATTAGGCAAAAAAAACGACATTACTTACTCTCTATTACATAAAAAAACGAAAACGGCCATAACATTGACTCACAGAAACGCCATAATCAGAACCTACGCTCCACATCTTCAGAACTCATCTTGCGTTCAGGAGAGTTATCCTTTGAGTTGAAGAACTTATAAGACACGGAAAGGTAAAGCGTGGGATAGTTGTAACGGTTGCGGAACGTGAAAGAATGGTCACCGCTCTTGCCGTAGCCACGGTATGTGGACGAAAGAAGGTTCATGCCCGACAAGCTGACGCTAAGGTTACGTTTAAGAAAATAGCCAGTCACACCCACAGACACATCGTTCTGCGGACGCACCACAGACACCGTGGTCTTACGTCGTCCCTCATAAGAGCCTGACACATAGCCTGTAAACGTGCGTTGTGTGTTAAACACAAATTCGGCGTAGCCATTGAGCCCCCACTGCATGCTCTCCGCACACTTGGCGAGCAGAGGATTATCTGAAGTGTAGCGAGCATAAGCGCCTTCAGCACCAACAGAAAGCGTTAGCCACGACAGACGGTTAAACCAATAGCTGGCAGAAAGCCCATACTCGGCGCTGTTCTGTGCGTTCTCGGGTTTTGTAACAATATAGCCATCAGAAAACGAGGTTACCTGTGCTATGATGTCGTGACCGAAATTCATCACTCCCGATACCGACAGGCTGCCGTTATATGTGTAAGTGAGACGCGAGTCGTAATGTTTTTCTGGCTTCAACTGCATGTTGCCACGAACATATTGTTTCTGATTGACACGCCAACCAAACGGATTAAGCTGTCCAAACTTTGGCTGCGTAACAGAGGAGTTGAGGGTGAACGACAACTGGTGATGAGGATTGAAGGCGAAGCTTGTATGCAATGAAGGCAACCATGTGACGAACGTCTTATGCCAGCTATCCTCAATCTGCTTGTTGCGTCGCCAGGCGATGTCTGAAACAAGCCCAAGACGCATCCACCATTTCTTTGTAAGCTGTGACGACAAGCTGGCGTAAGGTGCAAGCACATACTCATCAAGCTTGAAAAGAGCCGTCTCCTCATATGCTGTCTCGTTGAGGTCAATGCACATCCATTGGTTGTGGTCACGGTCTTTGTCGGTGCGCGAGAAAGAGAAACGAGCACCAAAATCGAAAGTGGTGTTGTGGGCTGTGGTGTCGAGAAGCAAGGAGTAATCGTTGTTTACGCCCACTCCTCTAACCTTCAGACAATCTTTGTCGTTGTAAGTAAAAAATTTCTTGCCGTCTTTCACGCTCAAAGAGACGTAATCTGAATTCTGCTTCTCTGTATAATCATAATAAGATGTTTCAAGCCACATCTTGTTCTCGGGGCGTCCGAGAGTCTGCTCCATGTATGCAGTAACAGTTTTCTTTGGCGTGCGGAAACTTATGTCGTTGTTGCTTTTAGCATCTACGACCCCATTTGTTTGAGGCTCAGCCCAATCGGAAGACACAAAGACATTGTCGATGCTGCGTTTATTGAATCCTCCTGTCAAACCGAGCAATCCGCTTTTCGAATAGTTCCATTGAAGGATGCCCCTTACACCCGCATAGTTATTGTCACCTTTAGACGGAGAAACATTTTTATATAAATAAGAGCCATAGTCGTATTGAGCCGACTCCTTCATATAAGACCCGTTCCAGTTGGCAGACGGCGCCACAGAAAGGAACATCTTTTCCGTGTTATACATCAACTGTCCGAAGCCACCATAACGAAAATTATAGTTTTCTCCCTTCATCTCTTCTGTGCCTATTATGCCACCAAAATACTTACTAAAGCCTGGCGTGGTGTGCAAGACAATCATCGCGGTGTTGCCGTCTTTGTCATAGCGCAATGGTGGCTGACGAAGGATCTCTACTCGTTCAACAAGCCGTGCGTCATAGCCTTTAAGCACATCAGGCAGCTCGCTCGTCTCTACACGCTGCACAACATTACCTATTTTCACCAGCACCTGTTGCTTGCCTGCCACCTTCAGTTCGTTGTCCTTAACCTGTACTTGGGGAATACAACGCATGAGATCAAGGGCGTTGTTGAAATCATTGTTTATTTTAGAAACATCCACGCTATAGCCATCTTTCTGCATGCGCACGCTCATTAAACGCCCTTGCACCACAACCGTCTGCAATTCTGTGGCACTTTGCTGCATTTTGATATCTCCCACATCTATGTCGCTGTTCAAGTCGATAACGTTCTGGTACATCTCATATCCGATAAACGTACATCCCAGCATGCATTTGCCTGCGCCAACCGTCATCTTAAATTTTCCATCAACATCACACACAGCACTCGCTTCTATCTTATCGCCAGGAGCGACAATGAAAACATTAGCGAAGTCGAGCGGATGACCATCAGCATCTATAACCCTTCCTGAGACAGAAAACTGTTGCGCAAACGCAGATATTGCAAAGCACAAGATTATAAATAAAAGCTTGAAACGTTTATCCATACAATAAGAATTCTAAATAAATCTAATTTTAAAAAGTTTTTTTAACAGAAGGCAAAATTAAGAAAAACGCCATATATGCAGCAAAACGAATTAATTATTTATGATTAATTTAACAAATTTTGCTCTAATTCTCAGACACATATATCTCGTCGAACTCACGTTAAACACAAAAAATGCCATGGGATTTCCTCAAGGTTGGGAAAAAGAACCTTTATGGAGATAGTAAACAACTACCTTATCAGGCATTGCCCTACAAGCATATAACTTATTATAAACGAAGGACAAGAACATTATTGTGACAAAAAGCAATAATCTGCCCCAAAGGCCGTTATAATAAGGTATGAAACGAACATTATTTTTATTATATATTCTCGCGCTCGTAACGCTTAACGCCGCTGCCCAAAGCTTCACCTTGCAGGGCCGCGTGACCGACGAGCAATCGGAACCTCTTGAGTTTGCAACCGTGGCTTGCGTGAGCCAGGGCAAGATTGCCATGACATCGCTCAAGGGCGAGTTCTCGTTACAGCTCCACAGCGCCGACTCGGTGGTGATACGCTTCTCCATGGTGGGTTACAAGACAAAGACGAGGGTGCTGCGCAAGCCGCGCGGCAAACAGACGCTTCAGGTCGTGATGTACAGCGACAACACGCTCTCGGAGGTCACGGTGACGGAGATGAAACGCCAGACAGGACAGACACAGGAGCTTAAGAAGGAGAACATGCAGCACACACCCTCAACAACGGGCAACGCCGTGGAGGAACTCATTCAGAGTCAGGCAGGTGTGTCGACACACAGCGAGCTCAGTTCACAGTATAACGTGCGCGGCGGCTCGTTCGACGAGAACAGCGTCTACATAAACAACGTTGAGCTGTACCGGCCTTTCCTCGTGAGAAGCGGACAGCAAGAAGGCCTGTCGGTCATTAACCCCGACATGGTCGACAAGATAGGGTTCTCAACAGGCGGCTTCGAAGCAAAATATGGCGACAAGATGTCGTCGGCTCTCGACATAACCTACAAGCGCCCCAAACGCTTTGAAGCCACAGCAACAGCCAGTGTGCTCGGCGCAAGCGCCTATGTGGGGTTCAGCAACAAGAAGCTGGCGTGGAGCAACGGTCTGCGCTACAAGACAAACCAGTATATGCTCGGTTCGCTGGAGACGAAGGGCGAATACAAGCCCAGCTACCTCGACTATCAGACGCACCTCATCTACACGCCCAACAAGCGATGGACAGTAAGCCTGATGGGCAACATCTCCGACAACCATTACAACTTTGAGCCATCTGACCGCGAGACAAAATTTGGAACGATGGAGAGCGTGAAGTCGTTCCGCGTCTATTTCGACGGTAAGGAGAAAGACATCTTCCGCACATTCTTCGGCTCGCTCAACATAACGCGCCATTTCACCGACAAGACCTCGCTGTCGCTCATAGCATCGGCCTTCCACACAAAAGAGCAGGAGACCTACGACATTCAGGGACAATACTGGCTCACACAAACGGAGACAAGCGAGAACCTGGGGGTGGGCACCTATTTCCAGCATGCACGCAACTATCTGAAGGCCAATGTGGCAAGCGCAAAACTGCTCTTCCAGCACAAGGCGCAGAAGCACAACATCGAGGGAGCGCTAACCTTCAAGAGCGAAAGGATAAAGGAACGGTCGGTAGAGTATGAGATGCGCGACTCGGCAGGCTACAACATGCCGCACACGGGAACAGACCTGCAGATGGTCTACTCTATGAGAGCCAACAACAAGCTCAGCGCCAACCGCATAGAGGCCTACATGCAAGACACTTACCGCTTCGCAAGCAAGGGCGAACACACCCATTTCACGCTCAACTATGGCGTGCGTCTAAGCCATTGGAGCTTCACCAAAGAGACCATCCTCTCACCGCGCCTGTCGCTCGGCATCGTGCCGTCGTTCAACCGAAACGTGACGCTGCGCTTCGCTACCGGACTCTACTATCAGGCACCGTTCTTCAAAGAGGTGCGCGACACAACGACCGTTAACGGCATAACCTACGCACAGCTCAACGAGAAGGCGAAGAGCCAGAGGTCCATACACTTCATTGCGGGCTTCGACTATAGGTTCAACATGAAAGAACGGCCCTATAAGTTTACGGCAGAGGCCTACTATAAGGCGCTCGGCAACCTCGTGCCTTACAGCGTGAACAACGTCAAGGTGGTCTATTATGGCAACAACGCATGCAGCGGACACGCCGCCGGACTGGACCTTAAGCTCTATGGCGAGTTTGTGCCAGGCACCGACTCGTGGGTCAGTCTGTCGCTCATGAACACAAGCATGAAGCTTAACGGCAAAAACATTCCGCTGCCCACCGACCAGCGTTACGCGCTCAACATGTTCTTCACCGACTATTTTCCCGGCACAGACCGATGGAAGATGTCGCTGAAACTTGCTTACGCCGACGGTCTGCCTTTCTCCACACCACACCAAGAACTGGAGACCAACACGTTCAGAGCACCTGCCTATAAACGTGCCGACATCGGTCTGAGCTACCGACTGCTCGACAACGAGAACCACGCCAAGGGCAAGACGCTGCGCAACATCTGGCTGGGCATCGACTGCCTCAACCTCTTCGGCATAAACAACGTCAACTCTTATTATTGGATTACGGATGTCACCAACCAGCAGTATGCCGTGCCCAACTATCTCACCGGCCGACTGATAAACGCCAAGGTGACGTTCGAGTTTTGACAACACCACAACAAGCAAACGCCATGATTATCGACAACTGTAAAAGAGCCGCGCTGAAACGGTCAGCAAATGCCATGAAAAGACACATCCGTCTCGTCATGACAACATGTCTGGCCATGACTGCATGCTTCGTCTTCACATCATCAGCCAAGGCGCAACGCAACGAGGTGCTAAGCCCCGACATTGCATCGCTACAGGTCACGGCCGATGACAAGTGGCTGCAAATGCCAATAATGCAGCTGGGCAGCGGCAGCGTCATGAACATTGCCTTCGACGACCTCACACACGAATATCACCGCTACGCCTACAAGCTGGAACATTGCGAGGCCGACTGGACGGTGAGCGACCAGCTCTTCGCAAGCGACTATTGCAAAGGCTTTGCCGACGGCAACACCATCGACGACATGGAAGAGTCGATAAACACCTCGGTTCAATATACCCACTATCGCCTGCAGATCCCGAACGACAGATGTGTGCCGACCATAAGCGGCAACTATCGGCTGACGGTCTATGACGACAACACGCAAGACACCGTCTTCAAGGCGTGCTTCATGATTGTGGAACAACAGACGGCTGTGGCCCTCGGCGTGACCACAAACACCGACATCGACATTAACCGATCGCACCAGCAGGTGAGCATGAAGCTGGGCTATGGCGCCATCGCCGTGCGCGACCAGCAAAAGGAAATAAAGACCGTGGTGCTGCAAAACGGCTGTTGGACAAACGCTGTCTGCAACGCCACGCCCCAATATGTGAAGAACGACGGCTTGCAATGGGAACACAACCGCAGCCTCATCTTCGAGGCAGGCAACGAGTATCGCAAGTTTGAGACCCTCGACCCCTCACACCCCACCATGGGCATAGAGAGCGTGTCGTGGGACAGCACCCGTTACCACGCCTTCATCTGGCCCGACGAGCCACGGCCAAACTACATCTACGACGAAGATGCCAACGGATGTTTCTACATTCGCAACAGCGACAACATTGAAAACGACATTGCTTCCGACTATGTCCTCACCCATTTCACCCTCGTCCTCGACCGTCAGCCTGGCGACATCTATGTGAGCGGAAAATGGACAAACGAGAGCACCGACGACCTCTACCGCATGACCTATGACGAGCTACAGAAACGATATGAAGCGACCATTCTTCTGAAACAAGGCTACTACTCATACCGTTATCTCACACAACGCTCCGACGGGTCGCTCTCTCTCCTACCCTCAGAGGGCAACTTCTACCAGACAGAAAACACCTACCAGGCACTCATCTATTATCGCCCCATAGGCTCACGCACCGACCGGTTGGTGGGTTATGCGGAAGTGGGAATTTAGGGGAAAAAAGGAAGTGCCTCACTTAGCTTGGCTAAATGCCTCACTTAGCTTGGCTAAATGCCATACTTAGGAGAGCTAAATGGCATGGTTACAATAACCGAACGAAACACCCGTAAGAACCAAGACCTTATTGGCTCAAAGGATATGACAAACAACGGGCAAGAAAGAAAACTGCCATGAAAGGACTAAAAAATACAAAAAAAGCGACAGGTTCTGCCGTTTTGTCAGATAAAATGTCTAACTTTGTGCTCTAATGGATACCTCTGAATTACAGAAAATAAAGCAACGCTACAACATCGTCGGCAATTGCGACGAGTTGAACCATGCCTTGGATGTCGCCTTACAGGTGGCACCCACCGACCTTTCTGTGCTTATTATCGGAGAGAGCGGAGTGGGCAAAGAGATCATTCCAAGAATTATACACGACAACTCACCACGACGCAGAGAGAAATATTTTGCCATCAACTGCGGCTCCATTCCTGAGGGAACGATAGACAGCGAACTGTTCGGACACGAGAAGGGTTCGTTCACAGGAGCCATTGGCGAGAGCGATGGCTATTTTGGCACAGCCAACAAAGGAACAATATTCCTCGACGAGGTGGGAGAGCTGCCTCTCGCCACACAAGCCCGTCTGCTGCGCGTGCTTGAGACAGGCGAATATATCCGCGTGGGTGGACAGGAGATACGCAAGACCAACGTGCGCATTGTGGCAGCAACCAACGTGAACATGCAGAAAGCGGTGAGCGAGGGGCGATTCCGCGAAGACCTCTATTACCGCCTTAACACCATACCGGTAAAGATGCCGCCGCTGCGCGAACGCGGCAACGACATTCTGCTTCTGTTCAAGCTGTTCACCATGCAGATGGCAGAAAAATATAACATCCCGCGCATAACGCTCACGGAAGATGCCAAGAAGATTATGCTCAAATATAAGTGGCCGGGAAACGTGCGCCAGCTTAAGAACATAACAGAGCAGATGTCGGTGCTGAGCACAGAGCGCGAAATCGACGCCAGCACCATTCACCAGTTCATACCCGAAGACCCTGAAAGCACACAGTTGGCGATGATACCCAACCAAGGGGGCGCCCACTCTTATGAGAACGAGCGCGAGCTGCTCTACAAGATCCTGTATGAGCTGCGAGGCAACGTGAGCGAGATGAGACGCGAGATGAACGACATGCGGAAAAAGATTGACGAGGCAGGTAAGCTTGAAAACACCACTCCTTACCAACAGGCCACACCCTACCCCACCACCATGCACACCTTGGCTCCGGCAGAGCAGCATGTAACCCCCTACGGCATGCACGACATGAGGCAGCAAAACAGAGTGGAGGATGTGGAGGTAGAGGAGATTAAAGACAGCGACAGCCTCAACCTCAACGACCTCGGACGACAGATGGTGGAAAGAGCGCTTGAGAAGAATGGCGGCAACCGCAAGAAAGCAGCTGCTGAGCTGGGCATCTCTGACCGCACACTTTATAGAAGAATTAAGCAATATGGGCTTGACAAATAAAACGAAAGAACAGATATCAGGAACGTGGACATGGCTTCGCAAAGGCATGAGAAAGGCACACGCTCACACAAGACAGGCACGCACATATATAATAATGTGTGTTGCCGTGCTGAGCCTCGCCGCAATGTCGTGCTCGGTGTCTTACAAGTTTAACGGCGCAAGCATAGACTACACCAAGACGAAGACCATACAGATTGCCGACTTCCCCATACGCTCAAGCTATGTGTGGGGACCGATGGGACCGATGTTCAACAACGCCCTTAAGGACATGTACGCCAACCACACGCGCCTGATACAGGTGCGCCGCAACGGCGACCTCAAGATTGAGGGCGAGATAACGCAATATACGCAGCGCAACAAGTCGGTGTCGAGCGAAGGCCATTCGGCACAGACAGAACTGTCGATAACGGTGAACGTGCGCTTCACCAACAATGTGAACCACAACGACGACTTTGAGCAACAGTTTACAGCCTCCAAGACCTACGAGACAACGCAAAGCCTCAACTCGGTGCAAGAAGAGCTGGTGACACAGATGGTGAAAGACCTCACAGAGCAGATATTCAACGCCACCGTTGCCAACTGGTAACAAGCGGCCATGGACAAGGTTCTCTGACAGAAGGCCTGAAGCGAAAGCAAGACATAACCTACTGGTAAAACAAACCTTAAAAAGTGATGGATCTAACGCAACTCATAAACCACCCCGAACTAATGAACAAGGAGACCCTTTACGATCTCCGAAGCATGGTTGCGCTCTATCCTTATTATCAGACAGCCCGTCTGCTGATGCTACAGAACCTGTATCTTCTGCACGACTCTTCGTTTGATGAAGAGCTAAGGCGAGCAGCTGTGTTCATAACAGACCGCAAGAAGCTGTTTGACCTCGTGGAGGCTGCCCACTATCGGCTTAAGCAGGCAGACAGCATATCGGCTACGGCAGACAAAGAGGCAAATGCTCACGATGATGACGACAAGAGCAAGCGCACAATGTCTATAATAGACCATTATCTCGACTCTATGCCCGAAAAAGCCACCGAGCAACCCAAGGAACCTCGACGCAAGCCCACGCCCGCCGATGCCGCCAACGATTATGTGGCTTATCTCATAGAGTCGGAAAACGAAGACGACAAGAAACAAGACCAAACGCAAGCGCCTCAGCTTAAAGGTCAGGCTCTCATCGACGACTTCATAAACGACGGTGGAAAGATCACTCTTAAGGACACACCCGAGTATGTGCCGCAGATGGAAGAAGACCACAAAAACGCCGAAACACCGCCCGATGACAGTTTCTTTACGGAGACATTGGCCAAAATATACATCAAACAAGGCAGATATTCGAAGGCTCTTGAAATTATTAAGCGTTTAAATTTGAATTATCCAAAAAAAAATGCTTACTTTGCAGACCAAATCAGATTTTTGGAGAAACTGATTATAAACAGCAAGGCAAAAGGCAAGCAAAAACAATAGTCAGAAGACACAAAAAGAAGATGAAAGAAAGTCTAAAAGGCTGACTGATTAAGCCCAAAGGCTGATGATTGGAGGAAAAAGCTGAAAAGCAAAAAACAGAAAAAACAAAAAAATAAAACAATAAAAATAACAAAACAGCAATGATTTACACATTATTCGTAATTCTGATCCTGATTGCATCGGTTCTGATGATCGGCATCGTGCTCATTCAGGAATCAAAAGGAGGCGGTTTGGCTTCCAATTTCTCATCGTCCAACTCAATCATGGGCGTAAGAAAGACCACTGACATCGTAGAGAAGACAACATGGGGTCTCGCAATCGCAATGGTTGTTATCAGCGTTATCTGTGCTTATGTAGCTCCTAAGGCTACAAACGAGCAGAGCGTTATGGAGAAGAGCGCCGTCGAGGCACCCGCAACCAATCCTAACAATGCTCCCGGATTTGGCGCAAGCCAGCAGCAGGCTCCCGCAGCCGGTGCACAGCAAGCAGCTCCTGCACAGCAGGCTCCCGCAGCTCCCGCAGCACCTGCAGCACCTGCACAGCCCGCAAAATAAAAGGGAAATTGAAGGAAAAGTAAAAAAAGTTTGAAAAAAGTGCGGGAATTATTTGGTAGTTTAAAATAATTCCCGTACCTTTGCACTCGCTTTTAAGACATAAGCGTTTAACAAGCTAACACGGTGGCCGTAGTTCAGTTGGTTAGAGCGTCAGATTGTGGTTCTGAATGTCGTGGGTTCGAGTCCCACCTGCCACCCAAGATAAACCTCATAGATCAGAAATGATTTATGAGGTTTCTTGTTTTTAACAACTTTATCAAACAAAAAAGTATGATAAGAAACGTCACACCAGCAGATGCGAAGGCTATAACCGACATCTACAACCAGTATATCCTCAACACGACCATCAGTTTTGAAACAGAACCGCTAACGGCAGAACAGATGGAGGAACGCATAAAGGACATTTCAACAGAATATCCTTATTATGTGTATGAGAACGAAGACGGCACAGTCGGCGGCTACTGTTATGCTCACCGTTGGAAAGAGCGCGAAGCCTACAGCCACACGCTTGAGACAACCATCTACCTTGCACCTGGCATAGAACGCCGAGGCATAGGCACACAACTCATGCACATGCTTATCGACGAATGCCGCCACCGTGGGTTCGTGGCCCTTATAGCTTGCATAACAGGCGACAATGAAGCAAGCATAAAGATGCATGCCTCGTTAGGTTTCGAACAGAAATCGTGCTTTGAGAAAGTGGGCATAAAATTTGGGAAGATGCTTGACGTTGTCGATATGGAACTTTTGCTGTAGATCGCACTCTTCTGAAAAAGGATAAAAGGAGGAACAGAAAAAAAAGAGGAACAGAAAAGGATAGGAAAGAAAGAAAGAAAGAAAGAAAAGAAGGAAGAAGCAACAAGACAAAAACAAAAATTGAGAAGAAAATAAAAAAGCTATAAAATGAAGGCGAAATATTTGCGCCGTTCATTTTTTTTGCGTTCCTTTGTAAGCACAATGCAGACGTCAGCGAAAGAATCGCAGACAGATGCAGGAAGTTAATCAATTTACAAACCTATTTTTTTGAATAATATGCCTAACGAAACAAAAAACCTTCTCGACGGCTCCTTTAATGTGAGGAAGGCCGTAATGTTCGTAGTGGCGGTGCTCATTGCCGCCGTGTTATGGTTCCTTCCTCTTGATGCCTACGGCATAGAGGGACTGACCGTCATACAAGAGCGTGTCATCGCAATCTTTGCTTTGGCCACCATCTTGTGGATAACAGAAGCTGTGCCGTCATGGGCTACATCGGTGAGCGTCATCGGCTTGTTGCTGTTCACCACCTCCAACAGCGCATTCAATTTCATGCGTAGCGGCATCGACAAGAGTGAGCTGCTTGACCACACGTCAATCATGGCCACCTTTGCCGACCCCATCATCATCCTCTTCCTTGGAGGTTTCATCCTTGCTATCGCAGCAACAAAGTCGGGTCTTGACGTTCTGCTTGCCCGCACCCTCATACGTCCTTTCGGAACCAAGAGTGAGAATGTGCTTTTAGGCTTCATCCTCATAACAGGCGTGTTCTCGATGTTCGTCAGCAACACCGCCACCGCAGCCATGATGCTCACGTTCCTCGCGCCGGTGTTTCGCACGTTGCCTGCCGACGGAAAGGGCCGCATAGCCCTCACGCTCTCCATCCCTATAGCAGCCAACATTGGCGGTATGGGAACCCCCATCGGAACCCCTCCAAACGCCATCGCCCTTAAATATCTTAACGACCCCAACGGTCTGAACCTCAACCTCGGCTTCGGCGAGTGGATGGCTTTCATGATGCCGCTCACCATCGTCTTGCTCCTCATCGGCTGGATGTTGCTCAAGAAGTTCTTCCCCTTCACAAAGAAGACCATTCACCTCACCATCGGCGGTGAGCTGCAACACAACTGGCGCACCGTGGTTGTGGCCGTGACGTTCATTGCCACCGTTGCCCTGTGGATGCTCGACAAGGTCACCGGCGTTGGTGCCAACACCGTGGCCATACTGCCCATCGTGGTGTTTGCCGTGACAGGCGTTGTCAACGCCCGCGACCTTCAAGACATCAACTGGAGCGTTATCTGGATGGTTGCCGGTGGCTTTGCCCTTGGTCTTGCCCTCAACGAGTCGGGTCTGGCAGAGAACGCCATCAAGAGCATACCGTTCGGTTCTTGGTCGGCAGTGGCCATCCTTATCATCTCAGGCCTCATCTGCTATCTGCTGTCCAACTTCATCTCGAACACCGCCACAGCCGCTCTTCTCGTGCCTATCCTCGCCGTTGTGTGCAAGGGCATGGGCTCATCTCTTGAAAGCATCGGCGGCACACCAACCGTTCTCATCGGCATCGCCGTTGCAGCATCTGTGGCCATGGCCCTGCCTATCAGTACGCCTCCAAACGCCATCGCCCACTCTACCGGTCTGGTCAAACAGAACGAGATGATGAAGATTGGTGTTGTTATGGGCATCATCGGCCTTGTGCTCGGCTACTCTCTGCTCTTCATCCTTGGACAGATGCACATCTTCTAAAGACAAAAGAAGCTTTTAATAAAGACGAGAGAGGCTTCTTATAAAGACGAAAAGCGTCTTTTGATAAAGACAAGAACATCATAAGAAACAACAAAACAAACATAAAAAAGTGAGCTTGTAACCATTATGGCGCAAGCTCACTTTTTTATGTTAACAAACTATTCTCAAAAGAAGCGTTATTGTTGCCTGTTGGTGTAACATAACGCCGCACCTATGGCCGTGCAAAACTCCGAATACTTAGGAATATGGAATTTCACGCCATACAACCGCTCGGTTGCAGGGAACACACGGCTACATTGCGGCAGCAACGTGAGATTACCGATCATCACAAAATCTTTTATGCCAGAGCCAAGTGAAGAGAGAATGGACGCGCTACAGATGCTCTGAAGCACCATCCATATCAGTCCGATGGCGATATCCTCACGCGAAGCGTTGCTCTTGGCGTTGCCGCAAAGCGAAGCAATAGCATCCATAGGTAGCCCCGGAAGAGGTTTGGCGCTGATGTCTTTTATCAGCAAGTTAATGTGTGCCACATCGCCCTCCTCGGCAAGCTTCGACACCTGCAAGATGTCGTCGGTCTTCAGCAACAAGCGCGACAGACCTTGCAGCGTTCCACCGCCAATGCCTATGCCGCCGATGTGCTTAATGTCTTCACCGTCACACTTCACGATAGACGTGCCCGTGCCCATGCTCACCACAATCATGCGGTCGAGCTTGGTCTCATAACGCGCACCAAGACCGTCTGCTATAAACTCTTCTGCCTTCTCTGTGGGCAGATTATATATCGGCTCATTGATGTAAGCGCTACCCACACCCGTGAGCATGACCTTCTCAATGTCCTGAAGCTGTATCTTGTTTACATACAGAAATTTTCCAAAAGCGCCGTAGAGCGATGTCACGGGGTCTGTGGCCTTGATACGGATTGGCGACAACACCTTTCCTTGCTCCACAATTCCCACAATCTTTGTTGTGCTTATGCCAACGTCAATGCCTATTACTATTCCCACAATTCTTTAGATTTGGTTATTACAGGTTGCAAAGTTACATCATCCTACTGTAACGACAAAGAAAAAGCGACACTATCTTACGATGTGCCGCTTTCATTTCCTTTTTCTCGCCCCTACTTATAAACAAAATATCTTGCGTTTTGTCCTTTGCAGAAACGGTTCACCAGATTGATGATAAGCTCTGCTGTGGCCCGCACGGTGTCCTCATTGCCATCGTATCCGTTGACAAGCGCCACGAGGTGACGTGTCTGCAAGCCCATCTTCGTGCGCTCGTTGTCGCTTGTTGGCGTACCTACCCCACCCGTGTTGTCACGATACACAGGCAGGCCGGCAATGTTGAGCATGCCACGACCGATACCCTCGTAAGGCTCGCCCTCACGTCCCACGCCGAGCGTGAGCGTGTCGCCGTCAAACTTGTCGCCATCGAAGCCACCAATGCTGTAGCCATATTTTATGCTTGCAAGGTTTATCAGGTCCACGAGCGTGTCTATCTGATAAAGCTTCTTGCCTTGCAGCATGCGGCGAATGAGAGCCTCCGACGACGGACGGTAGCGCGAAGGATCCTTGCCGCAAGCCTTATAGACGCGGCGTGTGGCAGCAATGGCGCTGATGTCTTTCAACGATTCGGTCGTCAGCGTCTGGCGAAACTGCTCACCAAGCTCATCGATAAGCTGCCACAGCTCCTCCGAATATTCGCTGTTCTCAACATCGGCCTCTACACAAGCTCCCACAAAAGAGGGACAGACCGACTCTATCTTGTCTTCTACAAATATTTTCATTGTTCCAAATTTAAATGTTTCTGTTAAACATTTTTTCATGAATTATTAATCCTCAAACAGAAGCAGTTGCTCACCACCACCCTTAGACGAAGCTTTAGAGGTTTCTTTCTGAACATTTGAAGATGCAGAACATTCACTTTGACTTTCAGAATGACCAGAAGAGCCTTCGGTTGCAGAGCTTTCGCTGGCAGTGCCTTCGTTGGCAGAGCTTTCGTTGGCAGAGCCTTCGCTGGCAGTGTTTTCGTTGGCAGAGCCTTCGGTTGCAGAGCCTTCGATTGCAGAGCTTTCGGCTATAGAGCTTTCAGCCATAGAATCTTCGGCTATTGCAGAATCTTCGGTTGCAGAGCCTTCAATCATCTTCAGGAAAGTCTCCTCGTCCACGATAGCCACCCCCAGCTTCTCAGCCTTTTGCAGTTTTGACGGGCCCATATTGTCGCCAGCGAGTATGAACGATGTCTTGCCGCTGATAGAGCCTACGTTTTTGCCGCCATTGCGTTCTATTATTGCCTTATACTCATCGCGGCTGTGGTGCTGGAACACGCCACTTATAACAATGCTCTTGCCTGCAAGCACATCGCTGCCACCTTGCTCCTCGCCCTTCTCAACAGCCATCTGCAAACCATAAGCACGCAGACGTTCCACGATAGAGCGGTTTGTGTCGTTATGGAAATAGGTTATTATGCTCTTGGCAATGACCTCGCCCACGCCCTCTACCTCAAGCAGCTGTTGCAACGATGCGTTCATGAGCGTGTCGATGTCGCCAAAATGTCGGGCAATAAGACGGGCAGAGGTCTCTCCCACAAAACGTATGCCGAGGGCAAAGACCACTCTCTCAAACGGCACCTTCTTTGAGTCGTCAATGGCTTTGACAATCTTCTGTGCCGAACGTAGCTTGCTGCCTCCAGCACTTATGTCCTCAACCTTTATGTCGTACAGGTCGGCGATGTTGTGAATAAGTCCACGACGGAAATATTCATCAACGGTCTCAGGTCCAAGCGAGTCTATGTTCATGGCTCTACGGGCAATGAAATGTTCTATCCGGCCCTTGATCTGCGGTGGACAAGCAGCATCGTTAGGACAATAATGTGCGGCTTCGCCCTCATATCTCACAAGTTCGGCACCACACTCGGGGCAATGTGTTATAAACTCAACAGGCTGCGCCCCTGGCTCACGACGGTCGGTGTCGACGCCCACAATCTTAGGAATGATCTCGCCACCCTTCTCCACATACACATAATCGCTGATGTGAAGATCGAAGCTGCGTATGAAATCTTCGTTGTTAAGCGTGGCGCGACGCACCGTGGTGCCAGCAAGCTGCACAGGCTCCATGTTGGCAACGGGCGTCACGGCTCCTGTACGGCCAACCTGATAGGTGACCTTGTCAAGGCGCGTGAGGGCGCGTTCGGCTTTAAACTTATAGGCTATAGCCCATCGCGGACTCTTTGCAGTGAAGCCCAACTGTCGTTGCTGTCGTAGCGAGTTGACCTTCAGCACAATGCCATCGGTAGCCACAGGCAGGTTTTTGCGTTCCGTGTCCCAAAAGTCGATGTAGGCATAAATCTCCTCAAGCGTCTTCACCTTCTTCATGCCTTGGCTTATCTTAAAGCCCCATGACGCTGCCGCCTGAAGATTCTCATAATGGCCATCCGACGGCAACTCCTCGCCAAGCAGATAATAGAGGTAGCTGTCGAGCTGTCGGCTTGCCACAAGTCGCGAGTTCTGACTCTTCAACGTGCCACTGGCGGCGTTGCGCGGGTTAGCAAAGAGCGGCTCCTCTGCTGCCTCACGCTCAGCGTTAAGACGCTCAAACACCTTCCACGGCATCAGAATCTCGCCACGGATTTCAAACTCATGGGGATAGCCCGTGCCGGGAAGCACCAACGGAATGCAGCGTATGGTCTTCACGTTTGCCGTAACATCATCGCCCTGCACACCATCGCCACGGGTGACGCCACGCACCAGTTGGCCGTCAACATAGGTAAGCGAAATGGAAAGTCCGTCATACTTCATCTCGCAGCACACCTCAAAATCCTCGCCACCCAGTCCGCGCTTCACGCTCTCATACCAGTCGCGCACGTCCTGTTGGTTATAAGTGTTAGCCAACGAGAGCATGGGATACTTGTGCACCACCTGCTTAAACTCGCTGTTCAGGTCGCTTCCCACACGTTGCGACGGCGAGTTTGGATCCGCCATCTCAGGATGTCGAGCCTCAAGGTCTTGAAGTTCGCGCATGAGAGCATCAAAGTCGAAATCGGAAATATCCGGACTGTTGAGCACATAATACTTATAATTGTGTTCATGCAGTTCTTTCCGAAGCTGCAATATTCTTTCTTTCTCGTCCATATCTTTTTTATTTTAAGCAAAACGTTAAGACCTTCACAATCAGAGCATGTTGACCTCAGGTCATTTGTTTTTCTTCATAATCACATAAATCACAATTGGGGCGCCCACCAACGGCGTGACGGCATTGACGGGCAACACCCCTCCACCGCCCGGCAGTGAGCAAGCCATGTTGCAAGCCATCGCTATGACCGCTCCCATAAGCAACGTGGCAGGCACCAGCGACAAGTGGCTGTCGGTGCGCATGACCATCCGCGCTATGTGAGGCACGGCAAGCCCTATGAACGCTATCGGCCCACAGAACGCCGTCGTAACGGCTGTGAGGAAACCGACAAGCACCAGCGCCCCGTTGCGAACAGCCGCAATGTTAAGGCCCAAGGCTACTGCATAGTTGTCGCCAAGCCGCATGATGTCAAGACTCTTTGAAAGAAGCAACGCCACAAAAAGGCCCACCCCCACGGGCACGGCTATCCACCACAACTGTTCTGACGACACGTTGGCAAAGCTTCCCATGCCCCACAAGAGGTACGATTTCACGCCATCGGCCGTGGCAAAAAAGTTTATAACGGTTATAAACGCCGAAGCGACATAGCCAATCATCAGTCCGATAATGAGCAGAGCCACACCGCCACGCACGGCAAGCGAGAGCACAAACACCAACGCCGTCACAGCCATGGCACCAATGAAAGCCGCCACAACCGTAGCGCCCATGCCCACCAAACTGTCGGTCATGACGGCGCCACCGCCCATGAGCATGACCACAGCCACACCCAAGGCCGCACCGCTACTTATGCCAAAGACCGATGGGTCAGCAAGCGGATTGCGAAAAATGTTCTGAAGAAGCAGTCCGCCAACAGCCAGAGCAGCACCACAAAGCGCCGCAGTAAGCGTCTGCGGCAGTCGCGACTCAAGCACAATGAACCGCAACGTGTCGGACGTCTCGCCACCAAAAAGCGTGGTCAAGACATCTGCTGGTGCAAGAGGAACAGCGCCCACAAACAGGCTAAGCACAGCCATCAGCGCAAGAGCAAGCGCCAACCCCATTATTGTTTTCTTATTGCGTGTCATTGTTTTCTTGTCGTTATGCCATGTTTTCAAATAAGCTTTGCCGAGGTGCAGCTTATCTTCTACAAAGTTAAAAATAAACCTCGAAACGCCCAAGCCAACAAGCTGAAAGCATTGTTCAAAGAAAAAAAAATAAAGATTTCTTCAAAAACATTTGGCAGTTTCAAAATAAAACATTACCTTTGCACTCGCTTTTAAGAAGTAAGGCTCCGTAGCTCAACTGAATAGAGCATCTGACTACGGATCAGAAGGTTGCAGGTTTGAATCCTGCCGGAGTCACACTTTTAAACACCAAGAGGATGTTATTCATTTAACATCCTCTTTTTTTATACCCCACCGTGGTTTTATATATTCGGGGCAACGGATTATTCTGGGGCAACAGATTATTCCGGGGCAACAGATTATTCCGGGGCAACGGATTATTCCCCATATAATCCTCAAACATGTCAGCAGAACAGAAATTCATGTTGTGTTCATCAACGATATAATGGAAGAAAATTCTCATCTCGACATTGAAATGAGAATTTTCTTCCTACTACATAACTTTTATTTTTAGATTTTACGAACCCAAAAGAGTTGTTCGATCACACTTGCGTAGAATTCATTCGCTCTTCACCTCCCAGCTTTTGTCTCTTCCCGCAAACTCTGGGCTGTAAGCACACTGAGCGGTGCAAAGGCCTGTGCGGTAAGAGCCAGCACGGTCGATATAATAGGTCGTCTCTACGGTATGGCGTCCCTTTGAGAGCACATCAAAATAGAAATAAGAGGCGTTGTCCTTGGTTGCCACATAACAGCCATTGCGATAGCCGCTGAGCTGCGATGTCGGTTCCATGCAAGCAGCACGATGGTCAGCAACCTGCACAAAGTCGTAGTCGCGGTCGGCGGTGATGACAATGCGAACCGTCAAGCGGTCCCCCACCTTCAGGTGGTCGAGCGATGAGAGGCGTTTGCCGTCCTTGAAGAACATACGCTCCACCGTCATTCCTGCCGTTGCACTCTTCACGTCCTCCACAGGCTGCATCCACTGTGCATAGACAGCTCCCCACGATGTGCCACCGCTTGTTTTCTCAGCTGTGAACGTGCGCATGTTGTTGCCCTCCTTCGAAGCCTTGACATATCCAAGCGCCGACTTCTGCTTTGCCACAGGCAGATGCTTTCCGTCAACCTTCAGCACCGCAGGCTTGCCATCGGCCATGGTGAGTGCCTTGGCATCGTTGGCAAGGAAGGCCGACACCGCATCGACCGTGTTGAGCGGCGTGTCCCATCCCTGTGTGCGCTTGCTTTGCAGAAGCCACAGTTGCATGTCGGCAACGGTCTTTGCGTCAGACGGCTGCAAGCGTTGCAGCGCCTCTATCACAGCCACCTGTGTTGGTATGCGATAGTTGCGCCATGAGTAGCCAGCCTTTGGCGTGTCATAATAGCATCCCATGTCGGGTTTGCAAACAAGATACTGTCGCATGCTCTCAAGCAGGGTGAGCGCCTCTTTGCTACGCCCGGCAGCAGCGAGCGCCACAGCAGCGCGTGCCTTGCCTTCTATAGAAAGGTCAGCGTTTTGCTTTGCGAGGTGTGCCACAAGATAGTCGTAGTCGGCCTGTCGCTTCAGCGTCATGTCCTTGCGTGCATCTGTCAAAGCACAAATGTAGAGATAGTCGGCAGCAAAGCCAGAAGGACGCACATCCTTAACACCCTTCTTCTCAAGCTTACGCATGGCGTTACATTCGCTGGCGATCTCTCCTCCGAGCCAGTTGACAGCTTTAGCGCACATGTCGTTACACTCGTCATCAGCCATGTCCATGGCCTTCAGGCGAGCCAAGGTTTCAGCCACCGAAGAGGTCACATAACGGCTGCCACTCATGCCTGTCCACCAGGCGAACGATCCGTCATAACGTTGCAGCTTCTTCAGCTTGTTCATCCACAAGGCACAACGGCTGCCAATGGTGTTCTCGTCATAGAACGCCGCGAGGCGGCGCATGTTGTCGGTCTCCTTTTCAGCCTCGGCAACCCACGGTGTCTCGCTGAGCAGCATGTTTTTCAGCTCCTCGTTCTCCTGCAAGCCACTCTTCAGGTTCTTGTCCTTGTCAACATTCCACAGCTCCACCGTCTGTTTGATGACAGGCGTGAGCGTCATGAGCTTACGTCCCACGGCGTTTACATAATAGGCTGTGGCGAGGGTCATGGCATCTTCACGTCCGTTGTCTGTGACCGAAGGCAGCGTCTGCACCATAAGCCACGCAGGGTTGTTCGTATATTCTACTGTCAGCTTCTTGCCATCGGCGTTCTTTGCACCAAACAAGGAAGCGAGGTCAATGGTCTTCACGCCCTCACCCTGTTGGGTGAACGGCACGGCTGTCGTCACAAGCTCACTTGCTGCAAGCACGGGCAGATAAGTCTGCTCGCCATCGCTGAAGCCCCCGGCCTGTGCTGTGACACGGCAGATGAGCAAGCCGTCGTTGTCGATGGTGCTCATGTCGAACGGGAAGGCAAGAGAAACTGTTGTGTCTTTCTCAGCCTTAAACTTTATGTTCTTCACATAGACCGCCTTGTCGGTATCAGGGTTTATCAGCTCCAAGCGGGCCGTTCCGTTAAGGTGGCGCTCTGAAAGGTTTGACAGGCGCACAGCAATGTGACCCTTATCTTTAGAGCGCACAAAGCGAGGCATGTTAGGCTCAACCATGAGTTGCTTCTGCGCCACAGCCTCTGCCTCCAACTGTCCGATGTTCATCACCTCGTCATGAGCGATGCCGAGCAAGCGCCATGTGGTGACGCTCTCAGGCAAGGTGAATTTTATCTTCACGTCACCCTTGTCGTCGGTCTCAAGACAGGGCATGAAGAAAGCTGTTTCCGCAAAGTTTTGGCGAACAGCCACGTTGCCCATTTCAGTTGTTTCAGCCTCATCTTGCACCGTCGTTTCTTTTGCGCCACGAATCTTTATGTCGTTTATGCCGCCATCCACCGAACCCGTCAGAGAAACCGTCTCAACGCAATCGTAGTACTTTTCCTTCTTCGCAGCCGAATGTCTTTCAAATTCAACATTCTGTTTTCCACTTGTCTTATACATCAACACCTCGCCGAAAGCACGGTACCAGGGAATGTTGAAAGAGCTGAAGTCGAGCTGTCGCTCACCAAGCGGACGGAACGTCATCTCTCCATAACAGCTGAAGTTGTTTGAATAGCGTGTGCGCCAACCACTGTTGGGCAAAATGCTTACCCAGTCGGCATTAAGACTCCACGAATGTTTTTTCAACTGGTCAAGCGACTTGTCATACATCGTGAGCATGGCCTGTGCCTTGGCAGCCCGCCCGTCGGGCGTTGAGATGTGCAGCGTCCACTCCTCCTTCTGTCCCGGTGTGAGACGGTCGCGGAAGGTGGTCCATGTTGTGAGCAAGCGATTGTCACGTTTTGGACAAGCAATCTTGGCTGTGTGTCGATAAACGACCCCTTCCTTCACCCACGCACATGTGAGCAGAAGGCCGTCGCCATATTCGGGCTTATATGTGAGCTGACGTGTCGACACCTCGCCGTCAGTCAAATTGAGCACCCCGCTCTCCAGAACCTCTGTTCCTGAGAAGATGCTGTAGAGCACATGCTGCACGCTGTCAGAAGAGCCCACCTGCACATAGACAGGACGTCCGTCTGCTGGGAAGCGCTTGGCAGAAGCATAGAACCAGTCGTGTGTCTGTGTTGCCACCTTCTTGTCGTCCATGGTGAAGACCACGAAATGTTGACTTATGGTGTCGGTGCCACAATAGGCAGTGAGCAGATGCGATGCCGATGTGAGCGTGGCAGCCGAGAACGGTGTGTCGGTGTTGGCGGTTGTCGTGAACCTCTGGTCGTCGATGTAGAACACCACGTCACCCTTTATGGGCTCACCTGCTGCATTGCGATAATCGAAGCGTATTGAACGCAAACTGTCGCGCTCGGTCTTGTCGGGCATGTTGCACGAAAGGGCTGTCGGCTTGTCGCCGATCGGCACCGACGTGGTTGCGTCATGGCTCTCGCCCGCAGCATCGGTAACGGTGGCTGTGACGTCAAACGTGTAGAAGCGCGTCACCTTCTCAAAACCTTTCTCGCGGTCGGGCATGAACAGAGGCACACGCGCAACAAACTGTCCGTTGCCATCGGTCACGGCAGAGTCGGCAAAGACCTGTTCCGAGCGGTCGCGCATGCCGAAGCGTCCCCACCACATTGACGGACGGCGCACGACACGATAACGAACCTTGGCGCCCTGCACAGCCACGCCGCTATAGGTGCGGGCGGTGGCCTTTACAGCCACGGTGTCGCCAACATGATAGCCGGTCTTCAGCTTGTCGTATGTTATGTCGAAAGAAGGACGCTTATATTCCTCCACGCGCACCCATTTCCACGCTCTTGCTTTGTCGGCAACAGAGGCACGCAGATAGAAAAGTCCGGTGAGGCCGTTTGAAGGCAGGAGGAAAGAGGTGGTGGCTGTGCCGTAGTTGTCGGTCAGCACCTCAGCCTTGCTCACATCCTTGCCGTTGCTGTCGCTTAGCGAGAACGTCACCTTCTGTCCGCCCATCACCGATGAGCCGTCGCGTCCTTTGTTAAACGCTATTGCCGACACCTGCACCGTCTGTCCAGGACGATAGATGCTTCGGTCGGTAAACATTTTGAGCACAGGCTCCACCTTGTTGCCGTTGCCGAAGAAGTAGTAGCTGTAATACGAGTTAAGCTCATTCGATGCTTTGTCGGTGTCGGTAGAAGCATAATAATAGAGCTTGTCTCTCTTCACGTTGGCATCGACCGTCACCTCACCCTTGTCGTCACAGATAAAGGTCTTTGCTTTAGAAAAATCATTGTTCGCCACCTCATCGGCAGACCTGAAGCGCAGTTTGGCACCTGCCACAGGCTCTCCTGTCGTGGCGTTGAGCACGGCGAAGCGCACCTTGTTGCCGGGCATCGACTGATAGACAACGCTAAGATTGGTCACGCTGAGCAGCAGGCGTTCTGGGCGCACGGCGGCGTTGTTGGTCGTAAACTCAACGACATACACACCCACGGGTAGCGGATCAATGAACATCGAGTCGCGTGTCACCTTGTAGGCCGGCATTCCTATGTAACGGCGCGTCTGCGTCTGCGGTTCGTCAGAGGTAAAATGTGCCTTCAGCTTCGCATAATCACGGTCGTTGGAGGGGTCGAGAGCGGTATCGCCTCCCACGTTCACACGGCGCACGGTCATCGTCAGCTCGCCAATGTTGCACACCCCAAGAAGGTTAACCTTGCGCTTGACGCCAGGCAGCAACACGCCGTCGCCGATGGACACATGGAAGCTCGGGAGCGTCAGTCGGCTCTGCGCGTTACGCAGAATGTTCATGCGTGGCCACGCTCCCCAATGAACAAGGGCATAGTCGATGAATGCCATCTTGTCCTTGGCATCCACATCGTCGGCCTCGCTCATGATGTCGTAACGCTCAATGGCCACCTCTCCTGCCACCTGCAGGTCTTTATACTCGTTGAGCAACGAGTCGACGGACAGGAGATATTTCGACTTGCGCAGCTCTGTAACGCTCTTCGGCCTCTGCTCTTTAAGCAACAAGAGGGCGGTCACACACGATGCCTGTCGGTTGCCCGCCTTTTCATAATAGTCGTGAAGCATCTTCGTCCGTCCTGCCTGCATACCGACAATGTGGAGCATGTCGTCGCCGAAGATGCGGCTGTCGATGCCGTCAATGACAAACGGCTCATAGCCTGCGGCAAAAGCCTTGGCAAGGTCGGCTGGCGATGCCAACGCCTTGTCATACCACGCACGGCTTGCTGCCTGGGCCTCTGCCTTGTCATCGCACAGTTTGGGATAAACATCGTAGGCTTTTCCCAACACCGATGCGTAGGTTGCGGCAAGCACAGCGTTGCTCTTCTCTGTCTTGGCATAAAGGCGCTCAAGACGGTTCACGCCCGAACGCAACGAGTCGGGCGACAAACTGATCTGTGCATCTATGGCCAACACCTGCGCTTTGAGCAGATGGCCGTAGGCACGCTCTGCGGTGGCTTTGTCCACAATTTTCTGCAGCACAGCCAACTCAGATTTGGGCAAATCTCTGCCACACATCTTGCTCCACTGCTTCCACATCGAGGAGTAGCTGTCGGCAAAGGCTATCGCTGGCATGAGCCATGCCACGAACATAAGCATGGCAACAATCGTCTTTTTCTTTACCATATCGTTAGTTTTTTTATTGTTTGCTTTTTAATTTGCGTCTTTATCTGCGTTTTTAAAGACAACTCATCATTGTTGAATATCTTGTTGCAAACTTACATAAAATTTCTGAAATATAACATTTTGGCGACTTTTTTTTCATTTAACAACATTTTAGGTTTACAGATACAAGATTCTGGAGGGAAAAACATTTAAAGGTAAAAAAGGGCTACGCCTTTGCGCTTTATTTCGCTTTTATTGTGCTTATATATAATAAGGTGGAAAGGAGACTAATGCTTTTACGCTTTTTAAAATAAGCTATTACGCTTTGAAAAAAGAGAAGGAGAAAGGAGAGAAGGAGAGAAAGGAGAGAAAGGAGATTGAGAAAGGAGATTGAGAAAGGAGATTGAGAAAAATAATCAAAATAAATAAAAACAAGAAAGGAAAAAAGACGATGAAAAAATTAAAATTGTTTGCCTACATGTTAGGCCTTGTGTTGGCAGGTGCCACTCTGCAATCGTGCGGTGACGATGACGACAGCTATTTTATATGCAACAATTATCCCGGTGCTGCCAACGCGCTCGTGACCGTTAAGCCACAAGACGAAGGCAAGACGGTGGTGCTGCAACTCGACGATAACACCACCCTCACACCAATCAACATGTCGCAGTCGCCCTTCGGCAACAAAGAGGTGCGCGCTCTGTGCAACATACGTTTGACGGAACAACAGACCGACAAGCGCAACATGAAGGTTTACGTCAACTGGATTGACAGCATCCTGACCAAGCGCATGGCTCCAGACCTGGGACAGGCAGAGAACGTGAAGGCTTACGGCAACGACCCTGTTGAGATCATGCGCGACTGGACTACGGTAGCTGAGGACGGCTATCTCACCCTGCGCTTCCTCACACGTTGGGGCGACAAACAACCGCATCTTGTGAACCTGGTGGCCGACAACAGCGCCAACCCCTACGAGTTGACGTTCCACCACAAAGGCAACACAACAAGCGGACCCAAGGCTTCAGGACTTGTGGCCTTTAAGCTCAGCGACCTGCCCGACACCAATGGCAAGACGGTGGATGTGAAGCTGAAATGGACTTCGTTCAGCGGCGCAAAATCGATAACGTTCAAATATTGCACTAACAAGTCGACAAACCTGCCAAGCGAAACTCTTAACAAGATGCTTGAAGACATAAGCTATGAAAAGAACATAAAATAGCTATGAGAAGAGCTTAAAGAGCTAAGAGAAGAGCTTAAAGAGCTATGAAAAGAGCTTGAAGAGCTATGAAAAGAGCTTGAAGAGCTAAGAAAAATTTAAGACAATAACCATAACCGCGGGTTGAGCAGCCAATGGCAGCAAAACCCGCGTTTTTGGTATATGAGATTGACGACCTCGCCCTCACTTTAGATTTATGCCTATTTGCGAAAGCTAAATTTAAACCCAAATCGGTCGTTAGGGCTTGCTTGTATTTTGGATTTTTAGAAGAGTGGATTTTGTTTGGCTTTTAATGAGTAATAGCGAGCTATTGCGAATTAAAAACAAGCAAAAGACGACTTATAAAAAACAAAAGACTGCAAGCAGTTATAAAATAATACAGAAAACGGCCTAATGACCGATTTGGGTTAAAGAATTGTCCCTATTGTCTCTATTGTCTTTAACCCCACGCAAGTGAGCCCATTTTTAGTTGTTGACCCCACAAAAGAAGAACCTAAACGTCACGTTCTTGCGAGCGTTGATTGTGGTAGAGATAATGAATAAATATGCAAAAACAAAGGACAGAATGAATAAATATCCAAAACAGCGGTTGTAAGCAAAAACAAGGATTTCGCTTTTGATTTTCAAAAATATCAAGGTTTTAACTTATTGTTTTTGTTAACAGCTCTTAAAAACAGGGTGGTTTTGTCAAAGAGCCTCTTTGAGGCTGTCAAAGGGCCTTAATGAGCTCGTCAAAGAGCCTCTTTGAGGACGTCATTTGGGCACTTTCAAATCGTAAGTTGGGCACTTTGAGAACACCACTAAAAAAGAGGGCAAAAATGCATAAATATGCAAAACCGTTTTGAAGAAAAACAAGACTAAAAATAGAGAAATTCAAGGCTTAAGATTGAGATATTTTAAGGCTTAAGATTGAGATATTTTAGGGCTTAAGATTGAGATATTTATGGCTTAAGATTGGAAAATTTTAGGCTTAAGATTGGAAAATTTTAAGCTAAATAAAAAGCTGCCACAAACAGAAATGTTCATAGCAGCTTTTTATATTTTTTATCAGCGTCACCCAGAGCGCCGCATCAGCGAAAATTCAAAACTGAATAATTCAAAATTGAATAATTCAAAATCGGCGAAGCCGACAATTCAAAACTCAAAATTCAAAATTCAAAATTCGAATTATCTTCGCCAGAAGCGCGAGGTGATGTCTTCAAACTCGCCATTGGCTGCCTTACGGTAGAGGCGCTGGTTGGTGGTGCGGTCTTTCAATCCACCCAGATGACTGATGTAAGGGCCAACCTTGATGTAGTCGAACCCTTCCTTGTCCACATCCCCCGTCACCTTTGTGCGACCAGTGTACCATCCCACTTTATAATAAGGATAATGCTCGTGAATGTATTCGGCAATCTTGCTCACACAATCGTGCTCCGAATCGCCGCCCATAAGACAGATGCATGTTATGTCGCGACCGTAACGCTTCACGAACCCGTCGATGGCGTGCATGGTGAGCGGTTCACCAATGTCATCCCACAGATACTTGCTGTGGCAACCGGGACAACGACACGGACAATTGGAGATGTTGATGGCGAGGGTCACCTCGTCAGGAATCTCCTGAAAGACGATGTCGGTATTTACATATTTAAGCATTATTTTCTAATCCTTCCTCTTTTTTAAAGACTTGTTTTTAAAGAGATTGAACCTTTCAAGCAATTGGCCTTTCAAAGCAATCAGCCTTTCAAGCAATTGCTCTTTTCAAGCAATGAGCCTTTTCAAGCAATCAGCCTTTTCAAGCAATCAGCCTTTTCAAGCAATCAGCCTTTCAAAGCAATCGGCCCTTTCAAAGCGTTTACCCCAAAGGTTCTTCTCTTAAAATTTCAAATATTAAAATTCTTACTCTCCCAACTTTCCCTGACCGGCATAGAAGCGGCGGTGTGCCTCG
This sequence comes from uncultured Prevotella sp., assembly GCA_900543975.1. GTDB lineage: Bacteria > Bacteroidota > Bacteroidia > Bacteroidales > Bacteroidaceae > Prevotella. Next base: position 24,395 of record UQTI01000011.1, on the reverse strand, counting down.
GCCTGACGCGGCATAGAGAAATTGCTTACGCGCTTCAGATAGCCGATGATGCGGGTCATGTAGTCGACATTCTCCGACTGACATTTAGGACACTTGTGCAGATAACGCTTGTCTATGTGTCCGCAATCGTTGCAGATGGTGTTGGGGATGTTATAAGTGAAATAATTGCATCCTTCCTTTGCAGCCACGCAGAAGAGGTGGCGATACTGTGCCTTGGAGAGGTGCTCCGAGAGGTTCATGTGCAGAGCCGAGCCACCTGTGAGGTGCTCGATGTAAGGTGCGCCATGCAACTTAAACTTGTCTATAACGTTCAGGCTGTCGTCCTCAACAACATAGAAATAAGAGTTGTAGCAGTCGCGCGGCACGAAATAGCCGTCCTCGCGATCCCACTTGGCATGCTTCACACCCACGTTCTCTGCAGGAATCATCTCACAGTTGAACATCACGTCCTTTGAGCGATATTTCTTGTTATATTCCTCCACAAGACCCAAGATGCCTTGCACAAAATGCAGATACTCGTCGTTAGGATTGATCTTGTAGCCCATAAACTCGGCAGCCTCAACCAGACCGTTAATTCCGATGGTCAGATACTGGCGCGAGATGTTGATGTAACCGGCATCAAACAGCGGCAGCATGCCATGAGCCTGAAGGTCTTTCAGGTTCTCGTTATAAGCCATCTGCACCTTGTGGCAGAGGTCTATCACATGGGCGAGGAACTCCTTATAGTCTTTCTTGTGGTTAACCGCATACTGAATGCAGCGGTTGAGGTTTATGGTGAGCACACTCTTTGAGCCTGTGCTCACGCCGCCGGCACCGAGTGTGTAGCTGAAGCCGTTGTCCTGGATCTCGTTGCGCAGACGGCAGCAAGAGCTGAGCGAGTCGGCGTTGTCGCTGAGGTATGTGAAGAAGCTGTGGCCCTCCGAATACATCTCCGCAGCAAAGTCGGCCCAATCGGTGTCCACGCAGTCGCCATCCTTTGTCAGCATGGCCATGGTCTCCACGGGGAAGGTGAGCATTGTCTTTGTGCGCTCCTCGTTGAACCACTTCATGAAGCGTTTCTGCAACCACGAGAGGCCGCCCCAGTCGGGCTGTGATCCGTCAGGGAAATAGAAGTTTTCGAACAGCGACTCAAAATAATATTTGTCATAATAAGAGATGTTCCAGAACACAGCCTGATAGTTGCGTGCGCCTGTAGGCTGGTTGAGCGAATAGACAATCTGCTCGAAGCAATCGGTGATGACCTTGTCGATGGTGCGCTGCTTAAGCGAGAGGTCTATCACCTTATCAGCATGCTGATAGTAGTCGATGCCAAACTCCTTGCCGATGAAATAGTTCATGTACATCAGGAACTCGGGTGTGGCGCACGCACCCGACAGCATGCTGCTCACCATGAACACCATGTTGATGAAGCCGCCGCAGAACGACTTGAGGTTGGTGGGAGCAGTAGAGTTGCCGCCGATAGATGTCGTTCCACCTATAAGCCATGGATACATCGTTATAGAAGCACAATAGTTGGCAAGGCTGGTCTCATCGTTCTTGTAGATGAAATGGTGAGTCAGCATGTCAATATACTCGTCTGCCAGCGCCTTGCCATACATCTTCTTTATGCGGTCGGTGAGCAGGCGGCGGTTAAGGCGGATGAAGCTCGACTTGGGCAGCTCGCCAATGAGCGTGGCGATGTTCTTATGCTCCACGTTGGCGTTGGCATCATACTTTGAGCCTGTGGCAGCATTGGTAGCCTCCATATAGTCGGTAAGGAATTGCAGTTTCTGTATTGTCTCACGATCCTCGGTGTGCTGCTGGCGGTAGAGCATGAACGATTTTGCCACCTTATAGTGACCCTCTCGCATCAGACCCTCTTCCACCTGGTTCTGAATGTCTTCCACCTTAATGCCCTCGTGAATGTCAATATGGCTGATAATTTTCGATACTGTTCCAAGGTCCACGGCCTGTCCCACGCTGTCAAAAGCCTTGATTATGGCGTTCATTATTTTGTCAAGCGAGAAGCGGTCCTTTGAGCCGTCACGTTTGGTAATAGTAAAGTCCTGCATTTCCATTGTCAGTTTAATTTATTTTTGATTATTTAATTTAAAAGTTTTCCGTTTTTAAAGCAACATCTCCTCATTATCAACAACTTACGTTTTTCGCAAAAGCAAAAAGTTTTCCATTTTAGAAAACTTTGCTTACGAACAAAGAAAAATTGTTTACCAAAAGGAGAGATTTTTCGACTGCAAAGATAGCACTATTTTCGATATTCCAAAAATATAAACGGTTAATTTTTCAACTTATTTTTGGCACCGTTTTTTTTATAATGCCCTAATGGTTTGATATTGAAATGCTTAAACCCCAAACCTTGAAGAAAAGAAAATTTTTACGGAAACAAGATGCCCGGCAGACAAAAAACGGGGCATCGGCAAAACAAGAATAGAGACAACGGGAACGACACGTCTTCAACACTCATGAATGTGAAAGACATCGTTTCTGTTGTCTCTATCGGTAAGAGTTGCAGCCCACTTTTTTGCCATTAAGAGCCTATAAAGCAAGGGCCAGGCAGGCTTTTTTGACAGGGCTTATGCCTTCTTCACCTTTGTAGCATAAACAAAATAGAGGATGAGCAGAATGTAAGCTCCGAGCGAGCACAGCTCCGACAGCGGGTTGGCCAACCAATTCTCGTCGACGAGATTCAAGCCGCCGAAGCGCAGCAGAGCACTCAGAACACCCATCAGCGCACCGCCGGCAATGAAGCCGCTGGCAAGGAGCGTGCCTTTCTCGCCGCGCTCGCTGTTTATCTTTGCGTCCTTAGAGCGTGAGGTCACATACCAGTTGACGATGCCGCCCACGAGCAGCGGGGTGTTAAGCTCCAGCGGAATGAACATGCCGAGGGCAAACGCCAAAGCAGGAACGCCAGCCCAGGTGAGCACAATGGCTATGAGAGCGCCCACGCCGTAGAGCACCCAGGGAGCACCCACACCGTTCATCAGAGGGTCAATAACGGCTGCCATGGCGTTGGCCTGTGGAGCAGCCAGGCTGCCGCTTGCGAAGCCGTAGGTCTCGTTGAGCAGAATCATGACGCCGCCAACGGTAGCTGCCGACACCAGGGTGCCGAGAAATTTCCATGTCTCCTGCTTGGCAGGGGTTGTGCCGAGCCAATAGCCGATCTTGAGGTCGGTAACGAAGCTGCCCGCCATCGACAGGGCCGTGCAGACCACGCCACCCATGATGAGGGCTGCCACCATGCCGCCCGTGCCTTTCAAGCCAACGGCCACCATAACGACAGAAGCGAGGATGAGGGTCATGAGCGTCATTCCCGACACGGGGTTGCTGCCCACGATGGCAATGGCGTTTGCCGCCACGGTGGTGAAGAGGAAGGCAATGACGGTTACGAGCAGAATGCCGACAATGGCAAACAGGAGGTTGCCCTCCATCACGCCGAACCAGAAGAACAGGAACGTCACGATGATGGTGACGATGGAACCGACGGCTATGATCTTGAACGAGATGTCGCGCTGGGTGCGCAGCTGCTCCTTGCTGGCAGAGCTGCCGCCTTTCATCTCCTTGGCAGCCAGTCCCACGGCGCTGCGTATGATGCCCCACGACTTGATGATGCCGATAATTCCTGCCATGGCAATGCCGCCGATGCCTATGCTCTTGCCGTAATATCTGAAAATCTCCTCTGCCGACATTGCTCCCACGGTCTTTGTGATCTCCGGGCTCCAAGCGTTAAGCACGGTGTCATGAAACACGATAGACATTCCTGGCACCAGCAGCCACCACACGGCAAACGAGCCAAGACAGATGATGAAGGCATATTTGAGACCTACGATGTAGCCCAGACCAAACACGGCAGCTCCAGTGTTCACCTTAAACACCACCTTGGCGTGGTCGGCAAGGCTCTGTCCCCACGACACCACGCGCGTGGTGAAGTTTTCGTTCCACCAGCCAAAGGTTGCCACAAAGAAGTCGTAAAGACCGCCTATCAGTCCGGCAACGAGCAGCGGCTTAGCCTGGCTGCCGCCCTTCTCTCCGCTCACGAGCACCTGCGTTGTGGCTGTGGCCTCGGGGAAAGGATACTTGCCGTGCATGTCGCTCACGAAATATTTACGGAACGGGATGAGGAACAAGATGCCCAACACGCCGCCAAGCAGCGACGAGATAAACACCTTGATGAACGAAGCGCTCATCTCGGGATATTTAGCCTGCAAGATGTAGATGGCGGGCAACGTGAAGATGGCACCTGCCACCACGGCTCCCGAGCAGGCACCGATGCTCTGAATGATGACGTTCTCGCCGAGCGCCTTGTTGCGCTTAGCCGCTGTTGACACGCCCACAGCAATGATGGCTATCGGGATGGCGGCCTCAAACACCTGACCCACCTTCAAGCCCAGGTAGGCGGCAGCTGCTGAAAACACCATGGCCATGAGCACGCCCCATGTCACGGACCAGAAATTCACTTCGGGGTACACCTTACGTCCGCTCATCAGCGGCTGGTATTCCTCGCCCTCTTTCAGCTCTCTGAAGGCGTTTTCGGGTAGCTGTACTACCTCTTTCTCTTTTTCTTCCATTTTTTTGTAATCTTATTTTTATTATTGTTGTGATTTTCCCTCAAATGCGTCGTTCAAAAAGTTAACGGTTACAGCAAAAGCTAAAAAGCAAAGAGCTGCCACTAAAGCAAAGAGCTTAAAAGCAGAGAATGCCATAAAAAGCATAAGCAAAGCCCCAAAAGGACGAAAAAAGCGCCAAAACAAAGCATCAGCCACAAACAGCCTTAGCCATTGAATTCTTCACTCTTCACTTAAAAATCTCTTTCCTTAATAAGTTCCATTCTGCAAAATTACTGAATGTTTGTGTTATATTCAAAATTATAACGAAATAAATTAAAAAAACTGAATTAAATTTACAAATCATTGCCACATGCGAATAAATCTGTAATTTTGCAAGTTGTTTTGGTGTACAAGGATAATTTACTAAAACAAAAATTTTAAAAGACCTTTTGTAAAAGATGAAAAGGCCTTTGAAAATAAAGAAGGAAAAAGAGGAAAAGAAAGAGAGGAAAAAAGGAAAGAGAGGAGAAGAAAGAAAAAAAATGGAAGAGGGAAGGAAGAGAAACGATAAAAAAAAGAAGCAAGATAAAGAAGCAAGATAAAGGAACAAGATAAAAAAAGAACAAAAATACAGCGTAAGAAACAGAAATGAAAAAAACAATCCTGCTGATGTCGCTCTTTTTGCTGACATCTATCATGACATTCGCCGTGCCCGCCCTTCCGGGAATATGGCACAACATCACACTCGAAGACGGAACAACGGTCTATGCACAGCTTAAGGGCGACGAGACCGTCAACTTCTACGAAGACAAGGAAGGCAACATCTACATGGCCAACGAAGACGGCACCTACTCGCTCACATCGGCCGACACCTTCAAGAAAAAGGCAAGCAAGCGCCGCGCCAAGTTCAGCGCCATCTCCCACACAAGCCCCAAGCGCGTGGCTGGCGTGGGCAACAAGTTTTTTGGCAGCAAACGTTGCCTCATTCTCCTTGCCGAGTTCCCTAACAAGAAGTTTAAGGACGGCCACGACAAAGCGTTCTACACCGACATGATGAACAAAAAGGGATTCAGCACCAGCGACGGATTTGTGGGCAGCGTGAAAGACTATTTCCTCGCCCAGAGCGACGGACGCTTCGACCTCACCTTCGACGTGAAAGGCCCTTACATGATGCCTTCCAACTATGAATATTATGGCAACAACTACGAGGAAAAGACCGTTGATGTGGTGAACGAGTGTCTTAAGCAAGCACATAACAAAGGTGTAAACATGGCAAAATATGACTGGTACAACAGCGGCGACGTTGACCTCGTCTATGTTATCTACGCTGGCTACGGACAGGCCACCAGCACCGACAAGAGTTCTATTTGGCCACACGCCAGCCGCAGAACCACAGCTTTCGCCACATACGACGGCAAAAAGCTGAAACAATACGCCTGCAGCAACGAGATTGACCAGATCAAGGACAACAACCCCAACGCCAACCTCATAAGCGGCATTGGAACAATCTGCCATGAGTTCTCTCATTGTCTCGGCTTCCCCGACTATTACGATGTCGACTATTCTGGCGCTTACGGCATGGGATCATGGGACATCATGAGCTCAGGCAGCTACAACGAAAACTCTTTCCGCCCTGCCAACTACACAGCCTACGAGAAATGGGTGGCAGGATGGCTCACACCCGTAGAGCTGGGCTCTGAAGACAAGCAGATAGACAACGTGAAGCCCACATCGCAGGGCGGCAACGCTTACATCATGTATAACGACGCCCACAGAAACGAGTTCTACATCATGGAGAACCGCCAGCGCACAGGCTGGGACGCAGCGCTTTCCGGCAGCGGTCTGCTCATCACGCATGTCGACTATGACGAGGACGTGTGGAACATGAACAAGCCTAACGACGATCCCGGCCACCAGCGTTGCACCATTGCGCCTGCCGACGGCACCTTGAGCAAATACACCGAGCAGGGCGACTGCTTCCCCTACGGCTCACGCAACAGATTCGTCTACACCTCATCGCCCAAGCCGTTCCTCTATAACCAGAACACCGACGGCACCTTCATGCTGAACCACGGCCTCACCGACATCAAGCGCAACAGCGACGGAACAGTGTCGTTCATGTTCCTTTCAAACACCAAGCCCGCAGAGCCTACAACAAAGACGGAGACCGTGATGCACGAGAGCTTCGACAAGTGTAAGGGAAGCGGCGGAATGGGAGCATGGGGCTCACAGACAAAAAGCGCTTTCAACACCGACCTCAAGGGATGGACCTTAGGTCTTGATGCCCACGCATTCGGCGGCAACAAGTGTGCGCTGTTTGGCGAGAAAAACTACAACCCCACCTTCACATCGCCGTCCTTCACCCTGAACGGCGACAAGGCTACCATCACCATCAAGGTGGCTCCATTCGCCAACGACAAGGGAACAACGCTCAAGGTAAACCTCGGCGACAAACTGGAGAAAGAGTTCACGATGAAGAAGAGCCAGTGGAACACGTTCACGATCGAGACCACGCTGAACGGCACTTTCAAGCTCTCGTTCACAGCTCAGGACGAGGTGAGCCGCTTGTGGTTCGACGACCTGCTCATCGAACAGACCGTCACGCTTACAGGCATCGAGAACGTGGTTACCGACAAGGCCAACGTGCGCCCCGCCGACAACCGCATCTTCACCGTCAACGGCGTGTATGTGGGCACAGACGCTTCGTCGCTGCCCAAGGGCATTTACATCATGAACGGAAAGAAGTTTGTGAAGTAAAGGCTCTCGGAGCTTTTTCGGAGCATTGTTTTTCGGATCATACCCGGAAATATTTTCGGAAACATTTTTTGTAAGACAATCTTTCTTGGCGCGCTTAGCTGACGCGCTATAACAAAAAGCAAGAGGGTGTGTAAAAAAGGGAGTTTTTTAAAATTCCGTTTTGACACATCCTCTTTTTTTACAACAGAACAAAGGGCAAAGACCTAAGAACAAAAAACAGAACAAGAACCCACAAAACCCAATAAGCACTATGAAACAGAACAGAATAACAAAGCTCTTCGGGATAGAGCATCCCGTTATACAGGGCGGCATGGTGTGGTGCAGCGGATGGCGACTTGCTGCTGCCGTGAGCAACGCCGGCGGTCTCGGACTGCTCGGCGCCGGCTCCATGCACCCCGAAACGCTCGTTGAGCACATAACCAAACTAAAGGCTGCCACCGACAAGCCGTGGGGCGTGAACGTGCCGCTGATGTATCCCGAGATCGACCGTCTGATGCAGATTCTCATCGACGAGGGCGTGAAGATCGTGTTCACATCGGCAGGAAGCCCAAAGAAATACACCGCCATGCTCCACGAGGCTGGCATGACGGTGGTGCATGTGGTGCCGAGCAGCAAGCTCGCAGCCAAGTGTGAGGCGGCTGGCGTCGACGCCATCGTGGCAGAGGGCTTCGAGGCAGGAGGCCACAACGGCAAGGAAGAGACCACCACCCTGTCGCTCATCCCCGCTGTCTGCGACATGGTGACCGTTCCCGTCATTGCGGCAGGAGGCATTGCCACAGGCCGACAGATGCTTGCCGCCATGGCCATGGGTGCTGAGGGTGTGCAGATAGGCTCTGCCTTTGCGCTGTGTGCCGAGAGCTCGGCAAGCGACGCGTTCAAGCAGAGGTGCATTGAAGGCGGCGAGGGCGACACCATGCTCTGCCTGAAGGCTCTCTCCCCCACCCGCCTTGTGCGCAACGCTCTCTACGACCGCATTGCTGAGGCTGAGCAGAGCGGCAATGTCACGAAGGAGCAGCTGAGAGAGATCCTTGGCCCTGCTGCCTCAAAACGTGGAATCTTTGAAGGCGACATCGAGAACGGCGAACTGGAGATCGGCCAGTCGGCTGCCTATATAAACAAGGTGTTGACAGCAGAAGAGACCATGCGCTCCATCGTTGCCGAATGTGAGGAAAGACGCAAGGCGCTCCTTGCCGAGCTTCTCTAAAAGAGCAAGGCGCTCCTTGCCTACCCTTCATAAACGTTTATTATCAAAAAGACCTTGTCACATGTCAGAACCCAACCACAAACCCAACTGCTGCAGAGAAGACCTACCCTTCATCATCTACCTGTGTGTCTCTACCCTCTACCTTGGAGCACAGATGTTTCAGGGGCTCTCCTTCCTCGACATCGGAATGTACATGTCGGGCTACGAGCACATTGCCTCCGACCCCTACCCTTCGGTGTTTCTCGGCCAATGGCTCCTGTCGTTCACCGTGTCGTCGTGCATTCTCCGTCTGTTTCATGCAGACAGTTTCCTTGCCATGCGCCTGATGTTTCTCGTGTTTAGTGTCATAATGCAGACGGTTGCCTACATCAGCTGCAAACGCTACGTCCCACGCCGATACGTCATTGCGGGCCTTGCGCTCACCGTGCTCTCCATCTTTGGAGCCTACACCGAGATGACCTATAACGACTACACCGCCTTGCTGTTCATGGCAGCCCTGCTGTCTTACCACAAGGGTCAGTCGTCGAGCCTGCTCTACATTGCCATCTCAGGCTTTCTCATAGCTCTGGCGTTCTTCTTCCGCATCACCAATCTTGCGTTCGTGGTCTTCCCACTCGCTGCCTGGCTCATGGGACGCCTCGTGCCTTGGGGTGTCCACCCGTTCCGCCTTCAGGCGCTCACCTTCGCCGCAGGATGGGTCGTGGGCTTTGCCCTGACATACCTGCTCATCATCGCCACAGGCTACGGCGACATAATGGCGTTCACCCTCCAAAGCATAATCCACATTGGGGGCAATAGTGCCGATGCCCACAACATGAAGGCCATCCTCATCTGTTTCTACGAGATTCACAAGACCGAGATTTCAGCCACATCCGTCATTCTCGTCGTCACCGCCTTCATGTGGCTTGCCTACAGTAGCCTCACACGACTCGTGCGCACAGGCATCCTCGCCTTCCTGTTCTGCCTCACCATGGTCTGCATCTATTTTTGGGAACACCCGTCAAGCATAACCATTGGCATCAGTTTCTTCGGCTTCGCCCTGTGCCTGGCCAGCAAAGACGCCTCTCCTGCCTTGAAACATTTCTTTGCCCTCTGTCTCTGTCTGCCCTTGCTCGAACCGCTCGGCAGCAACGCAGGACCGGCCTTCGCCTGCAAAGGCACATGCCTGCTCTCCCTCCCATTGGCCCTCTACGCCTTCGACCAACAAGGACGAAAACTGTTGGCCACGCTTAGCAGCAACGCCAGCAGCAACAGCAACGCCAGCAGCAACAACAGCCTTAGCAGCAGCAACGCCAGCTTGGCCTATCCACGAGCGTTGCGTCTTGCCTTCGTAGCCGTCTGCATGGGCATGGTCTACACCAACATCTTCCGCCCAATGATGGAAGACGGCAATAGACCCGCCTGTCTACACACCGTCGACAGCAAGCTCACGGGCCCTATCATGACAACGAAGGAAAACGCCGACACCCACAACCATCTGATCAAGCATGTCAAGCCGCTTCTGCCCGACGGCTCCTACCTCATAAGCGATGGTTCCCTGACAGCCATCTCCCTCTTGGGCTGCCGTCCTTACGCTGTCTTCTCTACCGTGTTCTCTGCTGATGCCATGAACGAGCGTTACATACGTTTCGCCTTCAACCACACCCACCGCTTGCCCTATTATCTCGCCGACGCAGAAGCCCAAAACGAGAAGAACCTGTTTGTCTTAAATTGCCTGAAGACCATAAGCCCCTACAAGGCTGTGTGGACAGACGGACGCTTCACACTTTGGAAGCCTGAGACGGACAATGGGGAAAGAAAACAGAAAGAAAAAGATTAAATCAGAAAGAAAAGATAAAATCAGAAAGAAAAAGATTAAAACAGAGAGAAAAGATTAAATCAGATAGAAAAGATTAAATCAGATAGAAAAAGATAAAAACAGAGAGAAAAGATTAAATCAGATAGAAAAGAGCAAAAACAGGCAGAAGCAATCAACAGCTCATAACCATCTGATTATAAATCAAATAAAAGCAGTCTAATTTCTTGAGCGCAATATCTTAATTGTCAATTTGTCACCAATAACCGACAATTTGTCATTAAATTATTCCAAGGCATGTAGTTTGTGAAAAAATTATTGTGAAACGGAAACAAAGAATTGAAACAGAAACAACGTTTCAAGAAGAAACAGAAACAACAATTAGAAAACAAAACACAAGAAAGGAGATTAAAATATGACATTTGACAAATTCACAATCAAAGCTCAGGAAGCCGTTCAGGAGGCTGTGAACACCGCACAGCAGAACGGACAGCAGTCTATTGAGCCAGTACACCTTCTGAAGGGTGTGATGGTGAAGGCCAAGGATGTGGCAGGTTACATATTCCAGAAGCTCGGAGCCAATGCCAGTCAGATAGAGATGGTGGTAGACAGCGAGATCAAGCGCTTGCCACGCGTGCAGGGCGGACAGCCTTATCTCTCCAACGATGCCAACACGGTGCTGCAACGCGCTCAAGACTTCGCCCAGAAAAACGGCGACGAGTTTACAAGCGTCGAGCCTCTGCTCCTCGCCCTTCTACAGGTGAGCTCCACAGCAAGCCGCATCTTGAAGGATGCAGGAATGACAGAGGCCGAGACCGTTAAGGCCATTCAGGAGCTGCGCCAAGGACAGAAGGTGCAGTCGCAGTCGGGCGACGAAAACTATCAGAGCCTGTCCAAATATGCCAAGAACCTCGTTGAGGAAGCCCGCCAAGGCAAGCTCGACCCTGTGATTGGCCGTGACGAGGAGATTCGCCGCGTTCTGCAGATCCTGTCGCGCCGCACAAAGAACAACCCGATCCTCATTGGCGAGCCGGGCACAGGCAAGACAGCCATCGTTGAAGGTCTCGCCGAGCGCATAGTGAGGGGCGACGTGCCTGAGAACCTTAAGGACAAGCAGCTCTACTCGCTCGACATGGGTGCCCTGGTTGCAGGTGCCAAATATAAAGGCGAGTTTGAGGAGCGTCTGAAGAGTGTCATCAAGGAGGTGACCAACAGCAACGGCAACATCATTCTCTTCATCGACGAGATCCACACCCTCGTGGGTGCAGGAGGCGGCGAGGGAGCAATGGACGCTGCCAACATCCTCAAACCGGCGTTGGCGCGTGGCGAGCTGCGTTCCATCGGCGCAACAACGCTCAACGAGTATCAGAAATATTTCGAGAAAGACAAAGCCCTGGAGCGCCGGTTCCAGACCGTCATGGTCGACGAGCCCGACGAGCTGTCGGCCATCTCTATCTTGCGTGGCTTGAAGGAGCGCTACGAGAACCACCACAAGGTGCGTATCCAGGACGATGCCTGCATTGCTGCCGTGAAGCTGTCGGAGCGTTACATCTCTGACCGCTTCCTCCCCGACAAGGCCATAGACCTCATGGACGAGGCGGCTGCCAAGCTGCGCATGGAGCGCGACTCGGTGCCTGAGGAGCTCGACGAGATCACGCGTAAGCTCAAACAGCTCGAGATCGAACGCGAAGCCATAAAACGCGAGAACGATGCCGACAAGATTGCACAGCTCGACAAGGACATTGCCGAACTGAAGGACCAGGAGAAGTCGTTCCGTGCAAAATGGGAGAGCGAGAAGGGGCTGGTGAACAAAATTCAGCAAGACAAGCAGCAGATGGAGCAACTCAAGTTTGAGGCTGAGCGGGCTGAACGCGAAGGCAACTATGAGCGCGTGGCTGAGATACGCTACGGCAAGCTGCAGGCTCTCGAACAAGACATCAAGGACATTCAGGCCCAGCTGCGCAACACGCAGGGCGGCAACGCCATGATCCGCGAGGAGGTCACCGCCGACGACATTGCCGAGGTGGTGAGCCGCTGGACCGGAATACCTGTAACCCGAATGATGCAGAGCGAGCGCGAGAAGCTGCTGCACCTGGAGGAGGAGCTCCACAAGCGCGTCATTGGCCAGGACGAGGCCATAAAGGCTGTGAGCGATGCCGTGCGCCGCTCCCGTGCCGGACTGCAGGACCCGAAGCGTCCTATCGCTTCGTTCATCTTCCTCGGCACCACGGGTGTGGGCAAAACAGAGCTGGCAAAGGCGTTGGCCGAGTATCTGTTCAACGACGAGACCATGATGACGCGCATCGACATGAGCGAATATCAGGAAAAGTTCAGCGTCAGCCGTCTTATCGGTGCACCTCCAGGATACGTCGGCTACGATGAGGGTGGACAGCTCACCGAGGCTGTGCGCCGCAAACCCTACTCGGTGGTGCTCTTCGACGAGATAGAGAAGGCTCACCCCGACGTGTTCAACATCTTGCTTCAGGTGCTCGACGACGGCCGTCTGACCGACAACAAGGGTCGCACCGTCAACTTCAAGAACACCATCATCATCATGACCTCTAACCTCGGAAGCCAGTACATACAGGCCCAGTTTGCAGGCATGACGCCCGACAACCGCGACCATGTCATTGCCGACACCAAGACCAAGGTCATGGACATGCTGAAGAAGACCATACGCCCTGAGTTTCTCAACCGCATCGACGAGACCATCATGTTCCTGCCGCTCACCAAGCCAGAGATTGCCCAGGTTGTGACGCTCCAGATGAACGCCGTGAAGAAGATGCTTGAACCGCAAGGCTTCACGCTCAACGTGTCTCCCGCCGCCATCAGTCTGCTTGCCGATGAGGGCTTCGACCCCGAGTTTGGTGCCCGTCCTGTGAAGCGTGCCATCCAGCGCATGGTGCTCAACGACCTCTCCAAGAAGATTCTCTCTGACGAGGTGAGCCGCGAGAAACCCATCACCATCGATGCCGCCGACAACAAGCTGGTGTTCAGAAACTAAGAAAAGAAGAAAAGACAATGGAGCACATAGGCCCTGGCGGACTTTGCTAAAGACAAATGGGGCACAGGCTTCTTGAGTTTTTTAAAAAGACAATAGAGACAATAGGGACAATTCTTAAAATGCCGTTTTCTTTAAATCGGCAAAACAAGAATTGTCTCCGTTGTCTCTATTTTTTTTGAAATTAATGGTACCTTTGCACACAATTAAGATTTACAGGCCCCCTCGCACATATATGTTTTTGACATTGTTCGTCCCCCTCTTGCTCTGTCAAAGCGACAAAGTAGAGAGCGAGGGCGATGACAGATAAAAACCCTCAAAATGAAATTGCTGAAAAACAAAGACAAGGAAATTCTGAACATTGCCCTTCCCGCAATAGTGGCCAACATCACGGTGCCGTTGCTCGGACTGGTTGACGTGGCGATAACAGGCCACCTCGGCAACGCCGCCTACATAGCCGCCATTGCCGTTGGCAGCATGCTGTTCAACGTCATCTATTGGGTGTTCGGCTTCCTGCGCATGGGCACAAGCGGCATGACGGCGCAAGCCTACGGCCGTGGCGACAGCGCCGAGACCATGCTTCTTCTCATGCGCGGCCTGTGCGTGGCGCTTGCCGTGGCGCTCGCCGTACTCGTACTTCAGCGCCCCCTGCTCGCCCTGGCCATAAGCGTCATGGGCGTGGAGCCGTCGTTGCAGCCTCTCGTCAGGACCTATTTTCAGATCTGCGTGTGGGGCGCTCCCGCCATGCTCTGCCTCTACGCCTTCACGGGGTGGTTCATCGGCCTGCAGAACACGCGCATAACCATGACGGTAAGCATCGTGCAGAACATTGTGAACATCGTGGCGAGTCTCGTCCTGGTCTATGGACTGGGGATGAAGATTGACGGCGTGGCCACGGGCACGCTCATAGCTCAATGGGGCGGACTGCTGGTTGCTGCCTCCTATGCCTGCCTCAAGCACCGCGGCTTGCTCCGGTCTCTGTCGTTCAGGGCTGTCACACGGGGCGAGGCTCTCATGCGGTTCTTCAACGTCAACCGCGACATCTTCCTCCGCACCCTGTTTCTCGTTGCCGTGAACCTGTTCTTCGTGTCGGCAGGAGCGACGCAAGGCACCGTTGTGCTTGCCGTCAACACCCTGCTCATGCAGCTCTTCACGCTCTTCTCTTACGTCATGGACGGCTTTGCCTATGCCGGCGAGGCTCTCTGCGGCAAGTATGCTGGCGCTGGCGACCGCACGGGCTTTCACGCCACGGTGCGCCGCCTGTTCGTGTGGGGAGCCATCCTCACCACGGCCTACACCGCCGTCTACGCCCTCGGGGGCAACACCTTCCTGTCGCTCCTCACCGACGACGCTCCTGTGCTTGCCGCCGCAGCCCAGTATCTGCCCTGGGCGGTGGCCATACCCGTGGCCGGCGTGGCTGCCTTCGTGTGGGATGGCGTGTTCATAGGCACCACCTCCACACGCGCCATGCTCCTGTCCTCGGCGGTGGCCGGCGTGCTCTTCTTCGCCGTCTTTTTTGCTGCCGCCCCTGCCCTCCACAACCACGGCCTGTGGATGGCCTTCATCTGCTATCTGGCAGCAAGGGGCATCGTGCAGACCTTTCTCTTTAAGCGTCACTAAAACATCTTCAGCAGCGGCGTCATGAAGCGCGTCAGGCTTTGCGGGCGCGCGTTGCCGTTGTAAGACGTCTTGTTCCGGCTCCACGCAATGACCAGTCGGCGTGTGGCACGCGTAATGGCCACATAAAACTTGCGTGCGTCCTCAGCCAGACTTGCGGGGTTGTTCTGCGAGTAGAAGTTGGGCCAGCGTCCGTCAACAGCGTCAAACACGATGACGTTGTCAAACTCCAGCCCCTTGGCTTTGTGCACGGTGCTCACAAACACGCGCTCCGTCATGGCCCTGCTGTTGCACAGGTCGGCCTCCTTCATGGTGTTCAGCTCCATGATGTGGTTCGCCAGCTGCTCCGCGAGCGACGGTTCTTCACCCGTCACGATCACGTCGGCGGCAAGATGGTTGAGCACATAACGCAGCCCCTCCACCTCCTCGACATGATGTTCGGCGGTTATAAGCTTGTAGAAGCGTTGCAGCTCGTCCACCATCGCCGGTGTCTCGCCCTCGGGCCTCTGCTCATAGAGCCGCCGTCGGGCCTCGTCATAGCTGTCGGCATAACGCGCCCTCAGCACCCTTGCCCGCCTCACCACGCGGTCTTCCTTCAGAAAAGCCCGCTGACGTGGCAGCAGCGGCAGCGCCTTCGCCATGCAGTAGGCCACGAGCGAACAGGTGGCGTTCACATCCTCGTCGGCAAGGTGCGAGTTTTCGCCCTCCAGACCGAGCGCCGCGAGAAGCGCCTTGAGCTTGTAGACCTTAAGGTCGGGCTCCAGCAGGCGTATGAGCCGGAGCGAGTCGAAACACACGGGGCACCTGCTGCTGAGCTGTATCTCAGGACAGTAGCGGCGCAGGTTGTGGTCAAGAATATGATAGTCGTAGTCGGCATTGTGGCCGAGGAGCGGTCCCGCCCCCACATAGTCGACAAACCTCCGTAGCGCCTCGGCAGGCTCCAGCAGCTCGTGGTGCTTCAGCTCCTCAATGATGGGGTTGTCTATGTCGCCCAGCTTCTCGGGTATGGGCCGCTCCGTCCTTATGAAGAGCGAGAGCGCAGAGCCGGGCACAATCTGCCCGTTGTTCATCTTCACGGCGGCGATCTGCACAATGTCGTCATGGAACACGTCGAGCCCCGTTGTCTCGGTGTCAAACACCACCAGCTCGCCCTCCCCGCAGGCCGTCATGAAGTCGTTCACATAGGTGCCGCCGTCTGAGCGCAGATGGTCGGCGGGCAGGATGGCGAGGTTGAGCGAGGCTCTCACGAAATTGCGTGCCGCAAAACTCTGCTCAAACACATGCAGGCCGCTAAGCAGCCGGGCCCACGACAGGAAGTCGTTGGGGCGTGCCAGCACGTTAAGGTGCGCCAGCAGCAGCTTCATGCCAGGCTGCGCAAAGAGGTCGGCACCCGACACCTTGAAATGCGGAATGTGAGCTTCTCTCAACGCTGTTGCCACGTCGTCGGCATCGCTGTTTGAAGACACCACCACGGCTGTCGTGTCGGTTGGCGATGCCTCAAGCAGCTGCTTCACGCGGCGCGCCACATCTGCCAGCTCGCTGGCCACGGTCTCGCTTTGCAGCATCGTGAGGTCGCCCTCCGCAGCCTGCTGGTCGTTGTCGGCCTTGGGCAGGAGGTCGGGGTCAATGTGCAGCACCTCCTCGGCATAGGTGTTGAAGACGTTGAGCAGATAGCGGCGCGAGCGGTGGTTCACGTCGAGGTGGTGCACACGTCCGCGGCAACGCTCCTTCAGCTGTTCGAGCGTGCTCAGTTTTGCCCCCATGAACGAGAAGATGGCCTGTTGCTCGTCGCCGAGCAACATCACGGTGTCGGCAGGGTCGGTTGCCAGCAGCTCCACAAGGGCTATCTGCAACGGGTTAAGGTCTTGCACCTCGTCAACCTGGATCCACGGATAGCGCTTGAAGGCCGCGGTGTCAGGGCCTGTGCCGGCAAGCACGTCGTAGACCATGAGCAAGAGGTCTTCAAAGTCGAGCAGATGGTTCTTCGCCTTATATTGCTCATACTCCCACGCCAGCGACAACTTTCTCAGCGTCCTGCCCACAACGGTCCTCTCGCCAAAGTCGGCAGAGCTGCCTCCGGCCAGGGTTCTGTAGGCATCGGTGTGGGCATAGATGTCGAGCATGGCGGCGGGCGTGAGCTCCACCTTCTGCATCTCGCACAACAGCCTCAGCGCCCTCACATCGTCGGCTTGCAGACAGTCGGGGTGCAGGCGCAACCCGCGCGGATGGCCATGGGCGATCTGGTGCATGAGCGCCCCCACCTGCACGACCTCCATGTAGCCGCGGCGTTGTTTATAGTCGGCAGCCACAACCATCTCGTCGTCGCCTGTGAAGCGTGCGAGAATGCTCACGGCATCGTCGTCGTCGATGATGGACGTGTCGGCTGTAACGAGGTTGTTTTCAAAAAGGAAGCGCGAGCAGAACCTGTGCAGGTTGCCCACATACACCTCCTTTACCCCCTCGTCTTCGATGGTGCTTGCCAGGCGCTCACTCATACCCCGTGCCGCGCGGTTGGTGAAGGTCAGACACAGCATGTCGGCATAAGCCACCCCCTCGCTGTGGGCACGGCGTATGCGTTCGGTCAGGATCTGCGTCTTTCCGCAGCCCGGAGGAGCGAGCACCAGGTGCCATCCTCCTCTGGCCTCTATCACCTCTTGCTGACAGGGGTCGAAGCTCACATTGTCTTTCATTGGAGAAACAAAAGCCTTAAAGTTTTTTCCTATTCAAACGTCAGCTCCCCGAAAAACTCGGGGCAGTGGAAGTTGGGCCTTGGCAGGTCTATGGGGTTCCACGACAGATAGTGTTGCTGCTTCAGGCGGTCGCCACACTTGTAGAAGTTGGCGCGAATGGTCTTTCCCGTAAAGCACCCAATGTGGTGCTTGAAGAAAGCCGAAGCAGGTATGACCATCACCATCTGCCACGAAGCAGGAGCCGCCTTCTCGGCAAAAGGCTCACGCCCGAGCGACGACCAGCGCTTCACGGTGTCGAGCACCTCCTTGGCGGCACGCTCACGGTTCTTGCGCTCAGCGCCGCCGCCGATGAGCATCTGTCCGGCACAGTTGCACTCAATGTTATAATAAACGCCGTCGCCGGCAGGAATGGAGAAAAACTCGCAGCAAGAGTCTTCCCACACCTTGCCGTTGTCCCCAGCCTCAGCCTGCACGGTGCTCTCCTCCACACGATAGTGAAGCACGATGGCGTCGCCCGTGTGAGCCACGCGCACCTCCACCTTAGGCGTGTAAGGGAACGCCTCGGGCCAGTTGTTGCACCCGATGGCGTTGTAAGCCACGCCCTCTGCATCGAGCCTTGCCGGAATGTCGCTCAGCTCCGCAGGCATCTTTGTTGCGTCAATGTGTTTTGCAATAATCTTTTTCATAACCACGTCTTTTTTTCTGTTTGCCGCCTGCCCGTCACAAGCCGTCGACACGCGACGCTCTGTCTGGTCAAAGCGAGCCAGCTGCCCGCCACGCTCCGTCAGCCCCGAGCCGTCATGCCCGCCCTCGGCAGCCCCGGCCGCCAGGCAAGCGCCCAAAAGCAGGGGCAGAAACTTCGCCCTGCCACACGCGAGATGTGAAACAGCACAAAACTTCTGCCCCAAATTAAACTTCAAGAATTCCGCCATTAAAGATTGTTCTTCTCAATGTCTTTGAAATAGCGGTATGTGCTAACCTTAAGCTCGTCTGTAGCAGCCTCGTCACAAACGATGATGCCATGCTGGTGCATCTGGAGCACGCTGATGGTCCACATCTGTGTCACGGGGCCCTCCACAGCAGCCTGGAGCGCGCGTGTCTTGTTATGGCCGTTGACGAGAATCATAACCTCGCGTGCAGACATCACGGTGCCCACACCAACGGTGAGAGCTGTGGTGGGAACCTTCTTCACGTCGTTGTCAAAGAAGCGCGAGTTGGCCACGATCGTGTCGGTGGTCAGCGTCTTCTGGCGTGTGCGCGATGTGAGCGAAGAGCCCGGCTCGTTGAAGGCGATATGGCCGTCGGGACCAATGCCGCCGATGAAGAGGTCAATGCCGCCAGCCTCTTCAATCATCTGCTCATAGTGGGCACACTCTGCCTCGAGATCCTCGGCGTTGCCGTTAAGGATATGTATATTCTCCTTCGGGCAGTCGATGTGGTTGAAGAAGTTGTTAGCCATGAACGAGTGGTAGCTCTCGGGGTGCTCCTCAGGCAGGCCGACATACTCGTCCATGTTGAAAGTGAGAACGTTCTTGAACGACACACGTCCCTCCTTGCAAGCCTCAGCCAGATGCTTATACATGCCGATAGGAGAAGAGCCTGTGGGCAGGCCGAGCACAAACTTGTGGTCGGGTGTGGGGTTGAAACTGTTGATTCTCTCAATTACATGCTCTGCAGCCCACTTAGAGAGCTGTTCGTAGTTCTGTTCAATGATTAAACGCATAATTCCTTATAATTTATTTTGAGTATAAATAATGCTTGTTCACTCTTCACGCCATGACGCATATAGCCATCAAGCTAAAGACAGCCCCTCAAGCTCAAAGACAGCTCCAAGCCCCAAGATTTCTCAAGCCCGCAGCCTTTTTACCTTTTTACCTTTTTACCTTTAAAAATTACCTTTAAAAATTGCCTTTAAATGTCAATCGGTTCTTTTTGGTTAGCATTGCAGCCTTTTTTACAAAGATAAGGGCCAAGGTTTTATCGTCATAGCTGTGTGCAAAGGTACGAAATTAAATAATGTCCGCCAAAAAACGAAGCACATTTATTTATGCCCCCGTCGTTTTCCTTGTTTTTGCGTCCTCCTCTCTCTCAGGAAAGAGGAAGGATGAACAATTATTTTTTTATTCCTAAAATCCGCGACCAGCATTATTCCTTAATTCCCCGTGTTCTTCGCCGTCAATTTTCAGCGTCACCTTTGCGTGTCGTGCCAATTGATTTTTAATTCTCGTGCAAAGACTGGCAACGGCTTGTGACGATTTCACCACCACGCCTGGCATAAGATACTCTCCCACCGCCACGCTTCCCTTCTTCAGCGCGAACGGTCCGTTGCCAGGTCTTATCGTGGCGCCGTTAGAGAGCTTTGGCAGATATCGTTTAAGCTTTTCGTCCTTTATCATCCGCACGTTATAGCAGCCCGCACTCATATATTTTTGCGGATGTTCCACGGTGTCGCACACATGCACACCGTCAACCCATAGTGTTCCGTCCACGCCCCAAGCTGTGAACCGGTATCTTTTAATTTCTATAAACATATCTTTATTAGTTTTGATTTTTGAATTTTGAATTTTGATTTGTCGGCTTTTCAGCCGATTTTGATTTAATGATTTTTGAATTTTAATTTTTGGTTTTTGCGCTCGGCTATGGCGCTTCGCACAATTTTAAGTTTTGAATTTTTGATTTTGGTTTTTGAATTATCCAAAATTCATTTTGACCCATTTTGACCTTGACCCATTTTGGCCCTCTTATTAAAAGTTTTTACTAACCCTTCCAAGCAGCCCTCACCCCCAAGCAGCGGCCAGCCAAGCTTGCGAAGGTTTCAAAGACAATAGAGACAATAGGGACAATTTTTTCCCCCTTTCTTGCGTTTCTTGCCAGAGTTGACAGGAGAATGGGCTGTAGATACCGCGCCCCTCCCCAACCAGCCTCAGCATTCTACTCCCCTCCATAAGGGGAGGGGTGAGCAGCCCAAAGGGCTGCGAGGGGGAGGGGCTTTGGGTGGCTGTATGGGCTTCTTTTCCTACCTCTTCACAAACCTCATATCCTCCCCTCTCGTCACCAGTCCCTGGTTTCTCCAGTTTTTCAGCATCTGCTTCACCGCGTTGCGCGAGGTGTTAGGTCCCTTCACGGCAATCGACTGCTGCAGGGCCTGTTCGAAGCTGAATGTCCTGTCGAGGCGTTCAAAGATAGAGTCGTTACGTCCGCGTTTGGAGCGTTCCGAGGCCGCCTGTCCCGCATAGCTGCTTGCCGTGAACGCCGCCTCAATGCGCTCACGGAAGAAGAACAGGGCGTTGTCCATCTGATAGTCGGCAAGCACATCGAAGGCGCTCAGCATGGCTGGTGTCTGCTGCCTCAGGATCATCTCGCGCCAGAGTCCCGGCTCCTGCTTCAGGCGCGTCTCGGCGCCCGCCACGCCGTGCTTGTCGATGAGTGCCGCAACCACGCGGCAGAGCATGAGGCAGGTCATCATCCTCATCGTCGTCGGACAGATGCGGAAGCGCTGGCGGGCCCTGGTCTTGTCGTCATTCTTCATCGTCTCCAGGCGCACGCGCTCCAGCCACGCCCTGCCCTTGGCTTCGAGCTTGGGCAGCGTCACCTCGCCTTCAAGCAGGGGCAGCAGGTGCGCCACATGGGCTATGCGTTCGCGCTGGCGGTCGGTAAGCACATGCAGGTTGTCGGTGAGCGCCGTGTAGGTGTTGTCGGGCGTGCGGGCCAGGGCAATGCGGCTCTGGAAGCCGTCCGTGTAGTTGGTCACCACGCGGTAGAGCGCGTCGGGCGTGCCACACATCACCACGTTCCACAGCAGGCGGTCTATGTGCACGTTCACCGCCTCGGCGCTCCTCGCCTCGCGCTCATAGCTCGTGCCGTCATAGGCCTGACGCAGCATCACGGAGAAGTCGCTCATGGCCGACCGCCATTTCTGCGCCACCGTGTCGGCCTCGGGTGTGAAGGAGAAGGCGTGCTTGCCGCCCGTGTTGGCCAGGCGTTCGGCCAGGTTTGCCACCGTGTTGTTGAGCGTCAGGCAGCGCACGGGCAGCTTCGGTTCCTCGGGCTGCTCCTTCTTGTTCTTGGCCGCCCGCTTGCGCTTTCTCCACTCGTCCTCCTGCTGCTGATACATCTTGTCCATGGCCTTCACCTCGGCGGTCCATGCGTCGACCACGGGGTCAATGCTTCCCTTGCCCGAGGCAAAGTCGCCCGCGATGTAGGCGATGAGGTTCAGGCCGCTCTTCTTGCCGTGAATGTCGACCCTCACGCCCGTTGCCAGCATGCCGATGACGGGTGTCACGGCGGTCAGCACGGGGAGCGCCAGGGGCGGGCCCACGGCATCGACAGAATCTTTCACACCCATGGGGAGCGTGGGCAACTGTTTATAATAGAACAGGTCATCTTGCGCCAGCGCCTCGTCGAGCCCGTCCATGCCCCCTGTGCCCTCGGTGCCGTCGGCCTGCGCCATGCGCTCCTGTCTCACGGCCAGCAGCACGTCCTTCAGGCGCTTCGGCATCTGCGTGCGCTTCTCGGCCAGGGCACTGTCTATGCACGCCAGCTTCTCGGCCTCGGGAAAGCCGTCGTAGCAGGGGATGACGCGGTCCATCACCTTGCGGTCGAAGCCGCAGATGTGGCGCAGGTTCACGGCCAGCTCAAACGTCAGCGTGTTGCGGTTGCTCCTCACGGGCGTCTGCCCGTCGTTATACATCGCCCACCACCGGTCTATGATCAGCGCGTAGGGGATGCCGAGGTAAGCCTCCCCAGCAGCCGCTTGAGAGCCCTGTGCTGACGGTTGACCCGATGCTTGAGAGCCTTGGGCAGAAGCTTGAGAGCCGTGGGCTGATGCTTGAGAGCCTTTCGCCCCACCCTGCTTCTCTCCCCTCTTGCCGCCGTCAGAAGGAACATTTTGATCTCCATTATTATTGGATAAAGAAGATGATGAACCCGAAGAAGAAGAGGATGAGGATGAAGAACCCGAAGAAGATGCGAATGATGAACCTGAAAAAGAAGAGGATGATGAACCCGAAGAAGAGGATGATGAACCTGAAGAAGAAGCCCCCGAAGCAGCAGCCTCTGCCTCCCCGTTGTCAAACAGCTCCTTGTCGAGATAGAGCAGCCGGTCTGTCGGCGGCGTGAAGAACACGCGCGTAATGTCCTTTGCTCCCTTGTCATATTCCACCCCAAGCAGCCGCGAGGCCCACTTGAGGTTTTCCTCCTGCGAGAGCCCCGGTCGGCGTCGGAACACGATGTGGTAGCCCTTGTTGGCAGAGCGTTCGAGCATGAGCAGCCCCAGCTCCTCCTTCTTGCCCGTGACCAGCTCAGGCACCTGCGCCATCTTCGCCTCATAGTCGGGCGCCTTAGGGTCAAAGTCGATGTCCATGCCCACCGAACGGCTCAATCTTGTTGCACCTTTCAACGCTCCGTTCTCGTTGGGCAGACACGAATAGTTCATCTGCACCATGTGGTGCTTGTCGGCTGTGCGGTTGCGTTCGGCATCGCGCAGCAGCCTATATTCCGTTTCGTCCTTCACGGGGCGCATAAGCTTCGCCCCGTCTTTGTAATATATAACAAACGCACTCATTCCTGTTTATCGTTTTAATTGAAAATCAACAATCGCATCCACAGCCTCAGCGCTTTCAACGGCTATTGCCTGACCTATATTTACATTCTCGTCAGGCATTACCTTCAGCGTGAGCTGAATGGCGTTGTCTTTGGTCAAGCTCACCCTGCCGTGCGCCAGCTTCTTGATGAGCGTCGACTGCGCCTTGACGCGGGGTTGCGCCACAAAGTCGAACGTGCCGTCGGTCATCTGCTGCGCCACCCCGTGCATCCGCCTCATGCGTTGCACCACATCGGGCACAGGCTCGTCGGGTGAGAACATGAAACACCTGCTGTCGTCATAGAAAGCCATGCCGCCCAGCTGCACATGCTGGCAGCCGTTAAACTGGTTGTTGGTTGTGTTGTTGTCGAAATTGTTGTTTCCTTTGTTATGCTTCATAATTGTTAAAATTGCGAGAAGAACATTGGAATCTTGTGCACTTTACCATGGAATATCCTCCGCAATTCAACTCAGGGTTTATGAATTTTGAGTTTTGAATTTTGAGTTTTGAATTATCGGCAAAGCCGATTTTGAATTGTTCAGTTTTGAATTTTGAATTGTCACCGTGGCGATTTTGAATTTTTGATTTAGAAATTCTCAATTCAAAATTGAACAATTCAAAATGCGCGAAGCGCACAATTCAAAATTCAAAATTCAAAAATCAGATTTTCGCGATGTCCGTAACCAGGATGTCCTGATAAACCGCTCCGTTATATTCGCGTGTAGAGAAGCGAAGCGCCACCACAACGAGGTCGCCAGGCGTGAACCTGCATTGCGCCACATTGCCAAGCATCGCCGCCGCATACTGGTTCTCATACTTTCCTCCCATCTCCTGCAGCACGATGTTACATTTCATCGTCTGTCCGCTCTCCGCCTTCTGGCTCTGTACAGCGAAAGCCTCGCCCTGCTGCACCACTTTCAAGATTTTCGTTTCCATTGTTTTTCTTTTTAATGTTTCTCCTTTAAAATGATTTTCTCTTTTTAGATGAGGTGGGCTTTGTTTCCATTGCCTCCCCTTTTAAGAATTTGTTTTCCTTTTTTCGTTAATTTTTCTTGTTGTTGACCACTCCGTTAATGCTCACGCAGAAAGAAAACTTCCAGACAGAAATACTAAAATAAATGCTCATTTTTCTTCGTCGTTTTATATAATTAATGTAAGCGTGTCCGCGATGCAGCCTTTTTTTTAATCATTATGCTTGTTACCTTTGC
>UQTI01000010.1 GCA_900543975.1 uncultured Prevotella sp. | reverse complement strand
AATTCAGCAGCGAAGTTACTTCTTTCTAATTTAAGCCCTAATTTGAGTGCTTACTACTGTTAGTACTCAATTCAGGGTATAGCCCTTTGTATAGAAACTTTTACAAGAGCCTATATATTGAGTTTTGTTAGTACCAAACTTAGGGCATAGCCCTTTGTATAGGCACTTTTACAAGTGCCTATATATTGAGTTTGAGACATTTCCTTGCCATGACATAGTCAAAGCAAGCTTTGCTCTGCTCATTTGGCTTGACGGAAATGCTGTTAAAAATTTTACTTGTTTATTAACTATTAAATACATTTTACCCACAACGTGATTTTCGGCTACACTCGGCATAGCTCAAACATGTGTGGATCTGCACTCGTTGGCACGAAAATTTATCTGGTCGCAGACTGAAAAAATCCCTGCAACCGTTAAATACATTGGATAAAGTCTTCACGCTCAAGTATTCAAGCGAGCTTGATTCTATTCGCTTAATCAGACTTTTAGTAAAAAACTTACCAAGGTATTCCCTTTCATCGCGTTCTTGTATCATTGTCGCTGTACAAAATTCAATGTTTTAAATTCAGCAGCAAAGGTACACCTTCTACATTAAGACCTAATTTGTGTGCCTACAAATATCTATTCTTTGTTCTCCAATGGTGGAGGGGGAGGTGGTGGTGTGTATTTGTAGTCAGGAATGCTACTGCTATTCCTCAATGAAGAACCAATTCTACTTGGCTTTTCTGTATTTGTATTTTTACTCATAATTTTTTTGTTTTGTGTTATACATTATAGTTACTTCTAAGATATGCAGCAGTTTCTTGATTGGCATATTCTATATCGCTTTTCTGCGGTATGCAATTCATGTCATCACCAAAGAAACAAACGTTTTCTGCTTCTGCCTTCAAATTGAAATATTGATCGGCTATTTCATCTGCTGTTAATGTTTTATAGTCAATGTTGAAGAACAACCGTTCAAAACGCCTGTTTATGTCATGAAGAAGTTTGCTCTTCTCATTCAAAGTTCTTATATACCTTGAATAGGGAAAGTAAGGTTTGACAGCTTGTATCACTTGGGTTATGGCTATCATGCCTGCCCATAATTGAGGCACTATCTGCCATACTGTCCATGCGGCAATACTACTTGAAGAAACGATTGCCAAGCATATATTTATGCGTTTATCGTATTTCTGATAACGCATTACCATAGCGTCTATCACATATACCTTGAACACGAAATTGCTTAAACTTCCCCAAACTCTATTTCTCATTTTCTATATGCATCAAAAAACCAATGAATCTGTTGGAAACATTTCTTTAATCTCATATCCTTTATAAGGACTTTCATTGAAGAAAGATAAAGTAGACATATTCGTATAAAGTGTAGCATCGCCAGTGTAACCTAATCGATTTTTTGCTACAATTATCATTGCTTTGTTACGCATGTCGTTGCCTTTTTCATCATCATAGATATGATAATACTCTGGTCTGTGAACGAAGCAGACGACATCACTATCATCACAAATAGTTCCACTATCTCTAAGGTCGGTCAAGACAGGACGGTGTTCGGATCGATTTTCGTCTTCTGCATTCCTATTCAGCTGAGAAAGCAGCACTATCGTAATATTAAACTCTTTTGCCAAGGCTTTTAATCTCCTTGTTATATAGTTCAACTCTAAGTATCTATTTTCAAAGAATCCCGTCTTGGCAAAGATCAATTGCAAATAATCGATGAAAACAACCTTTACTTGACGCTCTTTCACCGTTTCTTCAACGGTTTTATATATTTCATCTATTGTGTAGGTTGATTTTGTATCCAGATAAACAGGAGTATCTGTTATTGCAGCCAATCCATTGTCTATCTTTTCCCATTCTTCTATAAGAAGTTGACCTCTAAGCAATTTACTGTAATTTATGCCAAGAGTACAAGCAATCAGCGTGTTGACACACAGTTGTTCTGTACTCTCTAATGAAATATATAACGAAGGGATTTTCTTGTCAACTGTTAGGTTTTTCAACAAGTTAAAGGCAAAAGCGGTTTTACCCATTCCTGTTCTACCTCCTATTGTGACAAGAGTTCCTTCTACAAATCCACCAATAATATCATCAAGCTTTTCAAACCCTGTCGATAGTCCTATTAGAGAATCCGTATTTGTTTCTTGCAATCTTTTTTTAAAGTCTGCCATCGTTTCTTTTATATCTTTCACCATATTTGTAAATTTTATAAAGCCTTAAGTTAGTACTCGTTTTTGGCATTCTCCTTAGTATAGGCTCTTTTGTAAGTGCATAAATATAGAATTCAATACATATTTTATCCTCGCCATGACATCGCAAAAGCAAGCCTTGCTCTATGAATTTGGCTTAACGGAAATTCTGTTAAAGTTCAGCAGCGAAGTTACTTCTATCTAATTTAAGCCCTAATTTGAGTGCTTACCGAATGTCGTTTACTTACAACCTCATGTATATATTCGGTTAGTACTCTATTTTGTGTCCAACTTCAACTCCTTACATAAAACCAATTTGTTTTTGGCTATTCTCCTTGCTTGTGGAGAATTAGGGAGGATGGCTACCTTACCAGAAGCAATCCAATAATAACTAGTTCCTGCCATCATCGCTTTCAAATCCGAGGCATTTGCATTCAACCATACCTCTAACCAATTTTTCTTTTTCACAACTTCATCAACGTTGCTTGTATTGGCAGGATGGACTTCTACGAAATAAGCCTTTTCACAATAACCTATGACATAATCCCAACGAGCATCATGAGGATTTGTTTTCTCCAAGCATTTGTCCAAGTATACACTACCAGACAAATTGCGTGGATTTTGAGGTTTTACTTTTCCTGCATCTTTGCTTTCCAAAGCCTGTAAGCCATCCCTATAAGCACTTGCTATCGCAGGGATAGCCTGCACGATACTTTCAAATGTTGTAAAATCACTTTTAGCCATACGCTATTCCTGATAATATTTCCCAACAATTTCTGAAGCCTTGCCTGCAAAGAAAGACAGTCCACCCCAATCTGCGACAAAATCTATATCACTTTCTACATCCAAAGAAGAAATATCAGAAGAGACAACACCTTCTTCTCCTCTGGAGGACATAAAGTATGTTTTTACATTTTTTCCATTCAAGCCTTTAAACAGATTCGCCATACTATCATGCGTATCAACGGAAAACAGTTCACACATGGCCTTTTTAAAAGTACGTTCATTCAAATTCTTAAGCATCCCCAATACCCAAGCAAACTCCAGCAAAATAGTTGAATGAGTTGAAACAATGACCCTATAGCCATTTTGCATCAACTCTATTATCTGCAAGATAACAGTCTCTATGGCCTTAGGATGCAATCCCATCTCTGGTTCTTCAATAACAACCCACTTATAACCATCTTTGTTGATTACAGATGTAGGAGGACCTGAAAGGCAATACATCGCCAATAGCAAAGGCATAAACTCTTTCTGGCCTGCACTCCATGTCATAAAAGGCAAATTAGCCTTTCCAACATTCAACTTCATTTTTCGCTGTCCGGCAGTTTGGTCTATGACCACCTTTCCACCATGAAAAATGGTATTATTTATAGAATCCCTCATATTAACTTTAAGCCTATTTCGCATAGGGAATATGGTATCAGGATTACCTAACCCTACCTGTATAAATACCCTTAAAGTTTCACTAAACACACGAAGTACATAAGGTGTTGTTATGTCAAACTCCATGAAATTTTTAGGACGCCCGTCAGAAATACTTAGGATTCTCTGAGCTGGCACATAAAATACAGCTTCTTCTGAGTTGTTCCTGCCTTGCAAGAGAGATGTAATATTGAGTTTTTCTCCTTCAAATAAAATTTCTGTAGAATCAGACAAAACTTGCGACATGCTTTCCCCGAAATAATATTCAAACAAAGGATTTACATCTGATTTGTTAAGAATATAATTATATTTTTTTAGCGTACTGACAATATGTGCCTTATCCTTAACCAGTTTAAATAGTTCCAAGAACAAACTTTTTCCGCTTGCCTGAGGTCCTATTAAAACTGTCAAGTCACCAAAATTCACATCAACGTTTCTTATGGGGCCAAAATTCCGTACACAAAGGCTTTGTCTCATTGTATATAAATTTCTAAACATTAAACATTTGGTACTCCAAACAAAACATGCAGGAAGTCCTATTCGTTTGCAAATTTATATTTTTTTTCTTAATTCTGCCAATTCTTTCTTTTATTTTCTCTATATCATTTAAAATATATTTTGTTAGTACTCAATTTAGGGCATAGCCCTTTGTATATTCTTTTGAACACGAGATTCGCCGTAGGCCCACTGACCGAAGGGAGGTAATAACGCGGATAACACGAATATTTTTTTAGCACACGGAGGCGCGGAGCGCAATTTTGACTTTTGAATGTTGAATGTTGAATTGTTGCGGCTGGCCGCAATGTGGAATTGACCAATGATGAATTTCGATGCTCTCACAAGATGTTTTGAACACGAGATTTTTGAACACGGATGTCACCATGAATTTTTTTGAACACGAATTACGCGAATGACACGAATATTTTTTGGCACACGGATCGCACCGATCTCACGGATCTTTGTTCGCAGCGAGGCGCTCACATGGGGAACATGAGATTTTTGAACACGAATAACGCGGATAACACGAATATATTTTTAGCACACGGATCGCACTCTATATTCTTTTGAACACGAGATTCGCCGTGGGCCCACTGACCGAAGGGAGGTTATAACGCGGATAACACGAATATTTTTGGCACACGGATCTTCTGCTTTCATTCTATCTTCTGCAAGAAAGCCTTGGGGATGTAGCCGGTGGTGACGGCACATAAGCCTTGGATGCTGACGTAGAGACGGTGGTCTTTCTTGATGCGAACGACATAGCCTTCGGCGCCTTTCAAAGGACCGTCGATGACACGGAACTTGTCACCCTGGACAAACTTTGGATTGTAATCGTCGTAAAAGTCGAGGCCTTCAACTCCTGAGGTTACAACGATCTTGAAAATCTGTACTTCGCGTTCTGGAATTTTGGATGGTTCCCTCCTGTCTTCTGAGTTTTTGCCTCGGTAGAGCATGACCTTGTTGAGAAACAGACGCTCTATATGCTCGGCTTCTACTCTTGTGGTGCGAAAAAGGATCAGGCTGGGCATGACAGGCACGTCCTTGACAAAACACTTTTTCTTTGTTTTGTCCCAAAACTCTTTCTTCACATCATAGACGTGCTCTATGTTGTTGGTGACGAAATAGTCTTTTATCGGCTTGCCTTTGCCAAAAAATATCTTTAAAGCGAACCAACTCTTTTCGGTGTATAATGGCGTCATTGTCTGTTTTTGATGTTACGGTCAGGGTGTACCTCTCATTCCCCCGTGTCGTGAATTTGTGATTCAAAACACTTGGCAAGAAAGGGTTGGTTAGTCTATTTCCACGAAGGTAAACCTCTAATCACAAACGTGCTCCTGACCCAAGAGCGTGATAGTCTGCAACCCTCGGAATGATTAGCCGTACGATCCTATTTTTCTTCATAAAACCTCTCGCAAAATCGTTCCTTCTTCGGTGTCTCTTTGTAAGAGATACAGAAACCAAGTGCAAAAATAAGAAAAATATTGTAAATGAACGAATTGTGTACGATAAAATATTAATATGCAATCAACATTTTTAACAATAATCCGAAAAGATTCTAAGGCTTTGTTTTAGTAGTTATTGGATTATCAAATAGTTACAAACTTTTCTGTATCTCTTACAAAGAGATGCGGAAAAACGGTTCATTTTGGTCCACTTGTTGACACCCATTGTTTTTCTTATGTTTTTCTGCTGTTCTGCTGTTCTACTGTTCTGCTGTTCTACTGTTCTATTGTTCTATTGTTCTGCTGTTATATCGCCGCAAGAATTTTGGCGTTGGCATCGTCCACTTCGGAGGTTTGTATGGTGCGGAGGTAGATTTTGGTGGTGGCTTCTGAATGGTGTCCCAGGGCTTCGCTGATGACGGAGATGGAGACGTTGTTGTCTCTTGCTGCCGTTGCCCAGGAATGGCGGGCGACATAGAGGGTGAGCTTGTCACGGATGCCAAGTTTTGCTCCTAACTGCTTGAGGTGGTAGGATATGCGGGCTTCGGCGTTGTGATAGAGGCGTTGCTCTTCTTGCTTGCTGGCAACGGCTTTTACCTGGCTGCTGCACCCTGTGTCTACAAGGAGGGGAAAGAGATATGGCGAGGTGGTGTTGGAGCTTTGATATTTGTCTAACAAGAGCTGCATCTCCTTCTCCCAACGGACGGTAAGGCGTTGGCCGGTCTTGCTTCGGGTGTAATGGAGATAGCCTTCGCGGAGGTCGGACTTGCGGAGGTGGGCAAGGTCGATGAAGGAGATGCCTCGCAGATAGAAGCACAGGAGGAAGGTGTCTCTTGCAAATTCCTGATTATGTGTGAGATCTTGAGGGAAAGCCAGATGTTTGATCTTGCTGATGGAGGCTGTGGGGATGGCCCGCTTTCGGGTCTTGGCGATGCCTGTGTAGACGTTCCGGAAGGGGTGCTTCTGCGGGGTCAGGCATTGCTCCACGGCTTTGTTGTAGGTGGCGCGGAGCGTGCGGAGGTAGAAGGAGCTGGTGTTGCTGCACACCTTTGACACGTTCTTCAGGTGGGCCTCGTAGGAGCGCATTTCTTCGGCTGAGAGGTCTCTCAGGGCGATGTCTCTGTTGGCACGGTAGCGCTTGAAGCTGTTGAGGGTTGCCTTGTAATGTTGCATGGTGCGGTGTTGGCCGTTCTGGTGCAACAGGGTGATGAGGTGGTTCATGAACTGGAACAGGGTCTCTGATGTCTTGTTGTTTCTTGCCATATTTCTTTTAATTTTATAAAACTTTTAATTTTATAAAAAATATAGGAGCATCTCTGTCTCTATTGAAGAAACAAAGATGCTCCTATAAGTAGGCGTTCAAAATTACATAGATCCATTTAAATTAATTTTGATCACCTACTTAATATAATAAGGTATCAGAGCTGCCTGGCGGCGTTTATTTCCAATATTTCTCGCAGAAACGCTCACCAAGGGCGAAGCCTTCTTCGTAGAGGCGCTCAAGCTTGGCGATGTCTTTCTCTATGCGGTCTACCTCCATGGGGCGCTCGGGACGGATGCAGATGACACGGCCCTCGTCTTCCATGCGCTCCACATATTCGAGCTGTACGTTGTAGGCGGCAAGACGATGGCTGAGGGCTACACGCAGACGGGGATATTTGCGATAGATGAAACGCGGGATCTTCATGTCCTTGCCTGTGTTGCGATAGCCGCGGTTGCGGGTGAGCACCAGCACGTTGGTGGGATGACCCATGTCGATGGCGTGCTGCAAGGGTATGCTGTCTACGATGCCTCCATCGAGCATGGGGATACCGTCGACATCGACAATCTTGCTGACATAAGGCAGGCTGCTCGATGCACGAACGATGTCGAGGGCCCGCTGGCGGTCATGGCGCTCGGAGAGATACATGGGCTGGCCCGTGAGACAGTTGGTCGTGACCATCTCGAAGGTCATGGGCGAGCTGAAGAAGGTGTCGAAATCGAACGGAAGATACTGATTGGGAAACTTGTCGTAAAGCAGCTCACGGTCGAAGATGCACCCTTGGGTGACAAGGTGGCGCAAGCCTATATATTTGTAACGGGCCAAATAGTCGATATTGGAGATGCGTGCCCGGCGTGGCTGATGGCTCACATAAGACATGCCGTTGCAGGCGCCTGCCGACACGGCCACGACGTAAAGAAAGGTGAGATCGTGCTTCATGAAGGCATCGAGCACACCGCTGGTAAACACACCTCGCATGCCCCCACCTTCGAGCACAAGGGCGGTCTTTCTGTCAATCTGCATACTTTATAGAGAAACTTTTTACCTAAATAATGTTATTTTGTAGGCAAAGTTACACAAATTATTAGAAAAAGTAGTAACTTTGCAGACAATTAGACAAATTTTTAAGATATGTTTGACAAGCAAACCTACGTTAACCGTCGCGCCAAGCTGAAAGAGCTTGTAAAGAGCGGCATCATTATCTTGTTCGGAAACAACGAGTCGCCATGCAACTTTCCCAACAACGGATACTACCCATTCCGCCAAGACTCGTCTTTTCTTTACTATTTCGGACAGAACCGCGACGGTCTGGTTGGCGTCATAGACATCGACAACAACATCGAGACTTTGGTCGGAAACGACATAGACATTGAGGACATTGTGTGGTATGGAAGCGTGGACAGCGTACACGACCTCGCTGAACAGGTGGGCGTGAGCAACTCGGCGCCCATGAAGACTCTGAAGACCATCTGCAACGACGCGATGCGACAGAAGCGCACCATTCATTTCCTGCCGCCCTACCGCTACGACATAAAGCTCCAGATTTTTGACCTCCTCGGCATTCATCCCAACCAGCAGAAAGAGTCGGCAAGCATGGCGCTCATCAACGCTGTGGTGAAGATGAGATCAACGAAAGAGCCTCAGGAGATAGAGGAGCTTGAGCGTGCTGCCGAGATCGGCTACATGATGCACACCACGGCGATGCGACTGACAAAGCCCGGCGTGACAGAGAAGTTTGTCGGCGGACAGGTCGACGGCATCGCAAACTCGTATGGTGCGATGGTGAGCTTCCCCACAATCTTCAGTCAGCACGGCGAGATCATGCACGGCAACCCGTCGATGACTGTGCTGGAGGCCGGACGCCTCGCGTTGTGTGACGCAGGTGCTGAGACGATAAACAACTACTGCTCCGACAACACGCGCACCATGCCTGTGAGCGGCAAGTTCACGCAGCGACAGCTCGAGATCTACAGCATTGTGGAGGCATGTCACGACTACACGCTGAAGGTGGCTAAGCCGGGCGTGAGATATATGGATGTTCACTTTGCCGTGTGCAAGCTCATGACTGACCGTCTGAAAGAGCTGGGACTGATGAAGGGCGACACGGAAGAGGCTGTACGCGCCGGAGCACACGCCATGTTCCTGCCTCACGGTCTTGGACACATGATGGGAATGGACGTTCACGACATGGAGAACCTGGACCAGATAAACGTGGGCTTCGACGAGGAGACGAGACCGAACCTCGAACAGTTTGGCACCAACTGTCTGCGCATGGGACGTCGTCTGGAGGAGGGCTTCGTGGTGACTGACGAGCCGGGTATCTACTTCATTCCTGCTCTTATAGACAGCTGGAAGGCCAGCGGCCACTGCAAGGAGTTCATCAACTTTGACCTGCTTGAGACCTACAAGGACTTTGGAGGCATAAGAATTGAAGACGATGTGCTCATAACGGAGAACGGTTGCCGATTCATTGGAAGCAAGCGCATACCTTACCATCCGAAGGATGTGGAGGCGTTCATGGCGGAAAATCAATGATTGAACTTTCACAAGTTCAGAAGATAACGGAATTGAAAAAGAAGTGATCACTCCCTTCGGTCGTTCAGGAAGATAACGGACAATAGCTTTAAAGCTCAAAAAACAAGGCATACGTCCGTTCACTTCACTCGCGAAGCGAGTTAACTTCCTTTTAACTTCCGATACATTCACAAAACAAAAAAATATAAAATTAAAAGAGAATTTTAATTACACCTAACAAAACTTTATGAAAAAATTATTCACCTTGGCTCTGCTCGCCGTTATGGCGCTGGGAGCCAATGCACAGGACAAGAAAGACGACGCAAACAAGAACAAGCCCGTGTTCACCGTTGTAAAGAGCAACCCTATCACGAGCATCAAGAACCAGAACCGCAGCGGCACATGCTGGGACTTCTCAGGTCTCTCTTACTTTGAGAGCGAGATTCTGAAGAACACAGGCAAGACCTATGACCTCTGCGAGATGTTCGTGGCTAACAAGACATATATGGACCGTGCCGTGATGTCGGTACGCATGCATGGTGACGTGTCGTTCGCTCAGGGCGGAAGCCATTTCGATGTACTCTACTGCCTCAAGAACTACGGTATCTGCCCCGAGGATGCCATGCCTCTGCCCGGCACTCTCTACGGCGACTCGCTTGCCAACTTCAACGAGTTCTTCGACGTGCTCACTCCGTATGTGGAGGCTGTGGCCAAGAGCAATGCCAAGACTCTCACTCCTGCATGGAAGGTGGGCCTTCAGGGCATACTCGACTCTTATCTGGGCAAGTGTCCCGAGAACTTCAAATATGAGGGCAAGACCTACACACCGAAGACTTTTGCTGAGAGCCTCGGTCTGAAGCTCGACGACTATGTGTCTATCACCAGCTACACACACCATCCTTTCTGGACACAGTTTGCTGTGGAGGTGCAAGACAACTGGCGCTGGCCGCTGAGCTGGAACGTTCCTATGGACGACATGATGCGCATTATCGACAACGCCATCATGAACGGCTACACCATCGCTTGGGGCGGTGACGTGTCTGAGGAGGGCTTCACACGCGACGGTCTGGCTATCGCTTATGACAAGAAGAAGGTGCAGAGCCTCGCAGGCAGCGACGCTGCACGCTGGCTTAAGTTGAGCTCTTCGCAGAAGAAGGAGAAGATCGACTCGCTGGGCGTCAACGCTCCCGAGGTTGTTCCCACTCAGAAGATGCGTCAGGAGGCTTATGACAACTGGGAGACAACAGATGACCACGGCATGCAGATCTACGGTATAGCAAAGGACCAGAACGGCCGCGAGTATTACATGGTAAAGAACTCATGGGGCGAGTATGGCGAGCACAAGGGCACATGGTACATGTCGAAG
Organism: uncultured Prevotella sp.; assembly: GCA_900543975.1. GTDB lineage: Bacteria > Bacteroidota > Bacteroidia > Bacteroidales > Bacteroidaceae > Prevotella. The sequence goes on along the minus strand of UQTI01000010.1, from coordinate 45,386 downwards.
AACTTCATCGCTTACAAGACCATGGACTTCGTTGTAAACAAGAACGCCATTCCTAAGGACATCCGCAAGAAGATGGGCATCTAACAGACTGAAGCTCTTATTTAAAGCATAAAAACGGTTATCGCCAACAATGGAAGACCAAACGGTCACATTGTTGGCGATTTTCTTTTGTACTCTTTTACAGCTATTTCTTTTTCTCTATCCACACCTCACCGTCCTCACAACAGATCTTCTCTTCGCCTATAAGGTAAGCCACGGCTTCGAAAGCAACGTTGGCGTGAGGGCCATGGGAGCTGGCAAACTCGCTGACGGCATGGCGTTTGCCGTCGGAAAGGAGGCGGAGGATGCGCTCACACACGGCGGCGCTGGTGTCGTCGGACACGCTGTCGGAGGAAGCATGGCCAAGACACACGTCGCAGATGCCGCAATCGGTGGAGCGGGTCTCACCAAAATAGCGCAGGAGCTGACGGCTGCGGCACACGTCGTCATTAGTGGCGTAGGCAAGGATGACCTTGATGCGATGGACAAACTGCTCGCGGCGCTGGTCATAGACCTCAGGACTGAGGACTAGACGGTCGGCAGCTTCGCGGTCGCGTGTGTAGGTGATGGTGGGGAGCTTGCGCTGTGGGATGTAATGGATGATGTGACGGTGGGACAGACTCTTGAGGATGAGGTATACCTGTTGGCGCGTGAGGCCGGAGTGGTAGGCCACGGCGTTTTCGTCGATGTAGGAATAGTCGGTGAACAGTCCTGAATAGTGGCGAAGGAGGGCCAGCACCACGGCATCTTCATCTGCTGAAGAGTTGTCGAGACGATAAAGGTCGTCGCGGTCAAGGAGGAAACGCACACGAGCCATGGCGTCGGGTTCCATGTCGTAATAGATATAGCCTGCCCGCTGAAGGATCTTCAAGGCCGAGTTGGTCTGGATGCTGAAATGGTGGAACGTCTGACAAAACTTGGTTATGTCGAAAAGGAAGGTGTGGCCACGGCCATCGCCGAGGGCGATCTGGTAGAAATAGGCGAGGTGCTCATAGACGTCGCGGATGAACTGCTTGTCGGGAAACTCCTCCACGATGCGCTTGTCCATCTTTCGCTCGTCGTGTCCGTTGTAGAGCAACACAGCATAGGCTTTCTTGCCGTCACGGCCCGCACGGCCCGCTTCCTGGAAGTAGGCCTCAAGCGAGTTGGGACAGTCGGCATGCAGGACCAGTCGCACGTCGGGCTTGTCTATGCCCATGCCGAAGGCGTTGGTGGCCACCATGACCCTCACCTCGTCGTCGTGCCACTGGCGCTGGCGTTCGTCTTTCTCATAATGATCCAGACCGGCATGGTAGAAGGTGGCCTTGATGCCAGCCTCCGTGATGATGTCGCACACCTCACGGCAACGTCGGCGGCTGCGCACATAGACGATGGCGCTGCCAGGCACAGAGCGAAGGATATGGAGCATCTCCTGCTTCTTGTCTTGCGCCGTGCGCACCACATAGGCCAGGTTGCTACGTTCAAAACTCATGCGGAACACGTTGCGCTCGCTGAAGCGCAGACGGTCCTGGATGTCGTCAACGACCTCGGGGGTGGCGGTGGCGGTGAGGGCAAGCACAGGCACGCCGGGCTTCATGTCGCGAAGCTGTGCTATCTGCAAGTAGGAGGGACGGAAATCATAGCCCCACTGGCTGATGCAATGGGCCTCATCAACGGTTATGAAGCTCACCTTCATGTGGCCCAACTTCACCCTGAAGAGGTCTGAAGCCAGGCGCTCAGGCGACACATACAGCAGTTTGGTGTGGCCGAGGATGCAGTTTTCAAGCGTGGCGACCACCTCGTCGCGTGTCATGCCCGAGTAGACGGCTGCTGCCATCACCCCTCGCCTACGCAGGTTGTCGACCTGGTCTTTCATAAGGGAGATAAGGGGTGTCACGACAATGCACACGCCCTCCATGGCAAGAGCCGGCACCTGAAAGGTTATCGACTTGCCTCCGCCCGTGGGCATGAGGCCGAGGGTGTCCTTTCCGCTGCCTATGCTCTCGACGATCTCGCGCTGTATGCCACGAAAATTGTCGTAGCCCCAATATCTCTTCAGTATCTGTATGTACCGGTCTGTGCTTTCTGACATTTTTTCTCTGTTTTTTAGGCTTGTTTTAAAGACAAACAAAATCAACTCTTCTATAAATCCAAAATACAAGCAAGCCCTAACGACTGACTTGGGTTTAAAGACAATAGAGACAATAGAGACAATTTTTATGATGTAAAATTTTTGTCTCTATTGTCTCTATTGTCTTTAAAAACATCGTCAAGCTTTGTCGTGCTGTTGTCTTTAAAACATCAGCAGCCTTGGCTATATTGTCTTTTCGTTTTCCTGCATCTCTTCCTCTTCGGTGGGTCTTATGTCCTCAATCTGAAGCTGAACGAGGTTGCGCTTAAAGATGTTGTCTTCCAACGTGTAGGCGATGTCAAAGCTGCGCTTCGACTTGATGTAACGTGCCGACGCACTCTGTCCGAAGGCAATGCCGTTGACAACGTTGCTCGACTTGGAGTCGACAAGCTCAAGCTTTATGTGCTCTTGCTCACGGCCCACCACCTTGCTGGTGCCGTAGTCGTAGACACCGACGGTGCAGAACACGGGCTTGGTGTTGCATGGACCGAAGGGCGCAAACTTCTTCAGGTCGTTATGGAGACGCTTGGTGATGTCCTTGAAGTCGATGACAGCATCGATGTTGAGCATGGCCTCTGTCTGTTCGGGCTGTATGTGCTCATCGACATAATGCTGGAAGCGACGGCGAAACTCAGGAATGTCATCCCAACGGAGCGTCAGTCCGGCAGCGTAGGTGTGGCCGCCGAAGTTGATGAGCATGTCGCGACAGCTCTTGATGGCCGAATAGATGTCGAAGCCTGTGACGCTTCGTGCCGAACCGGTCGCGATGTTGCCCTCGCGTGTGAGCACCACCGTGGGACGGAAATAGATCTCGGTGAGACGCGAGGCCACGATGCCGATGACGCCCTTCTTCCAGTTCTCGTCGTAGAGCACGATGGAGGTGTGATGCTTCTGGCTCTCCAGACGTGACACGATCTGGTTGGCCTCCTCGGTCATCTGCTTGTCTATGTCCTTGCGCTGCTCGTTGTAACAGTCGATATGCTTGGCTGTTTTCAAGGCACGGCTGAGGTCGCGCTCCACCAGCAGGTCCACGCTCTCCTTGCCGTTGTCCATGCGTCCCGACGCGTTTATGCGCGGTCCGATCTTGAAGATGATGTCGCTCATGGCGATCTCACGTCCGCTCAACGCACAGATGTCGATGATGGCTTTCAGACCGATGCTCGGGTTCTGGTTCAAGATCTTCAGTCCGTGGAACGCCAGTATGCGGTTCTCGTCGACCACAGGCACGATGTCGGCAGCGATGCTCACGGCACACAGGTCGAGCAACGGTATGAGCCGCGAGAACGGTATGCCGTTGTTCTTGGCAAAAGCCTGCATAAACTTGAAGCCCACCCCACAGCCGCAGAGGTGCTTGAACGGATAGCTGTCGTCGGAACGCTTGGGGTTGAGCACCGCCACGGCTGGCGGCAACGTCTCGTCGGGCACATGATGGTCACAGATAATGAAGTCGATGCCCAGACTCTTGGCATAGGCCACCTCTTCAATGGCCTTGATGCCACAGTCGAGAATGATGATCAACTTTATTCCGTTTTCGTTGGCATAGTCTATTCCTTTCTTGCTCACACCATATCCCTCTTCATAGCGGTTGGGGATATAATATTCGATGTTGGAATAAAACTGCTGCAAAAACCTGTAGACAAGAGCCACAGCCGTGCAGCCGTCAACATCATAGTCGCCATAGATCAGAATGCGCTCCTTGCGGCCCATAGCATCGTTGAGCCTGTCGACCGCCACATCCATGTCCTTCATGAGGAACGGGTTGTTAAGGTCGGCAAGCTGCGGATGGAAGAACCGTTTAGCACCGCTCTCTGTGCTTATGCCTCGCCTGATAAGCAGAAACGCCAATATCGGGCTGATGTTGAGCTTTTCGCCTAATTCTTTCGCCGCCTTCTTCTCGTCAGCAGTAGGTAGCTTGTAATTCCATTTGAAAAGCATTTTATATATGTGTTTATTTTATTTGGCTATAGTAACACGGCACGCTTTTGAGCATACCGCGTGTAAAGTTACAAAAATAATATAATATAGAGAAATGTTGTTGTCAAATTTTGAAATCTTTACTCAAGTTTCGCATGTATTTGACATGCATATATAAAATTTGAGGGCTGCTAATCAGCAGCCCTCAACCAACACAAAAACTAAACTAGACTTAACTAAACATGAGACTTGTCACAAGCCCCACGCTTGTTGATTTCAAATTTAGCAATTATATTTAAATATGCAATAGTGTAATAATACATTTTAACAGGAAGGGCCGACAAAACCGCGCCATATAACATTTTTTCAGAGTTTATATACACTTATTAAGTATTTAAAAACATATTTTTGATTTTAATCATGTTGTTTAGACACAATCGGCCCATGTTAAACCCAAATCGGTCATTAGGCCGTTTTATGTATTATTTTAAAACTGCTTGCAGTCTTTTGGTTTTTATAAGGTGTCTTTTGCTTGTTTTTAATTCGCAATAGCTCGCTATTACTCATTAAAAACCAAACAAAATCCCCTCTTCTAAAAATCCAAAATCCAAGCAAGCCCTAACGACCGATTTGGGTTAAACGACGTTTAGGCACAACCGCGTGTCACAGCTTTGACGTGCGGTTCATGAGCCAGTTGTCAAGGACAACCATCGCTGCCATGGCCTCTACAACAGGCACAGCGCGGGGAAGGACACAGGGATCGTGTCGGCCTCTCGCCGTGAACTCGGTTGCCTCGCCGTCCTTGTTGACGGTGGGCTGGTTCTGCAAGATGGTGGCAACGGGCTTGAAGGCCACTCTGAAGTAGATGTCCTGTCCGTTGCTTATGCCGCCCTGTATTCCTCCGCTATGGTTGGTGAGCGTGGTGGCCGTTTGTGACGATGTGTCAGAGGGCACGAAGATGTCATTCTGTTCGCTGCCGCGGGCTGTAACGCCGTCAAAGCCCTCGCCATACTCGAAACCCTTCACGGCGTTGATGCCAAGCATGGCTGCACCAAGAGCGGCATGAAGTTTTCCAAACTCGGGCTCGCCGAGACCGGCGGGGCAGCCTTTGACCACACAGGTGATGATGCCGCCGATGGTGTCGCCATCGGCCTTGACCTGTGCGATGAGGTCTTCCATCTGTTGTGCCTTCACGGGATCGGGGCAGCGCACGGCGTTTGTCTCCGTGAGCGACAGGTCGTACAGGTGATAGTCGCGTTCAAGAGCGATGGTGCCCACCTGTGAGGTGTAGGCTTGCACGCTGATGCCCAGCTGACGCAACACAAGTTTGGCAAGCGCTCCACCAACACAACGGCTTATGGTTATGCGTGCCGAAGAGCGTCCGCCACCACGATGGTCGCGCACACCATATTTTGACCAATAGGTGAAGTCGGCATGGGAGGGGCGGAAGAGGTTACGCATGTTCTCATAGTCGGACGAGTGTTGGTTTGTGTTTCTCACCACAAAGCCAATGGGACATCCCGTCGACTTTCCCTCGAACACGCCACTTAAAATTTCTACCTTGTCGGCCTCGTTACGGCTTGTCGTTATCCGGCTCTGTCCGGGACGGCGTCTGTTGAGTTCGCTCTGAATAAACTCTTCGTCAATATCTATTCCGGCAGGCATGCCGTCAACGACACCGCCAACAGCCGCACCATGACTCTCGCCAAAGGTTGTGAGGGTGAAAAGTGTTCCAAACGTGTTACGCATAGCAATATTCTCCTTTAGTGTTTATGACCGCAGCAACCACCTTCGTGATCGCCATGACCGCCGTGACCGCAGCAGCCACCTTCGTGACCTTCATGACCACCGTGACCACCGCAGCCACCTTCATGGCCTTCGTGACCGCCGCAGCCGCCGCAGTCGCCACCACAATGGCCGCAGCCCTCGCCGCTCATGTGGTTGATCATGGTCTGGATCTCCTCGTTAGAAGCCTCGCGGCTCTCCACCACGCTACCCTTGAAGTTAAGCTTCTTGCCAGCCAACGGATGGTTGAGGTCCAGCGTCACCTTGTCGTCAGCAATGTCGACAACGGTTGCCATGAAGCGCTGTCCCTGCTCGTTCTGAAGAGGCACGACGGCGCCCTTGAAGATATACTCTTTGTCGAAACGGCCGTTCACCATGAACATCTCCTTCTCAAGAGCGATGACGTGCTCGTTGACATAAGGGCCATAGGCTTCGTCCTCGCTGAGAACGAAATCGAAGTCGGCACCCTTCTCCAGGTCCACCAACGCGTTCTCGAAGGCATCGAGGGTTATGCCGAAGCCGGAAATGAACTGGAACGGCTTTGCGGCGGGAGCCTCTTCAACCATGGTGTTGGTACCATCGGCATCTATCGTGTACAACTTGTACGACACAGCAATAAACTTGTTGCTTTTCTTTTCCATTTTTCTTGTTTCTTTATTGTTAAAAATTAAGCATGGCCACAACAATGCTGACATCAGCAAGGGGCATGAGGACATGCGAAACTGTCTGTTTATGAATTATTTTTCATGCAAAGGTAGTGCTATTTGGCGGATTTCCCAAATAAGTGGATGCGTTTCTTGTGCATGTCATAGATTTTTCGTTATTTTGCCCAACAAAAAAGATGGACACCGATCATTATGAAAGTAAACATTTTTCACATATTCTTATATGTTGCCATAGCTCTCACATACATGCCAGGAGAAGCATCGGCACAACGTCCTGCCTTGGGCAAGCTGTCGTCGCAGCTGCGCATGCTCATGAACGATGCCAACCGACAAAAGGCGGCAAAGAGGCGCAGTGGGACCGATGCAGGGCTGAACCCCACGGTGTGTGCCTTTGTGCGCACCTCGTCGGCGGCCGACACAACAACGCTGAAAGCTGAGGGGTGCAGGGTGTTGGCATCGCTCGGCGACATAACGATCGCTGCCATGCCGCTCAACAGCGTGGCTGCGCTGTCGCGACGGAGCTGTGTGCTACGCATAGAGGCACAACGGGGCAACACCGTGGCGCTCGACTCGCTCGGGCTGATCATCAACGTGCCGCCCGTACATGAGGGCAGGAACCTGCCACAGGCGTTCGACGGCACAGGCGTTGTTGTGGGCATGCAGGACGTGGGCTTCGACCTCACCAACCCCACCTTTCTCAGCGACGACACACGACGGTGGCGCATAAAAAGCTTCTGGGACCAGTTGGCAAAGAGCGAAAGCGGCAGCTCGCTGTTCGTGGGAGCCGACTATACCGACGAGGCGGCGCTGCGTGACGTGGCCCACTCGCGCGACGCACATATCATACCACACGGCACCATGACCACCAGCATCGCCGCCGGCACAGGCTATGGCTCGCCTTACCGCGGCATGGCACCAGGCAGCGACATCTGTCTGGTGAGCAACGCCGTCAACGTGGACGCTCCTCTCATTCCCGAAGAGAACGTCTACAAATATACCTATGCCACCGATGTGCTCGGCTTCAAGTATATCTTCGACTATGCCCAAAGCAAGGGGCAGCCCTGTGTGATAAACTTCAGCGAGGGCTCGCCACAAGATTTTCGCGGCGACGACGTGCTCTATTTTGAAGCCTTGCGACGGCTCACAGGCCCCGGACGCATCCTGGTGTCAGCGGCAGGCAACAACAGTACGGACCAGACCTATTTCCGCAAGCCGGCAGGCACTGCCTCGGCCGGAACGTTCGTAAAGAAATGGAGCAAAAGTGCAGTGCTCACGATGAAGGCACGCCAACACTTCAAGCTGCGTCTCACAGCCTACGGGTCACCAAACAGGGAGCTGGTGTTTGACACGAAGGCCATCGTGGCTGCTCCCGACTCGACAGTGACCGACACCTTGCGCTACGCCACCTACAAACTTGCTGTCGACATACAGGCCTTTCCATCATGCTATGATGAGGAGGAGACCGCCTATGACGTGACGATATCGGGAGCCGAATATGTGGGCGTGGGGTCTAAACCGTTATCTATGGAGGTTCTCGGGAGCGATGCCGACGTGGAGGTGTTCTGCCTGTCCGGACAGATGTATGCGAACAGCCTTAACCTAGCTCTGTGTGACGGAGAGAAGACACACAACATCAACAGTCCGGCGGCGGCACCATCGGTCATCTGTGTGGGCGCGACAGCTCACCGCACCTGTGTGACCAACTTTAAAGGCGAGAAGATTGACACGGGCATAAAAGCTGTGGGCGACATTGCCTACTACTCGTCCGTAGGCCCAACGTTTGCAGGGCTGACAAAGCCCGACGTCGTGGCGCCGGGGTCTGCCATAACATCGGCGTTCAGCTCTTTCTATATTGAGGCCGACCCTACCCGACTGACTGACCAGACGGTCGCCACGTTCGATTATGAGGGCCGCACATACGCCTGGTATTACGAGCAAGGCACATCGCTCTCCTCACCTGCCGTGGCAGGAACGATAGCCCTGTGGCTGCAAGCCGTGCCCACGCTGTCACCCGAAGACGTGATGGAGGTGATAGCGGCCACCAGCATCCGTCATGACCCGTCGCTCTCCTACCCTAACAACACATGGGGTTATGGAGAGATCGATGCTTACCGCGGCTTGCTACACCTGCTGAAGCTCGACTCGGTGAAAGACATAAGCCTCAGCCCGTCTACAGCACGCATGGGCATGTCGCCAGAGGGGCTGCTCACCATCAGTCTGCCGTCAGCGGCTTCACGTCCGTTCACCGTCTGTGTCTATTCGGTTGGCGGACAGCTGCTTCATCAGACAACCCTTGCGGCAGGCAGCGACAGCTACACCCTGGCTCTGCAACATCTGAAAAAAGGCGTTTACGCCATACAGATAAACAGCTGCGAAAAACAGCTACGAGGCTCCACGCTTGTGAGAAGATAACGCTGGGGCGAAGCCCGCGGAGCGGTGCAAGCGGTGCGGTGCAAACAAAAAAACGCTTCTTTTTGCAATATTTTTTTGTAAAAAGAACATTTATTTATATTTTTGCACCCCGAAAGAAAAGGTACACATTGCAAGCAGGCGTTCACAATCAATAGCATATATGAATCTTATAAAAAGATTATATGATTTTTATAAAAAGAAGTTGTGCTTTTAAAAGACTTTTGAGCACCTGCTTAACAAACAAAGACGTTGGATTGTAGAAAAAGGATGTTGCGCGACCGTTAACAGGGAGCGCAAAACAAAAAGTTATTTAATAGCTATGAAGAAATTAAAGTTTATGTTATTGGCGGTGGTGACCGCCTTGGTTTTTGCATCATGCGGAACAACACGCACCGTGCCTATCACAGGACGCAAGCAAAATCTGCTTGTGAGCGACGAGCAGGTGCTCAGCCTCAGCAACCAAGAGTACAGCAACTTCATGAAGTCGGCAAAGGTGTCTACCAATGCCGCCAACACAGCCATGGTGAAACGTGTGGGACAGAACCTCGCAACAGCCGTGCAAAACTATCTGGTGAACAACGGGCTACAGTCGGAGATCAAGAATTTCAGTTGGGAGTTTAACCTCGTGCAGAACAAGGAAGCCAACGCTTTCTGCATGCCTGGCGGCAAGATTGTGGTTTATGAGGGCTTGCTACCCTACACCCAGAACGAGGCATCGCTGGCCATTGTCCTCGGACACGAGATTGCCCACGCCGTGGCTAAACACTCGGCTGAGCAGATGAGCAAACAGATAAAGAACCAGTATGGCACGCAGATTCTCGGTGGTGTGCTGCAGGCTGCCGGCGTAAGTTCGACCACGACACAGCTCGCACAGATCTTGGCACAGAAGGGTTTGCAGTTTAGAAGTCTCAAATATTCGCGCGACAATGAGACCGAAGCCGACCGCATGGGACTGATCTTCGCCGCCATGGCGGGATACGACCCCAACGTTGCCGTGGCGTTCTGGCAGCGCATGTCACAGGGCAGCAGTAGCAACCAGAACGACATGTTCAGCGACCACCCATCAGACGCAAAGCGCATTGCAGCTATCAAGGCTGAGATGCCTGAGGCTCTGAAATATTATAAGCCCGCAACAAAAGCTTCGTCTACAAGCAAAAACTCTTCTACAAAGAAGAAGACAACAACGAAGAAGGCTTCTACAACAAAGAAGACATCTGCAACGAAGAGGAAGACCACACGCAGATAAGCGGTCATAAGTTTTTTTTCTGAGCACCTGCTTTTCTAAAACGAGCACCTGCTTATATAAAAAGGTGAAGAAAGCAACCATTTTGAGAGACCTTATGATGTTCTTAAAGTGGTTGTTTTTTTTATGAGCAGTTAAACCCCAATCGGTCATTAGGCCGTTTTGGGTTTAAAGACTGACAACATAAAGAAATCAAACATTATAATAGGAATGAAAAAAATAAAGAATGTCACCCGTGGGGTGATGACAGCAATTGCTTTGTTCTGTATGAGCCTCAGCGCCCAAGCGGCAGAGGTGGTCTACAAGATTGTGGAGTATAACAAGACGACACAAGATTTTCTGTTGGCAGCCAGCGGCATGGTGCCCAAGAACTCGTATGCTGACTTTGAAAACACATACGGTGCCACAACTGGCAACCGCTACAACCAGATACCGCGCAACCGCAACGCTGTGCTTTATCTCAACGGATGGCAGGGATGCGCCATAAAGAGCATTACGCTGAGCATGTGCTCAAACAACACGAAAGGACAGGTGGGCATGACGGTGAGAGACGGCGAGACACAGCTCTACAAGCAGGCAGCTGTAGACTTTGCTTCTCCCGATTGGTTCGGACAATGGGTGTCGAAAGACCTTAACGTCTATGTGGACATCAAGAAAGAGCTGAACCTGCCTGCCATCACTACCGACGAGGCCAGCATCGTCGTTCAGGGCGGCACAAAAGAGGGATCGGTCTATCTTGATGCCGTCACGATAGAGTATGACGAGGCTGCCGGCACACAGCTCGAGTCGCCGTTGGGATGGATATACGAGAAGATGGAGAAGAAAGGCAAGCTTAACGAGGGCGATGAACTGATGATTTACCGTAACGGTTGTGCTGCCACCGACTATGACGGCATGGAGAAAGACCATTATCTTGATGTCGTGACCATTGCCTCAACCAAAGATGTCACCTCTCCCGACGTGCTGCGCTTCACCCTTGGCAAGGGCGAGAGCGACGGCTTCTGGACGCTCACCGACCAGTATGGCCGCAAGCTTGGAGCCACAGGCAAGCAGACATTGGCATGGAACGAGGGCTCAACACAATGGGCCATAGACCTTGGCTACGAAGGAGCGACCATAAGCAACGAGAAGGAGAGCAGCAGCACGCTGCGTTACAACGAGCCGACAAGCAGCTATGCACGCTTTGCCCTCTACACCTCAAAGAGCCTGCAGTTGCCGTTCCTCTACCGCAAGGACAAGCAGAAGGAACCTGAGCTGTCGCGCTCGATAACCTTCGGCGAGACCACCGTCACAGCAGCTCTTGAGAACAAGCATGTTGTCCTCGCACCCACCATCATGCCTACCGCCACTACCGACAAGCGCATGGTCTGGTCGAGCAGCAACGAGAGTGTGGCAACGGTGAACGGCGGTTTTGTCACCCTTCTGGCGACAGGCCACACCACCATCACCGCCAAGACGAAGGACGGTGGAGCGGAAGCCAGCGTGAGCCTCACCGTCACAGCAGCGTCAGGCATCGGCCACACCACAGCCGAGGCCAAGAAGCAAGCCACCCGCAAGGTGCTGAACGGCCACAACATCGTCATCGTGACCGACAACGCTGCTTACGGCGTTGACGGGGCGAAGAGATAATGTATAGACAGAAAAAGGTGTGCCAAGCATATCGTTTTTCCTTTTGTGAAAGGAGAACCTTTATGCTTGGCACACTTTTAGTTTTCGTTTTGTCTTCTCAAGCAAGCGAAAGATCAGCTACTTATAATATTCGTTCTGCTGATCGGCAATGGCAGCGTTGGCATTGATCTCATCTTGCGGGATGGGAAGGACGATGCCGCCAAACGTGCGGTCAATGGTTTTGGCACGACGGGTAACAGGCACATCCTGAAAATCGTCATTGAAAACGATGGTGCGGTTCATCCTTATCATGTCGAAGAAGCGCTGACCCTCACCAAACAGTTCCTTGCTGCGCTCATCGAGGATCATGTCATCGGTCACGGTGGCGGCGGTGGCAGCAGCAAGCTGTGGAGAACGACGACGAATGTTGTTAAGCCATGAGGCAGCAGCCTCTTTGTCACCCATGTGCAAGGCGGCCTCGGCAGCTATGAGATAAACCTCTGATAGGCGCATGACCTTGATGTCTACAGCCGTGGAGGTCTCCTTGCCATCGCCCTGCATGTCGAGGCCACCCATATACTTGTAACATGCGCCATGACGCTCCGTGCCTGTGTCTACCCACGACTCGTCATTGTCCATAACACCCCATCTCACATCGGTGGCATCTTCTCCCAGACGGTCGAGAAAATAGTTGCTTGCAAGGAACCATCCCATGGCTCCTTTCTTCTGGCCATAACACATGTAATAATAGCCCAACGAACTCTTTTCAAGGTCGGTCTTTGTGTCTATGCCGATCTCAAAAATGGCCTCAGAGCCATACTGACGGCTCCATGAGTTGCACCATTCGGATGGCTCATAGAGCCTATATTTGCCTGAGCCGATAACCTCTTCGGCAGCTTTAAGGGCACCAGAATAATCTTCCATGTAGAGCTTGACCTTAGCTTGCAGAGCCACGTTGCCATAATAGTCGAGATAGCCGTGCTTCACACCCTTGTCGGAAGCGAGGAGCTTCTGGCCTTCAGTAAGGTCTTCAACGATCTGGCTGTAGACCTCCTCCACTTTGGCACGCGAGGGTTGCGCACCCGCATCGAGGGTTGTCAAGACCAAGGGCACACCATAAGATGTCTTGTTATAGTTGTAAGGCAAGCCATAGAGGCGCACGAGGTCAAAATAGAACAAGGCGCGGAGCGAGAGAGCCTCGCCCTTGTAATATTTAAGCGCTGTGTTGCCATCGGCCTGACGCTTGTCGATGTTTTCAATGAGGTTGTTGGCCTGCATTATGCAGTCGTAGATCTGCGACCAGAATGCCTGGTAGGTGCCGCTCGTGGGCGTGTGGTTAAACGTATAGAGGTTGTCGTTGCCTCTACCGTTGGTGTAGATGGTGAGGTCGCCACCCTTGGCATCGCCATAGAGAAGGAAATTGCGGCCATAATAGGACGACGACGACATCTTGAACATCATGCCGTTTATGGCTACCTCGGCGTCACGCTGCGTGGCAATGGCTTCGTCAGCGTTGCCCGAATTGGTGGGTTGGCGGTTAAGAAAATCGGAGCACGAGGTGAGACAGGTCAAACCGAGAACCAACGCCATTATTGTTATCTTGTTTATCTTCATTGCTTTTGATTTTTTGTGATGGCTATGCAGCCACCGTATAAAACTTCTACGTTTGAAAGAATTGAGACACCTGCTTTTTGCAGGCATGCAAGGTGGCGAGCCTTAGAACGTGAGCTCAACACCAAAGATGAAGGTCTTGCCTAAAGGTGTCTCCCAGCCGCGTGTGCTGTAGCTGTTGACCTCGGGGTCGGCATCCTTGTAACGGGAGAAGGTAAGCAGGTTCTCTGCGTTGAAATAGCCCCTCGCGTTTGTCATAAGAGCATGCTTGACCCACTCTCTTGGCAAGCTGTAAGCCAGGCTCACCGTCTTCAGACGCAGGAAGGAAGCGCTGTGCAGGTGACGTGTGCTATACTGCATGGCGTCGGTAAGGTCGCTACCTGAAAGGGCCGGCTCTGAGGCATCGGTGTGGGTAGGCGTCCACATGTTCTCGTAATAGTGTTTTGAGCGTATGCGCTCCCAGTAGTAGCCATCGTCGGCCACATCTTTGTAAGCGCCATCATAGAGCTTTCCACCGAGCTTATAGATAAAGTTGAGACCCAGTTCCACGCCCTTGTAAAACACGTTGGTAGAGAAGCCGCCAGCCATGTCGGGAATGCCGTTACCGATAATCTTCATGTTGGCTTTCTCATAGTCGTAAGTGGCACCGCGACCCTTGAACACGAAATCGCCGGCCTGCGAATTGCTCTCGTCGTTGACGAAATAAACGCTCTTGCCGTTGGCAGGGTCTACACCAGCCCACTCATAGCCATAGAAGGCGAGCGTCGACTGTCCCTCACGGTAGATATACTGTGCGCGCGAGTCGCCGCCTGTCGGGTCATACCATATAATGTCTTGACCGCGATACAAACTTTTGACCTTCGACTTGATGAACGAGGCGTTGAACGATGCCGTCCAGGTCAGTCCGTTCTTCTTTATAATGTCGCCAGACAGTTCGATCTCAACGCCGTGGTTGTTTATCTTGCCGATGTTTCTGAGCGTAGAGTTGAAACCTGTGACCATAGACACAGGCACATCCTGAAGCAGGTTGTCAGAGTTGCGGTTGAAGAACTCGACAGAGCCTCTGATGCGTTGGTTGAGGAAAGCAAAGTCGAGGCCCACATTGAAATTGTAGTTGGTTTCCCAAGTGAGGTCTTTGTTGCTCAACGACGATATGTAGCCTGCGGGGTTGCCCATATATTTGTCCGAATAGGACATGAGGTTCATGTAAGCATAGTTGGACGACGGCAGCGTGCCGTTAACGCCATACGAAGCACGCAACTTCAGTTCGTTTATCCATGTGGCATTCTCCAAGAACTTTTCTTTGTTCAGTCGCCAAGCGCCAGACACAGACCAGAAGTTGCCCCAACGGGTGTCAGGACTGAGTTTTGAGGAGCCGTCGCGACGGAACGAAGCGGAGAGGAAATAGCGCTCAGCATAGTTGTAGTCGGCCTTCGACAGCACCGACACCATTGAGTTGCCCCACTGGTAGCCGGCTGCTGTGGGTGTGCCGGCTGTGGACACGGTGTGAAGGGTGCTGCTCGGGAGGTTGTCGCCTGAGGCACGCACAAAATCGGTGGTGTTCTTCTCGGCTTCAAAACCAGCCAACAGTCCGATGGCGTGGTCGCCGAACGCACGGTTATATGTGGCCGTTGTTGACGACACTATCTTCTCATAGGTCGTTCGCATCTCGCTCACGGTGCCGTTTACGGCCGATGCGTCAAAATGGTTCGCGCTATAGTAGATATGATCTCTCACGCTTGTGTTGTCGTAAGAGAAGATGGAGCGCAGGTCAAGTCCGGGCAGCAGATGCAAGGTGAGCGTCTCGATGGCAGAAATGCGTGTGTTGACCGACTTGTTCTCCCACTCCTTATTATAATAGAGGCCGTTGTAGGCATAGCTGCCATAGCGGTCGGTCCAGTCGGCACCGGTGGCATAATCAGTAGGCCAATAGAGTCCCCACAACAGGTTACGTGTCTGCATGAAATAGTTGGAACCCGTAGTACGGGTGTCGTTATAGCCGCTCTTTGAGGTGCGCGTGAGGCTCACGTTGGTGCCGACCTCTACCAGCTGTCCGATCTTCTGTGACAGGTTAACGCGTCCCGACACACGCTTGAAGCTGTTTACCCACAAGCGTCCGTCGTCCTTGGTGTAAGAGAGCGACGTGAAATAGTTGGTCTTGTCGGTAGCGCCGCTCACCGACACATCGTTGGTCTGGTACACGCCTGTGCGGAAATAGGCATCGTCCCAATCAAAATATTTGCCGCCGCGTCCCGACTGGTCATACTCGCCAATGTTAACGTTCTCATAAGCTCCCGTGCCATCGGTCGTGAACTGGTAGCCGTGCATGTTGAACTTGCGGTTGAGCTGCTTCAGAGCATAAGCGTTGGCATCGGCATCGCTGGCACCGTTGGCTGTCTTGTAGTCGTGGAACACGGTGTAGAGCATGTCGACCTGTTGCTGGGTGTTGGCAGCCTCATAGTTGCCTGTGGCCCATGACGGCGTAGATGGTTCCCGTTATCTGCCTCGACTGTGCCGAAACAGTGGCGGCACATACAATAGAGGCGAGAGATACCAATAATTCTCTTTTACCCATAAGCAATCTTGTTGTTTGCGGTTTACTATATCTTTATTCTCTTTTAAACAAAATCTCTTTAAACAATCTTGATAATTAAAAAAAAGATAGTCAATTGAAACTTGTTCGAAATTTTAATCTTTGTTTTTGCTTTTAAAATGTTTTTATCTTTAAACGTTTTCATTTGCAAATATAAACCAAACTATTCACAACGAAAGCAAAAGAACCTAACAACATTACATAAAGACATTATTTCTTGATTTAAAACAACAATACGCTATTTTTAAAACAAACATCATTTCATTATGCTACATATTTTTACCGTTTTCTTGCAAAAAGACTGTTAACAAAGCAAAAGGCGTTTTCATATTAAACAACAATATTTTCCTTTTTTTATTCCTTGCAAATTGTGTCTTACGATATGAATGGCTATCTTTGCATAAGATAAGCTGCACCTCGGCAAAGCGTTCAAGCAAGCTTGACGCTCTGCTCTCGGTTTGCATTATCTTTGCATAAGATAATAAGATAACAAGATATAACAAAAGGATAATGAAAACACAACTTGACGTACACACCCACACCGTGGCTTCAGGCCACGCATACAGTTCGCTTCAAGAGATGGCACAAGGCGCTGCCGACAAGGGACTGAAGATTCTTGGCATAACAGAGCATGGACCAGGCATTCCCGGAACATGCAACCCGATATATTTCCGCAACATGCATTGTGTGCCTCGCCAACTGTACGGCATAAGACTGATGCTTGGCGCTGAGCTGAACATCCTCAACACCAACGGCGACATCTGTCTGGACGAAGAACATTGGCGCATGCTCGACCTGCGCATTGCCGGCATACACAGCTTGTGCTGGGAGGGCGGCACGATGGAAGAAAACACGGAGGGTGTGGTCAAGGCCATGCGTAACCCCTTCATGCAGATAATAAGTCATCCGGGGGACGGCACAGCCGAACTCGACTTTGAACGCCTCATGCAGGTGTCGAAGGAGACGCACACGCTGCTTGAGATCAACAACCACTCGTTGGCACCAATACGCCACAAAGAGGTGGCGCGACCAAACAACCTCACGTTGCTGCGTCTGGCGAAGAAATATGACACACCCATAATTCTCGGAAGCGATGCCCATTTCTCAACGATGATTGCGCAATATGACAACGTTATGCCGCTGCTCAAAGAAGTGGACTTTCCCGATGAGCTGATCATCAACTATGACGTGGAGCGGTTCCTGAATTATCTGAAACCGACACCTAAGAAGGCATAACCTGTTTCGAAAACGTCTATGTGGGCGAACAGCGATGATGATGGAACAAAGATGATGGTGAACCGATGATGATGGCTGAACAGCGATGCTGATGTGACATCGAAAAAAGGAAAGGAAAAGAAAAATTGAAAAGCAGACTTAAAATAAAGATAAGGTTAAACCTCCGACAACGGCTCTTGCTCTTGCTGCTCATTGCTGTCACAGCGTTTAAGCTTGTGCCAGGAATGGGCATATTCTATACGCGAAGTATCTATCCCGTTGTCGGGACGGTGCTGTCACACATCTCTGGGCTGGTGCCCTTCGCGCTTGGCGATGTCTTTATTGCAGGCAGCATTGCATGGGTCATCGGCTACCCCGTCTACGCCATTGGCTACAAGAAGACAGAAACGAGAAGGGCGTTGGGGCATGTAGGCGAATATCTGCTGTGGGTGTATGTGTGGTTCTATGCTGCATGGGGTCTCAACTATTCGCAACCCAACATCTACCGCCGCATGCACATGCGACCCGTGGAGGTTGACAAAGAGGCGTTCCGACAGTTTGCTTATAGCTACGCCGACAGCCTGAACGCCGCTTTTGACAGGATGGTGACGGCAAAAGACGGTAAAGCCAAAGCACACGCGGCTTTGGAGCTGCTTTTAAAACGTTGCGACAAACAGCAAGCCAAAGCTGAAGCGGCAATAGAGAAAGGTTATGAGCAGATGGGACAGAACGCAAGGGATTGGGGCATAAACACGCCGTTCAACCACAACCCAAAGGTCAAGACGATGGTGTTCTCAAGGCTCAGTTCGATGGCGGGTGTGACAGGCAGCATGGGGCCGTTCTTCTGTGAGTTCACGCTTAACGCCGACCTCAGACCACACGCCTACCCTGCCACCTACGCTCACGAGATGGCGCACCTGCTGGGCATAAGCAACGAGGGCGAGGCCAACTTCTACAGCTATGTGGTGTGCACCACATCCAAGGACGAGGCGACACGCTTCAGCGGCTATTACCACATCTTCTTCCACGTCATCATCAACGTGCGCGAGTTGCTTGGCGAGAAAGAGTTTGAACGATTCGTAAGCGGTCTACGCCCGGAAATAATGGCGCTTGCACGCAACGACAGAGAGTATTGGCTCGCGCTTCGCAGTGTCATCATTGACAAGACGCAAACTTTCTTTTATAACCTCTACCTCAAAGGCAACAATGTGGAAGAAGGCTTGAAGAGCTATTCGGCCGTGATCGGTATGATCATGGCGTGGAACAGGCAATGAAGGGAAGCCAGAAAAAAGAAAACTTATAAAGAAAACTTATAAGGAAAACTTAAAAGGAAAGCTAAAAAAAAGGAAGCTAAAAAGCAAGAAGAAAAACAGAAAGAAAAAAATAGAAAAAAGCAATTGTCCTTGAGAAGAGCAAACATCAGGAACAGCAGATCCGTTCTACCGATGTCAGCCTTTTCAAGGACAATTGCGTTTAAACCCAAATCGGTCATTAGATTTGGGTTAAACCCAAAACGGTCATTAGGCCGATTTATGTTTTTTTGTATAACTGCTTGCAGTCTTTTGGTTTTTATAAGGCATCTTTTGCTTGTTTTTAATTCGCAATAGCTCGCTATTACTCATTAAAAGCCAAACAAAATCTACTCTTCTAAAAAATCAAAAATCCAAGCAAGCCCTAATGACCGATTTGGGTTAAACCGTTATGTTATTTCTTAAGCACAGGCTCACAGGTGAGGTTGACGCCCAGCTTCTTGAAAATTTTCTGGTCCACATCGCTCAGCATAACCGTGCAATGGGCCTGGCATCCGCGCAGCTTGGGAAGCTGCTCAAGAGCGCGACGGCAGTTGTCGTCATCCACAGACAGTACAGACAGAGCCACAAGCACCTCGTCGGTGTGTAGACGTGGGTTACGGCCGCCAAGATAGCTTATCTTCGTGTGCTGTATAGGCTCAATCATCGACTGGGGAATGAGCTTCAGATCGTGGTCGATGCCGGCAAGATACTTCATGACGTTAAGCAACAAGGCAGCGCTGCAACCTAACAGTTCGCTCGACTTGGCTGTGATGATTGTTCCGTCTTCAAGCTCTATGGCTGCTGAGGTATGACCCGTCTCCTTCTTGAAGTTCTTGGCAGCCACGGTGGTACGGCGGAAGTCGGTCGTTATCTTGGCCTGGTTGAAAAGGAGCTGTATCTTGGCAATCTCATTATCGTTGCAGGCGCCACGCGCCATCTTGTTTGTGGCAGCATAATAGCGGCGCACGATCTCGTTCTTTGAAGCCTCACAGCACGCCTCGTCATCGCTTATGCAGAAGCCGACCATGTTGACACCCATGTCGGTGGGCGACTTGTAAGGGTTAGAGCCGTAGATGCCCTCAAACAGAGCGTTGAGAACGGGGAAGATCTCGATGTCGCGGTTATAGTTGATCGCAATCTTGTTGTATGCCTCAAGATGGAACGGGTCAATCATGTTCACATCGTTAAGGTCGGCGGTGGCAGCCTCATAGGCAATGTTCACTGGGTGCTTGAGAGGCAAGTTCCACACGGGGAAGGTCTCAAACTTGGCATATCCGGCATGCACGCCACGCTTGTTCTCGTTATAGAGCTGACTGAGACACACGGCCATCTTGCCGCTGCCAGGACCAGGGGCTGTGACGATGACCAGCGGACGCTCAGTCTCAACATAATCGTTCTGGCCAAAGCCCTCGTCAGAAGCGATGAGGGAAACGTTGTGGGGATAACCCTCTATAAGATAATGATAATAGGTCTTGATGCCTTCGCGCTCCAAACGCTGACGGAAGGCGGTGGCAGCGGGCTGTCCGTTATAATGGGTTATGACAACCGAGCCCACCATGAACCCACGGTTCTGAAACTCGCCACGAAGACGCAACACATCCTCGTCATAGGTTATGCCGAGGTCGGCACGTTTCTTGTTCTTCTCTATGTCGGTGGCGCTGATGACAATAACGATCTCTATGCTGTCGCTCAGCTTTTGGAACATGCGCAACTTGCTGTCGGGCATGAAGCCCGGCAACACACGGCTGGCATGATGATCATCGAAAAGTTTGCCTCCAAGTTCGAGGTAAAGTTTTCCGTCAAACTGTGAAATACGCTCCTTAATGTGCTCTGACTGTATCTTCTGATACTTCTCGTTGTCGAATCCTATCTTCATAATACTTGTTTTCTGGTGCAAAATTACAAAATATGCCTTTGACATGCAAACACACGCTTATTTATTTTGTATTTGGCAAAATAATTTCAGTCAAATACTTGATTTGCGACAAAATGTCTTACTTTTGCAGAACGAATAAAAACAAACAATATAAATGGAAACGAACGACAACAAAGAAGAACAAATTCTTATACGCATAACAGGCAAGGACCGGCCAGGACTAACAGCTTCAATAATGGAGATTCTTGCCCGCAAGGACGCAAAGATATTGGACATCGGACAGGCCGACATCCACTCCACCTTATCGCTCGGCATCCTTATACGCATTGACGACCATGCGTCGGGACAGGTAATGAAAGAGCTGCTCTTCAAAGCCACGGAGCTGGGCGTAAACATCGGCTTCTCGCCTGTCACAGACGAGGAATATGAAAACTGGGTCAACCTGCAAGGAAAGAACAGATACATCCTCACGATGATAGGCCGCACGCTGTCGGCAAAACAGATTGAGGCAGCAACAAAAATCATTGCCAGACAAGGTCTGAACATCGACTCCATTCTGCGACTCACAGGACGCATGAGCATAATGCACCCTGAGCGCAACATGAGAGCCTGCATAGAGTTCTCGCTAAGAGGCACACCCGAAGACCGGGCCACCATGCAGAAGGAGCTTATGGCCATAAGCGCCGAGATGGAGATCGACTTCTCGTTCCAGAAAGACGACATGTACCGACGCATGCGTCGACTGATCTGCTTCGACATGGACTCTACGCTCATACAGACCGAATGTATAGACGAGCTGGCTGACCGTGCAGGCGTGGGAGCAGAGGTGCGCGCCATAACAGAGAGCGCCATGCGCGGCGAGATCGACTTTAAAGAGAGCTTCACACGACGTGTGGCCCTGCTGAAGGGTCTCGATGCGAGTGTGCTTGAAGACATTGCCGTTAACATGCCCATCACCGAAGGTGTGGACCGCCTGATGTCGGTGCTGAAACGCTGCGGCTACAAGATTGCCATCCTAAGCGGTGGATTTACATATTTCGGCGAATTCCTTCAGCGCAAATATGGCATCGACTATGTCTATGCCAACGAACTGGAGATTGGCGAAGACGGAAAGCTGACAGGACGTTATGTCGGCGAGATTGTTGACGGACACCGTAAGGCAGAGCTTCTGAAGCTCATCGCACAGGTGGAAAAAGTGAACCTCGCACAGACCATAGCCGTGGGCGATGGCGCCAACGACCTGCCCATGCTTGGCGAGGCCGGCCTCGGAATAGCCTTCCACGCAAAACCCCGTGTAGTGGCAAACGCAAAGCAGAGCATCAACACCATTGGGCTTGACGGCGTGCTCTATTTTCTCGGATTTAAAGACAGCTACCTTGGCGAGCAAGGACGCTTCTGACATGAAGAGCGTTTCGTTCTAACATGAAGAGCCATTCTTCCTAACATGAAGGCAGACACAACCTAAAGCTGTGTCTGCCTTTATTTTTGAAAAAATAATGACGCTTTTGCTTGCACATTAAAAGAAAAAGAATTACTTTTACGGCATAATAACAAGAAAACAGAATTAACATATCTAGCACCTAAAAGTAATTATCTATGACAGAATTTTTCATGCAACATTTTTGGCTGCTTTGGCTCATTGTTGCCATCGTATGCCTTTCGTTGGAGATGACCTCTGGCGATTTCTTCCTGACATGTTTCGCAATAGGTGCCATGGTCAGCGTGCTGGCAGCAGTGTTTGATGCGCCGTTCTGGGTACAGGTGATTGTCTTTGCCCTTGTCTCCGTGATGTCCATTCGTCTGTTGCGCCCACGTCTTCTTGCCTCGTTACATAAAGGCAAGGAAGACCGACCAAGCAATGCCGATGCGTTGATGGGACGAATAGGCGTTGTGTCTGAGATTATTCCTGCCGACGGCTATGGACGCGTGAAGATTGACGGTGACGACTGGAAAGCAGAGTCGCCTGTTAACGTGCCGCTGCAAGTGGGCATGAAAGTGGAGGTCATCGGACGCGACAGTATCATCATAAACGTCAAGCCTGTATAAAAACCAACATTGTGCAGAACGAGCATTGGATAAAAAAGAAACATTGGATAGAAACAATTGAAAAACTTATAAAAACGACAAAACTATGGAAGGATTTGTAAGCATTGCCCTTACGGCAATAGTAGTGTTGGCCATTATCTTTGTAAAAATGGCCGTGGTGATTATTCCTCAGAGCGAGACAAAGATCATTGAGCGTTTAGGAAAATATTATGACACCCTGAAACCAGGCGTTAACATCATCATACCGTTCATAGACCGCGCAAAGACCATCATAACGATGACACGCGGACGCTATGCCTACTCTAACTCTATAGACCTGCGCGAACAGGTTTACGACTTCGACAAGCAGAACGTGATCACGAAAGACAACATTCAGATGCAGATCAACGCCCTGCTCTATTTCCAGATTGTGGATCCATTCAAGGCTGTTTACGAGATCAACAACCTGCCGAACGCCATTGAGAAGCTCACACAGACAACGCTGCGAAACATCATCGGCGAGATGGAGCTGGACCAGACGCTCACATCGCGCGACACCATCAACACAAAGCTTCGCGCCGTGCTCGACGATGCAACAAACAAATGGGGCATCAAGGTGAACCGTGTGGAGCTGCAAGACATCATTCCGCCATCAAGCGTGCTTCAGGCCATGGAGAAACAGATGCAAGCAGAGCGTAACAAACGTGCAACCATCCTCACATCAGAGGGTCAGAAGCAAGCAGCCATCTTACAGTCGGAAGGTGAAAAGACCTCTACCATCAACCGTGCAGAGGCAGCCAAGCAGCAAGAGATTCTGCGGGCTGAAGGTGAGGCACAGGCACGCATACGCAAGGCAGAAGCAGAGGCCATAGCCATTGGCAAGATCACAGAGGCTGTAGGAGCAAGCACCAACCCCGCCAACTATCTGCTCGCGCAAAAGTATATCCAGATGATGCAACAGGTGGCTGAGGGCGACAACGCCAAGACGGTTTATTTGCCTTATGAGGCAACAAACCTTCTGGGCAGCATTGGCGGCATAAAGGACCTGTTCAAGCAATAACGACCATTCGTGTTTCTCTGAACGGTCGCAAGTTTTTAATAATTAACTCATAAAAATGGACAATATGAAAACAATCATTCCTTCTGCCCTCATTGCTTTGGGCATTGTTATATTGGGCCTGTGTGTGAAATGGGGCATCGACGACTTCACAAACAAAGACCGCAAAGTGGTGGTTAAAGGATTGTCGGAGAAAGAGGTAGATGCCGACAAGGTAACATGGCCTATCGTGTCGAAGGAGTTGGGCAACGACCTGCCCGACCTCTACCACCGCATAGCCGTGACGCAGGCAAGCATTAAGCGCTTCCTTAAGGCTGGCGGCGTGGCAGACAGCGAGATAACGGTCAACGCCCCCGTGGTCATAGACCTCAATGCCGACCAATATTCGGACAACAGACGGTCTTATCGTTACAACATAACGTCCATCATAACGGTCACATCGCGCAACGTGGCACAGGTGCGCAACCTCATAGCCCGCCAAGGTGAGCTGCTGAAAGACGGCATTGCCATCGTCAGCGGCGACTACGAGAACCGCATTCGCTACGAGTATGTGTCGTTTAAGGCCATGAAGCCCAAGATGATGCAAGAGGCCATCGCCAACGCAGAGACCACAGCTCAGCAGTTTGCCAACAGCAGCAAGAGCAAGCTCGGCAAGATTGTCAGTGCAGACCAAGGACAGTTCTCTATTGAGGACCGCGACCAAAACACGCCTTACATAAAGAAGGTGCGTGTGGTGTCAACCGTGACCTATGCGTTAAAAGACTGATTTGGCTGTAACGTTTTAAGAAACAATGAGCAAATGTAGCTTAAAGCTTCCGTTTGCTCATTGTTTTTTTTATGCTCGGCACGAACAAAAAAAGAGTGGCATGCAAGGCGCACACCACTCATTTTATTCATTTTTTGTTATTATACTTTCCTTATGAAAGAAAAAACTTATTCGTTCTCAGGACGGAGCTGGCGAACGGTCTCGGCAGCACGCCACATCTCCTTGTCGTGCATAGCCTTCAGCTCTGCGTTCAGCTTCTCACGATAGTCGGGCTTAGAGTTGCTGTCGATAGAGATCTGAGCCTCGTTGCCAGTCTTAACTGACAGGTACAGCCACTCCATAACAGGCTTGATAGCCTCGCGGAAACGGGGAGCCCAGTCGAGAGCACCACGCTGTGCTGTGGTAGAGCAGTTAGCGTACATCCAGTCCATACCCTTCTCTGCGAACAGAGGCATAAGGCTCTGTGTCAGCTCCTCTACGGTCTCGTTGAAAGCCTCAGAGGGAGAGTGGCCGTGCTCACGCAGCACGTCATACTGAGCCTCAAGCAGACCCTCGATAGCACCCATCAGAGAGCCACGCTCACCTGTAAGGTCGCTGGTAGCCTCACGCTGGAAGGTTGTCTTGAACAGGTAGCCAGCACCGATACCGATACCGAAGGCGATGGTCTTCTCCTCAGCCTTGCCAGAGTGGTCCTGATAAACAGCGTAAGAGCAGTTCAGACCGCGACCCTCAAGGAACATTGTGCGGAGCGAGGTGCCCGAACCCTTAGGAGCAACCATGATAACGTCGATGTCGGCGGGAGGAACAACACCTGTGCGGTCGTTCCAGTTGATAGCAAAACCGTGAGAGTAGTAGAGGGTCTTGCCCGGTGTGAGATATTGTTTGATTTTTGGCCATACAGCAATCTGGCCTGCGTCAGAAAGCAGCATGCAGATGATGGTTCCCTTCTGTGCAGCCTCCTCTACAGAGAAGAGGGTCTTGCCGGGCACCCAACCGTCAGCCACAGCCTTGTCGTATGTCTTGCCAGGACGCTGACCGACGATGACGTTGAAACCGTTATCGCGGAGATTACCTGCCTGACCTGGTCCCTGAATACCATAACCTAAGATGGCAATTGTCTCGTTTTTAAGAACTTCACGTGCTTTTTCCAATGAAAACTCTTTGCTGGTGACTACAGTTTCTACAACGCCACCGAAATTCATTTCTGCCATATTACTTAAATTTTGTGCTGTGCAGCCTCACACATATTATATATGCGAGAGCCTCAGCGGTTGTTATTGTTTTGTTGTTTCTTTTATAAGTTCTCTCAAAACAAGTCGCGCCATACCAAAAACGAGTCAGCTACTGACGACGACTGTTTATCCTGTTAAACGGTTGCAAAGGTAATAAATTAAAATGAAACGCCAAAAAAATCTTTCATTCTTTTACAAATTTAACCTTACTTCTACAAACTTCAACTTTTTCTTCGCTTTCAGGTGTCTGTTTCATTATGCGCACACACCACTCGTTATCAGCTGTTTTCTCGCGATAGAACAGCAAGTTGTCGCCGCCATGCGACTCTGCCACATAAGCAATCTCGAAACGTGCTATGCGATGGCTACGGAACCAATCGACAGGCCACAGATCGATGATGTGCTCAATATATTTTACGCTATTGATGTGGCCATTAATGTCGACATCGCTGTAGCAGGTCTGCACCGTGCGCACATATTCGGCATCGGGTGACATCTTCACACGCGAGCTTTTGGCTATCGGGCAGGGAGTGTCGGTGTCGATATACTGGTTTATCAGACCGTCATGGATCGAGAGGATGTCGGTAGGCTGTCGCGAGTCGGTGTCGATAAGTGCCCACACGCTGCGTCCATAGCCATAGGTCGTCCCGTCGGGAGTTTTAACTTCAAAGTCGCGGTCGGTGAAATAGCGCATTGCACCTTCCACCCATGTGTTCACGAAGAACCGCTCATAAGCCTTGGGATAGTGGTCCATCTCTATGACCAGGCGCGAGAGCACCCATGTCTTGTGCAACAGATTAAGATAGTTCATGCCGTAGCCACGGTCGTTCGAATGGAAATCGGCGGCGTTGAGCATGTGGTTACCAAGATGTCCGATGAACAGGTGGTGCGAGAAGTCGCAATGGAAAGGCTCTGCGAGAAACTCGTAGCTTCCTACTTTACTCAGCATCTCCATCATTTCCCTGTTTTTGTAAGAAATCGGTAACAGGCTCTTCAAAGCTGCGTGTCACAGCGATACGTCCTGAGCGCGAATATTGCAGCAGGCAACCGAAAGCGTTGAGTTTGTCGTAAAGGCCCGTGATGTCGGGGGTCAGTCCGGCAAGCAACACCGTGCTGTAGGTTGGGTTTACCTCCATCATGCGTGCATCGGCCTTGCGAATGGTGCGCGACACCTCAGGATTTTCAAGCAACACAGAAGTCGAGATCTTGTAAAGGCCGACCTCATGAATGAAGAGGTCGTCGTCTGTATAATAGTCTGCCTTCACCACATCAATCTTCTTCTCGATCTGCTTGGTCACCTTCTTTATTTGTTCATCATCGCTCCATGCGGTGATGGTGTACTTGTGAACATCGGGTATGCTCGATGCCGACACATTCAGACTCTCGATATTTATCTGTCGGCGGGTAAACACCGCCGTTATCTGGTTCAGGACGCCCGCAATGTTTTCTGAATAAACAAGCAGCGTATATAATTTCTTTTCCACGATTTTTTTCTTTAATTGTCAAGCGTTAAACACTAACCATTAAAACTCTACACATTGTTGCTGCGTTTAAGCTTTTATCTCCAGCAGCATGTCGTCTACGCTATTGCCCGGAGGAGTCATCGGCAACACGTTGTCCTCTTCCTTTATAGCCAACTCAAGCACATAAGGGCCAGGGGTGGCAATCATCTTCTCCACGGCAGCACGCAGCTTAGAGCGGTCTGTCACCACATCATAAGGAATGGCGTAGCCCTTGCAGATGGTGGCATAATGGGGGTTGAGCATTTTGGTAAACGACTGGCGGTGGTTGAAGAACATATCCTGCCACTGGCGCACGTTGCCCAGATAGTTGTTGTTAAGCAGCACCACCTTGACAGGGGTCTGTTGCTCCATGATGGTGCCAAGCTCCTGAATGCTCATCTGGAAGCCACCGTCGCCTGTGAACAGGCACACCGTGCGGTCGGGAGCGCCAAAGGTTGCACCCACAGCAGCAGGAAGACCGAAGCCCATGGTTCCCAGTCCGCCGCTCGTCACGACGCTTCGCTTGAGGTTAAACTTAGAGTAGCGACACGAGAACATCTGGTTCTGGCCCACATCGGTCACGACGATAGCCTCGCCCTTTGTCACCTCTGCCACCACGTTGGCCACCTCACCCATGAGCAACGGGCCCTCGGCGGGATGTATGGCAGGCTGTATGACCTTCTCGTTCTCTTGGTCGAAGAACGGTTTGAAGCTGTCACGCCACTCGCGGTGCACGTTCTTCTTCAGCAGACGGGTGATGGCTGGCAACGACATCTTGCAGTCGCCCACCACAGCCACATCGGTCTTCACGTTCTTGTCAATCTCGGCCTCATCGATGTCGAGATGTATAATTTTTGCCTGCTTGGCATAAGTGTCGAGACGTCCTGTCACACGGTCGCTGAAGCGCATGCCTATGGCAATGAGCACATCACACTTGTTCTCCATGACGTTAGGCGCATAGTTGCCATGCATTCCGAGCATGCCCATGTTAAGCGGATGGTTGCTTGGAAGGGCAGACAGACCGAGCAGGGTGCGTGCAGCGGGAATGTCGGCACGCTCCAAGAACTCAATCAGCTCGTTCTGCGCTCCACCAAGTTCCACACCCTGACCCACAAGAGCCAGCGGACGCTCAGCAGCGTTAATCAGTTCGGCAGCCTGCTCCACGGCAGTCTGCGATATTTTCGGATACGGATTGTAGCTGCGTATCGATGTTACCTGAACAGGATTCCAGTTGCAACTGTGTATCTGTGCATTCTTCGGGAAGTCGAGTACCACAGGACCGGGACGGCCTGAGCGAGCGATGTAGAACGCACGGCTCACAGCCCATGCCACATCCTCAGGACGACGAATCTGGTAGCTCCACTTTGTGATAGGCTGTGACAAGCCCACGAGGTCAACCTCCTGGAAGGCGTCGGTGCCAAGCGCTCCCACGCCCACCTGTCCTGCGATAACGACGATAGGTGTTGAGTCCATCATGGCATCGGCCACACCCGTCAATGTGTTTGTCACGCCAGGGCCGCTTGTCACCAGACAAACGCCCACCTCACCGCTCACGCGGGCAAAGCCCTCTGCAGCGTGTGCCGCAGCTTGCTCATGGCGCACAAGAATATGGTTAAACGCTTTTTTCTCGCCTCTCGTATAGTCGTAGAGAGCATCAAATACTGGCATGATAGCACCGCCGGGATAGCCGAAAATGGTCTTTACACCTTCGGCTTCAAGCGAGCGCATCAATGCTTCTGCTCCTGTTATCTGTTCCATAGTTTTATAAAGAAAAATTAAAGCCCGTCCTCCTCCTCACCATTCACGGCGATAAGGAGGGGCTGTTATTTTGATTAGTCTTAAATTATTCTTACACCACCTTTGTCGGCCGAACTAACGCTCTGTGCATAAGCTCTAAGCGCCTTCGACACCTGACGGTCGCGTGTGAGCGGCTGCTGCGGACGTGCTGCCAGCTCCTCATCGCTCAGTTTCACGTTTATAGAGCGGTTCGGAATGTCGATCTCAATGACGTCGCCGTCTTTTATCTTGCCGATGTTACCTCCTGCTGCTGCCTCAGGTGAGATGTGGCCAATGCTCAAACCGCTGGTTCCGCCAGAGAAGCGTCCGTCGGTGATGAGGGCACACTCCTTGCCGAGGTGCATGCTCTTGATGTAAGATGTGGGATAGAGCATTTCCTGCATGCCCGGTCCGCCCTTCGGACCTTCATGAGTGATGACCACACAGTCGCCGCTCTTGATCTTTCCTCCAAGAATGCCCTCACAAGCAGCCTCTTGCGAGTCGAACACCTTTGCGGGTCCACTAAACTTCCATATTGACGGGTCAACGCCAGCTGTCTTAACCACGCAACCGTCCTGTGCGATGTTTCCAAACAGCACAGCCAGTCCACCGTCTTTGGTGTAAGCATGTTCAAGGTCGCGAATGCAACCCTCGGCACGGTCGGTGTCAAGACTCTCCCATTGGGCATCTTGACTTCCCATCTGCGTAGAGAACTTACGTCCCGGTGCGCTGTGGTATATGCGGTCGGCCTCAGGATCAACGGTGGCTCCCGTGATGTCATATTTCTTCATGGCCTCATCGAGCGTTGTTCCGTCAACGCGTTTGGCGCTGCCGTTGATCAATCCGCCCTTGTTAAGCTCGTTCAAGATGCCGAGGATGCCGCCAGCACGACCACACTCTTGCACACTGTATTTCTGCGTGTTTGGAGCGAGCTTACACAGACAGGGCACATGACGGCTCAAGCGGTCAATGTCCTCCATCTTAAAGTCGGCACCAGCCTCCTGAGCCACAGCCAAGAGATGGAGCACGGTGTTGGTGCTGCCGCCCATGGCGATGTCGAGAGTCATGGCGTTGAGGAAAGCGTCGCGTGTGGCAATGTTGCGTGGCAACACGCTCTCATCGCCATCCTCATAATAGGCCATCGCGTTCTTCACGATCTGACGAGCAGCCTGCTTGAACAGCTCTATGCGGTTCTTATGCGTGGCAAGGATGGTTCCGTTGCCGGGCAGCGACAAGCCAATGGCCTCTGTGAGCGAGTTCATAGAGTTGGCTGTGAACATGCCTGAGCAGCTACCGCAGCCAGGACAAGCACAGCCTTCAATCTCTGCCATCTCCTCATCACTTACCGATGGGTCGGCACCTTTGATCATGGCCGTTATGAGGTCGGCGTTCTCGCCGCGCCAACGTCCTGCCTCCATCGGTCCGCCAGAGCAGAACACGGCAGGTATGTTAAGACGCATGGCAGCCATAAGCATGCCTGGGGTCACCTTGTCACAGTTGGAAATGCAAATCATGGCATCGGCCTTGTGGGCGTTAACCATATATTCTACTGAGTCGGCAATGATGTCGCGTGAAGGAAGCGAGTAGAGCATGCCATCGTGTCCCATAGCAATGCCGTCGTCTATTGCGATAGTGTTGAACTCGGCAGCATAGCATCCCATGGCCTCTATCTCCTTTTTCACGATCTGGCCGATCTCATGCAGATGGGTATGTCCCGGCACAAACTGAGTGAACGAGTTGACGACAGCAATGATTGGTTTTCCAAACTGTTCACGCTTCATTCCTGTGGCCACCCATAGGGCCCTGGCTCCCGCCATTCGTCGTCCTTCGGTACAGACGGCACTTCTCAACTGATGTTTCATGTTCTTTTCTTTTTATTGTGTGTCGACCGTCATGGCCTCCACATATGTCGTTAGTTTATTTTTATCCTGTTACAAAACGATAAGAATGTCATACTTGTTTATACAATTTGTCGCTCTTTCGCCTTATTAGGATGCAAAGATAATTAGTTTTTATTTAATTGCCAACAAATTTTGATTCATTTTTCACAAATATGCACAATTTGTAACCCATTGAGCACGTTTTATAACAATTTGAAAGAACAAAAGGGCGCACAGAATGCATATTTGTGCAAAACGAGCATCGGAGAGCCAATTTAAGTAGGTGTTCAAAATTAATTTAAATGATTCTATGCCATATTTTGGTCTGTATGTCCAGCTCCGAAGAGGGAGTGTAGCGGGCTACACGACCGATGAGAGCTGGGCATACAGACCAAAAGAGGGCGTAGAGGCATTTGAAAGCATAACCTTTTTTATTAGATTCATATATGCGATTAATTTTGAACACCTACTTATCCATAAAAGCAGCAAATAAAGATTATCGCAGCAAGCAATAAAAAGAAAGCTCCAGCCACACATATCTTATATATGCATAGCTGGAGCCTTGTATGCTTATTGTCTTGTTGTCACAGGGCGACAGAACAAAACATTAGTTGGCATTGTTGCTGAATGTTGCCACACGGTTAAACTCGACACGCTCAGAGAGCTTGTTGGTGGCACCCATGCCTTTGGCTTCAATGCGGTCGGCAGAGATGTTGTAACGCTTAACGAGAGCCTTCTTCACAGCATTGGCACGAGCCTGAGACAGCTTCTGGTTAAACTTAGCTGAACCCTCGGGAGAAGCATAACCCTTGATCTCAACCTTGGCATCCTGATTGTCCTTCATATACTTAGCGATAAGCTCGATAGAGGCATACTGTGCGCGGTCTATTGTGCTCTTGCCCTGACGGAAGATTACAACAGGCTGCAATCTCTCACATGCCGTTGTGGTCTGGTTCTGGCAGTCGGCAAGCTGTTGCTTCAGTTCAGCGATCTGACGATCCATGTCTGCTATCTCGTCATCCTTGCTGGCGAGCTCACCGCGAAGGTCGTTAATCTTATTGTTGAGAATATCGATCTCAGCCTGGTCGCGGAGCTCTGCAACCACGAAGTTGTGTGAGCCATTAGAGTTCTTGAACTTGTAAACCAGTCCCACGTTGAGCTGGAAAGAAGCGCGGTTCACGTCATATTTAACTCCCTGATAGCCATTGCCGTTAAGAGCCCAAATCATTGCAGGCTCGATGTAGAGCTGCCATGCCTTCTTCTGACCGAGGTTAAAACCGAAGTCGAAAGCAGCCTTAGAGGTCAGCATGTCTGCCTTGTAAGCCTTTGTGGGATGACCGAACACATGTCCCCAGCCCAAGCCATAGAGGGCTGTGAGCTCAAACAAGCGAGGCTCGCCATTGTATCCACCAAACAGATTGGTGAGGTTTGTTGTACCGAGCAACGAGGTGTTCATGCCGTTAACGACCGTACCTGTGGTGTGGCCGTTGGTATTCTTGAAATAAACGTTGCTCTCAGCAGCCAAGCCAAACACAGGAGTGAAGTTGCGGCCAATGCGCAGACCAACGTTAGGATTCATGTCCTTCAGCCATGCATGACCTGTAGCCTTGGTAGCAAGGCCACCGTTTATACCTATGTAGACGTTGTCGAAAGTTTTGCTTTCAAGCACAGTCTGCGCAGAAAGTGTTGCAGCGGCCATGAGGCCAGCAAACAAAGTAAATATTTTTTTCATTAACTTAAAGATTTTATTTTTTACCTTTTCAAAAAAACTTAGTTTTGTTACTTTAGACGTTTACAAAGGAATAAAAAAAACTCATAATCTCCAAATATTTTCTCAACAATCGGGCGTTTTTCAGTAAAAAAGAGCATTTTACAAGACAATTCAACAAAATCCAACAAAAAAGGACAACCAAAACACCCTAACTAAACAGCTTTTGCTTAAATTTGCAGCCATGATGCTGACATTACTTTTAATTAACCTCTTCACATTTGTGGAGCTCAACTGTGAGAACCTCTTCGACTATATGCACGACATTGGCAAGGAGGACACCGAGTTTACCCCCGACGGCAGTTACCATTGGACGAAATCGCGCTATTGGAAGAAGCTGGACCGCACGGGGCAGACCATCTTGTCGTGTGCCGACTCTGCCTCGTTGTCCATTCCCGACATGGCGGTGCTCTGCGAGGTAGAGAACGACACCGTTCTGCACGACCTCACATGCCGCTCCCTGTTGAGAGGAGCACGCTACGAGTATGTGATGACCAGCTCTCCCGACCGCCGTGGCATTGATGTGGCGTTGCTTTATTCTCCATTCACGTTCCGGCTCTTGAGCAGCCATGCCGTGCGGGTGGACACAATAAAAGGCATGCGCCCAACGCGCGATCTGCTCTACGCCAAAGGCGTGGTGGCAAGCGGCGACACCCTGCATGTCATCGCAGCACATTTTCCAAGCCGTCGCGGTGGCGAGAAAGCATCGCGCCCATACCGTTGGCAAGCAGCCAGGCAGTTGGGCGCGATGGTCGACTCAATATATAACAAGGTGGCGCACGATGCCATGATTATCGTGGCTGGCGATTTCAACATGTACAGTGGCGAGAAGACCATGGACGCCATGCTCTCCCACGGCCTTGTGGACCTGTCGGCCAATGCCCGCGGTCGGCATGGGGCAAAAAGCACCTACCGTTACCAAGGAGCCTGGGGCAGCTTAGACCACATCCTTGTTAGTCCGGCGGTTATAAAGAAGACGCGAGGTTGCCACATCAACGATGCCTCTTTCCTCACCGAACCCGACGAGAAATATGGCGGCACTAAGCCACGACGCAACTTCCTCGGCCCTGTCTACCGCAACGGTTTTAGCGACCACCTGCCGCTCGTGGCAACGTTCGCTTTCTGAACGCATAGGTAAGGACAAACTGCATGGTTAGCTCAAAGTCGACACGCACCTTCTCCCCACGCTTCATGTTCTCCACCTCACAAGCCCAATCGCTCATGGTGCTGAACGGTCCTACACGCATCTGCGAGAACTGAAGGTTGTCTTCAGAAAAGAGCTTATAGACGGTTTCTTTGCCACACCAGTGGACAAGCAACGAGTCAAGGTCATCAGCCTTCTCATCCTTGCGTAAGAATTTTGATTTTATGCGTTCCACCCTATCGCTGAAATGCTCTATGTCGCACGCCACATCACAGCTCTTCGACAACATAAGAGCAGCATAACCCTTCGTGTGCGTCACACCCACATGATAGCCCCTGAGCAACGGCTGCCCTGAAGCAGCGTGACCAATCATTGGAACATCAGCAACAGGCAAGCCTTGTGAAGCCGTGCTCTGGTCTTGTGAAGCCGTGCTCTGGTCCTGTGAAGCCTTGCTCTGGTCCTGCAAACCCTTGCTCTGTTCTTGCAAACCATTGCTCCGCCTTGCTCCATGAGGTTTGCCGCATATTGCCAGCATCTCGTGTAGCAAGGCATGGATGGCAAGAAACTCTTTCTTGCGTCCATCATTTTTAAAAGAGGTCTCTACATGCTGACGATAAGGTTCGAGAAAACCGTATGTACCGAAAAAACCGTCAACAGTTTCCGTAGTTTGCCACAAGCCAAGAAAAACATTAGGATAGACCTCGCGAACATTTATTAAAGCCATATTTATAAATTTTTCTTTTTTACCCGTTTATCTGCTCACATGGCGGCGATGCTCATCACCGTTGCTTAAAGATGCTCATCACCGTTGCTTCAAGATGCTCATCACCGTTGCTTCAAGACGCTCATCGCTTCCTTTTCCATGCCAGCGTTTTTGTTTAGGATTATTAGGCTACAATTTTAAACATTTTTTTTGTAATAACCAAAAAACAAACATTTATTAACTTAAAATCTATCATCGAAATTATTTCAAACAATTTAAAACAAGGCAACATAGACTATGCTCGAAAAAGAGCAATGAAAACATTGCACACACAATATACATGTGCGCATTTTTCCTTAAAAGTGTTTTAAAATACATTAAATAGACCCCAACAATTGCTTTTTTTCATTATTTAATAGCTACTTTTGCATGATTTAAAAGAAAAAAGAAGAAAAATAGAATCATTAACAATACAACAAAACAACAAAATTAAGATATGTTCGAGAACTTAAGCGACAGACTGGAGCGCAGTTTCAAGATATTGAAAGGTGAGGGAAAAATCACCGAGATTAACGTAGCCGAGACACTGAAGGATGTGCGCCGTGCATTGCTCGACGCCGACGTCAACTATAAGGTGGCCAAGAACTTCACCGACACGGTGAAGAAGAAAGCCCTTGGCATGAACGTGCTCACAGCTGTAAAGCCAAGCCAGCTGATGGTCAAGATCGTACACGACGAGTTGGCCGAGCTGATGGGTGGCGAAGCTGCCGATCTGCACCTCACAAGCCGTCCTGCCATCATCTTGATGAGCGGTCTGCAAGGTTCGGGTAAGACCACGTTCAGCGGAAAGCTTGCCAACCTTCTCAAGCAGAAGCAGCACAAGAACCCCTTGCTCGTGGCTTGCGACGTGTATCGTCCTGCCGCTATCGAACAGCTCAAGGTTGTGGGCGCACAGATTGGTGTGCCTGTCTACACCGAAGAGGGCAACAAGGACGTGTGCGCCATCGCCGCCAACGCCGTGAAAGAAGCTAAGGCCAAGAGCTACGATGTGGTCATCGTCGATACCGCTGGCCGTCTGGCTGTTGACGAGCAGATGATGGACGAGATTGCACGTCTGAAAGAGAGCCTCAACCCCGACGAGACCCTGTTCGTGGTCGACTCCATGACAGGCCAGGACGCTGTCAACACAGCCAAGGAGTTTAACGACCGTCTCAACTTCGACGGCGTGGTTCTCACCAAGCTCGACGGCGACACCCGCGGCGGTGCAGCCCTTTCTATCCGCACCGTGGTGACCAAGCCTATCAAGTTTGTCGGCACAGGCGAGAAGATGGAAGCGCTCGACGTGTTCCACCCCTCTCGTATGGCAGACCGCATCCTCGGCATGGGCGACATCGTAAGTCTTGTTGAGCGTGCCCAGGAGCAGTTTGACGAGGAAGAGGCAAAGAAACTTCAGAAGAAGATTCAGAAGAACAAGTTCGACTTCAACGACTTCCTCGGACAGATTGAGCAAATAAAGAAGATGGGTAACCTCAAGGAGCTTGCATCTATGATTCCCGGCGTGGGCAAAGCCATCAAGGATGTCGACATCGACGACAACGCCTTCAAAGGCATTGAGGCCATCATCAAGAGCATGACTCCCAAGGAGCGCACCAACCCCGAAATTCTGAACCAGAGCCGTCGTCAGCGCATCGCCAAGGGTAGCGGCACCAACCTGCAAGAGGTCAACCGCCTCATCAAGCAGTTTGACCAGACCCGCAAGATGATGAAGATGGTGACAGGTAGCCAGATGGCAAAGATGGCAGGAATGATGGGCAAGATGAAGGGCATGCCCGGAATGCCTAAATTCTAAGTCGAGCCACACATTTTTATAAAATAACGAAGCAAAAAGATCTAATATATGCAGTTGATAGACGGAAAGGCAACAGCGGCAGCCATAAAGCAGGAAATTGCCGCCGAGGTAAAAGCCATCGTTGACGGTGGAGGCAAGCAGCCCCATCTCGCAGCGGTGCTGGTTGGCCACGACGGTGGCTCTGAGACATACGTCAAAAACAAAGTCATAGCATGTGAGCAGTGTGGCTTCAAGTCGACACTCATACGCTACGAGGACGATGTGACCGAAGACGAGCTGCTCCAGTGTGTGGATCGTCTGAACCGCGACAGCGATGTCGACGGCTTCATCGTGCAGCTGCCTCTCCCCAAGCACATCGATGAGCAGAAGGTCATCATGGCCATCGACTATCGCAAAGATGTCGACGGCTTCCACCCGGTAAACGTGGGACGCATGGCCATCGGTCTGCCTTGCTTCATATCAGCCACCCCGCTTGGCATCCTCACCTTGTTGCGCCGCTACAACATCCCCACCTCGGGAAAGAAATGTGTGGTGCTCGGCCGCAGCAACATCGTGGGCAAGCCCATGGCACAGCTCATGATGCAGAAGCAATATGGCGACGCCACAGTCACCGTGTGCCACTCCCACTCTGCCACCCTGAAGCAAGAGTGTCGTGAAGCCGATATCATCATTGCAGCCATCGGCCGCCCCGGCTTCGTCACTGCCGACATGGTAAAGGAAGGTGCCGTCATCATTGACGTAGGCACCACCCGCGTGCCTGATGCCTCACGCAAGAGCGGCTTCCGTCTGTCTGGCGATGTCGACTTCGAGAACGTTGCACCCCATTGCTCATTCATCACACCCGTGCCTGGCGGCGTTGGTCCCATGACCATCTGCTCGCTCATGAAGAACACACTGTCGGCTGGCAAGCACGAGTTTTACAAGTAAAGAACACACTGCAAGACAAGCAAGGACATCAAGGAGATGAGCAAAGACATCAAGGAGATGAACGAAAAAATCAGCCACAATAGAGAGGACATAAGCAACGGCAACCCACTGACTGCCGACCATTATTACCGCAAAGGCAACGAGTACAGACAGCGCGGCGACTGGCAACACGCCATCGACTGCTACCTTGAGGCAATAAGCCTTGACCCCAACTCGCCAGCGGTCCATGCCAAGCAGATGCTCGACAACATCCTTGGCTACTATTGCAAAGACATTTACAACCCCTGACAACAAACAACAGTTGGCGCTGACGACCATTATGCCGTCAGCGCCAATAAAAACATAACAACAAATAAGAATGGGAAAATTTAAAGGTGCCATCGTCGTGAATACCGATCGGTGCAAGGGCTGTGCGCTCTGCGTTGAAGCCTGTCCGAAAGATGTCATCGCGCTGGCTCAGAAAAATGTAAACATTCATGGCTATCCGTACGTCGTGGCGGTAAACCCTGACGATTGTATAGGCTGTGCCTCATGCGGCATCGTATGTCCCGACGGTTGCATAACCGTCTACAAGAAAAGAATGGAGGATTAGACAACATCATGGCAGAAAAAGAAGTAATGTTGATGAAAGGCAATGAGGCTATCGCCCATGCCGCAATAAGATGTGGTGCCGACGGTTATTTCGGCTACCCCATCACCCCTCAGAGCGAGGTGCTCGAGACGCTGGCCAAGCTCAAGCCTTGGGAGACCACCGGCATGGTGGTGCTACAGGCAGAGAGCGAGGTGGCATCCATAAACATGATCTATGGCGGAGCAGGAGCAGGAAAGCGCGTGTTCACATCATCTTCAAGCCCCGGCATCGCCCTCATGCAAGAAGGCATTGCCTACATGGCAGGTGCTGAGCTCCCCGGCGTGTTTGTGAACGTGCAGCGCGGCGGTCCTGGCTTAGGAACCATCCAGCCCTCACAGAGCGACTATCTGCAAGCCACACGCGGTGGCGGCAATGGCGACTACAACGTCATTGTCCTTGCCCCCAACTCGGTTCAGGAGATGGCCGATTTCATGGATCTTGCCTTCACCTTGGCGTTCCGTTACCGCAACCCCGCAATGATTCTTAGCGACGGTGTCATCGGACAGATGATGGAGAAGGTGGTGCTGCCTGAGCAGAAGCCCCGCCGCACAGAGGAAGAGGTCATTCGCGAATGTCCGTGGGCAACGACAGGCCGCACACGCGACCGCAAGCCCAACATCATAACCTCGCTGGAGCTTATGCCTGAGGCCATGGAACAGCGCAACCTGCATCTTCAGGAGAAATACCGCACAATAAAGGAACGCGAGGTGCGCTACGAGACCATAGAGCTCGACGATGCCGACATCATGATCGTGGCGTTCGGCAGCGCAGCACGCATCGCAGAGAAAGCCATCGAGCTGGCACGCGAGGAAGGCATAAAGGCTGGACTGTTCCGCCCCATCACCCTGTGGCCCTTCCCCGAGAAGCAGATAGCAGAGGCAGCACACGGCAAACGCGGCGTTCTCGTTGCCGAGATTAACGCCGGACAGATGATACAAGACGTGCGCCTGTCGGTGAACGGCGAGGAGCCTGTTGAACATTTCGGACGATTGGGCGGCATCGTGCCCGAGCCTGAAGAGATTGTAAAAGCAATAAAGAAGAAACTGTTATGAACGACATAATATCACCTGAAAACATTGTCTACAAGAAGCCGACGCTCATGAACGACACACCCATGCACTATTGTGCTGGATGCTCACACGGCGTTGTCCACAAGCTTGTAGCAGAAGTTATTGAAGAAATGGGCATGGAGGAGAAAGCCGTGGGCATCAGTCCTGTGGGTTGCGCCGTCTTTGCCTACAGATACATCGACATCGACTGGCAAGAAGCAGCCCACGGCCGTGCGCCAGCACTCGCCACAGCTGTCAAGCGCCTTTGGCCCGACCGTCTGGTGTTCACCTATCAGGGCGATGGCGACCTCGCCTGCATAGGCACATGCGAGAGCATTCACGCCCTCAACAGAGGCGAGAACATAACACTCATATTCATCAACAACGCCATCTACGGCATGACAGGCGGCCAGATGGCCCCCACCACCCTGCTCGGTCAGAAGACGAGCACCTGTCCCTACGGACGCACACCAGAGCTCCACGGCTACCCGCTCAACATCACCGAGCTGGCTGCCCAGCTGCGAGGCACCTGCTACGTCACACGTCAGAGCGTGGAGACCGTCAGCGCCATACGCCAAGCCAAGAAAGCCTTGCGCAAAGCCTTTGAGGCATCCATGGCAGGCAAGGGCTCGTCATTGGTAGAGTTTGTGTCGACCTGCAACAGCGGTTGGAAGCTCTCACCTGTGCAAGCAAACAAATGGATGGAGGAAAACATGTTCAAACAGTACCCTAAGGGCGACTTAAAAGACACGACAGAGCTATGAAGAAAGAGATAATTATTTCAGGATTCGGCGGTCAAGGCGTTCTGTCCATGGGCAAAATTCTGGCCTACTCAGGACTCATGGAAGACAAAGAGGTGACCTGGATGCCAGCCTACGGCCCCGAGCAGCGCGGTGGAACAGCCAACGTAACGGTGATTGTAAGCGACAAGCGCATCTCGTCGCCCATCCTCAGCCGCTACGACGTGGCCATCGTGCTCAACCAGCCATCACTGGAGAAGTTTGAGCCGAAGGTTAAACCTGGCGGCATCCTTATCTACGACGGCTACGGCATCATCAATCCGCCCACCCGCAAGGACATCAACGTCTACCGCATAGACGCCATGGACAAAGCAGCCGACATGAAGAACGCCAAGGTTTTTAACATGATCGTGCTCGGCGGTCTGCTCAAGGTCTGCCCCGTGGTGAGCACCGAAGGTTTGCACAGCGCCCTGTTCAAGTCGCTGCCCGAACGTCATCATGGCCTCATTCCGCTTAACATGCAAGCTGTGGAAGAAGGCATGAAAATAATAGAAAAACAATAAGAAGCTATCAGCAAAAAACAAGCGATTTTGAAAAACAGCAAAAAAGCAAGCTGTTTTGAGAAACAAAAAAGCCGATAGCTTTTTGAACACGACAAAGCATAAAGAAGCGAGAAAAAACGACAAAAGAGGAAAAGGCGACCAACTGTAAAATTGCCGAAAGACAATTTTAATCCAAATGGTCCTTTTCACCTCTCTTGTCGTTTTTTGTTTGTTTTTGCAATTAACAATTACATTTAAATTTATTATTCGTTTTTTCAACACATACCAGATATTTTATTCAACCCAAATCGGTCGTTAGGGCTTGCTTGGATTTTGGATTTTTAGAAGAATGGATTTTGTTTGGCTTTTAATGAGTAATAGCGAGCTATTGCGAATTAAAAACAAACAAAAGACACCTTATAAAAACCAAAAGACTGCAAGCAGTTATAAAATAATACATTAAACGGCCTAATAACCGATTTGGGTTTAAGATTATTTTAAAATAAATGCGTTTTTCTTTCGCGCATAGCGATTTTTATCTTAACTTTGCACAAAAGTAGTGCCAATACGGACCAAAACAATCCTGTTCGTATGCAGAAAAACCACTGACTGAGAATATTTAAAAACCATTTATTAAAAAACAATGAGGGGAAAAATTGATTGTTTCTTACCCTGTGACGACCTTTCGACAAGCAAGGAATTGTTACAAGAGCTCGAACGTAGCAAAACCGTTCAGCACGTTAATCTTCTGGTGACAGCCGAAATGGCAGCAGAAAACTGCACCCAGACAATTGTAGACAACGTTACGTCAACCAAATCGATGCTCGACATTGCACGTCAGGCAGAAGCCGAGTATGTGCTCCTGAGCCTCAAACCCACCAAGATGCAGCTGGGCTACTATGCCCTTGAGCGTATGCTCCGCGTGGCTCACGACTCCGATGCAGCAATGGTTTATTCGGACCATTACACCATCGCCGACGGCAAGACCACAAAGCATCCGGTTATCGACTACCAGTGGGGTAGCTTGCGCGACGACTTCGACTTCGGACAGGTGGTTCTCATCAAGACCGACCTTATGAAGGAGTGGGCAGAGAGCGCCCCCGTCGACTACAAGTTTGCCGGTTTCTATGACCTGCGTCTGTTCCTCAGCCGCAAGGGCCAGCTGTTCCACATCGACGAGTATCTTTACACAGAGATCGAGCTCGACACACGTCTGAGCGGCGCCAAGCAGTTCGACTATGTGAACCCGCGCAACCGCGAGGTGCAGATCGAGATGGAGCAGGCTGTGACACGTCACCTCGACACCATTGGTGCCATCGTAGACACCACCAAATATCTCAACCCCAACTTCGAAGAGCAGCAGTTTGAGAACGAGGCATCTATCGTGATCCCCGTCTTCAACCGCGTCAAGACTGTAGCCGACGCCGTTAAGTCGGCCCTCAGCCAGAAGTGCGACTTCAAGTTCAACGTCATCGTTGTCGACAACCATTCAACCGACGGCACAACTGACATCCTGAACGAGCTGGAGAAGACCAACCCGCACCTCGTACACATCATTCCCGAGCGCACAGACCTCGGCATTGGCGGATGCTGGAACGTAGCCATCAGCGACAACCGCTGCGGACGTTTCGCCGTGCAGCTCGACAGCGACGACATCTACTCGTCAGAGAACACCCTCGCAACCATCGTTGCAGCGTTCCACGAGCAGAAGGCAGCCATGATTGTGGGCAGCTACCGCATCTGCGACTTCGACCTTAACACCCTTCCTCCGGGTCTCATCGACCACAAGGAGTGGACAGACCAGAACGGTCCCAACAACGCGCTCCGCATCAACGGTCTCGGCGCTCCCCGCGCCTTCTTCACACCGTTGCTCCGCCAGATCCATTTCCCCAACACCAGCTATGGTGAGGATTATGCTCTCGGACTGATGTTCAGCCGCAAGTATCGCATCGGCCGCATCTACGATGAGCTCTACTGCTGCCGCCGTTGGGGTGGAAACAGCGACGCTTCGTTGAGCATTGAGAAGACCAACTCTAACAACCTGTATAAGGACCGTCTGCGCACAATGGAGGTGCTTGCACGCCAGAACATGCACAACGGTAAAGACAACAGCGACGACAGCTCGCTGCAACGTTTTTTTAACCGCCAGCTGGAGACCTGGGATGATGCACGGCAACACTTCCGCGACTTGCAGAATGTGAAGACTCGTGACCTCTCAGTTGGCGAGAACACAATAAGGCTACAATTCAACCCAGCCCGTATGGTATCGACGGGAGCCAAAATAGACCAAGCCACTCTTAAGAAGCGTCGTTGCTTCCTCTGCGCCGAGAATCGTCCAGAGCAGCAGATCGAGGTACACATCGACAACGATTTCACGCTGTTGGTGAACCCGTTCCCCATCCTGCCCACCCACTTCACAATTCCAAACAACAGCCACACACCGCAGAGCATCAAGGAACACATTGGCGAGATGTACAAGGTGCTCACCGAGTATCCCGAGCTCATGGTGTTCTACAATGGTCCCAAGTGTGGAGCATCGGCACCCGACCACATGCATCTGCAGGCAGGTACAAGCGGCATCGTGCCCCTGCAGAGCGGTTGGCAACGCTTGAGCCGCAACCTTGAAGAGGTGTTCACCGACGGCGATGCCACCATCTCGGTGGTACACGGCTTCGTGACAGGAGCCATTGCCATCGTGAGCCACTCACAGGAGGCAGGCGTGAAGGCGTTCCAGAAAGTTTACGCCTCTATGCCTCAACGCGAAGACGAGACCGAGCCGATGATGAACATCGTGGCATGGCGACAGAACGACGAGTTCGTCATTGTTGTCATACCGCGCGCAAAGCACCGTCCCGACTGCTACTTCGAGGAAGACGAGAGCCGCAAGGTGCTCGTAAGCCCGGGAGCGCTCGACATGTCAGGCATGCTCATCACACCCCGTCCTGCCGACTTTGAAGGCTTGACAGGAGAGCAGGCACAGGCCATCATCGCCGAATGTGGCGTGAGCGAAGCCGCTGTCGAAGCAATTGCAGCCAAGGTTAAAGCCTTGTGCCAGAGCGAGAGCACGGAGGAGCTGCCCATGAACGGCAAGGAGCCCAACGTGTCGGTAGGCATCGTGAGCGGCGAGAAAATTTCGTTCGCCCTCAACAAGCCTTACACAGCCAAGGGCGAAAGCATCGTTGGCGAGCAGACCGTTGAGTTTTGCGAAGGCGGCATCATGTGGAACGGCAACCAGTATCGCGAACTGACGTTCCATCCATCATCGCCCGACTGCTCCTTCTCGCTTCACGACGTGACCATCGGCGTCAACTTCCACTGGGAACGCAAGGAGACGCAGACCTTCCTCGGCACGCTACGTCTGGTAGTGGAGGCCGACAAGATTTGCGCCATCAACGACCTGCCTGTGGAGAAATATCTGGAGAGCGTCATCTCAAGCGAGATGAGTGCTACCTCGAGCCTC
Organism: uncultured Prevotella sp.; assembly: GCA_900543975.1. Taxonomy (GTDB): domain Bacteria; phylum Bacteroidota; class Bacteroidia; order Bacteroidales; family Bacteroidaceae; genus Prevotella. The sequence goes on along the minus strand of UQTI01000010.1, from coordinate 1,972 downwards.
GAACTGCTCAAGGCCCACTCGGTCATCTCACGCAGCTGGCTGCTCGCACAGATAGAGAAGCGCCGCAAGCTCAAAGAGGGTTCCAACAATTTCTTCTCGTTCATAAAGAAAGACGATGAGCTCATACGCTGGTACGACCGCGAGGACCACACCATCTTTGACGTGTGTGCCGACGACCATTGCCAGCGCTACCAGGGCATAACCAAGGAGACGAGTCCCAACGTGGCCGTGGCCATTGGTGCCACGCGTGGCGAGGTGCTCATGTCTGAAGGCGACATCTGCGATGCCCGTTTCAGCAAGAGCTGCGGCGGTGTGAGCGAGGAGTATCAATATTGTTGGGAGAACATCAAGATGCCTTACCTCCTTGCCGTGCGCGACACAGCCAAGGGCGTGAAGGACGAGGACACCATTCCTGACCTCACCGTCGAGGCAGAGGCCGACAAGTGGATACGCACAGCGCCCGACGCGTTCTGCAACACCCACGACAAGACCATCCTATCACAGGTGCTCAACGACTTCGACCAGGAGACCACCGATTTCTATCGTTGGCGCGTAGAGTACACCCAGCAGGAGCTTCATGACCTCATCACCGAGAAGATGAAGATGGATCTTGGCGACATCCTCGACCTCGTTCCCGTGGAGCGTGGCAAGAGCGGTCGTCTGTGCAAGCTCAAGATTGTGGGCAGCAAGCGCTCGTTCACCATCGGCAAGGAGCTTGAGATACGCCGCGTGCTGAGCACGTCACACCTCTACAGCAGCGCCTTCGTCACCGACAAGGCCGACGTTGTGGACGGCGTTCCACAGAAGTTCACACTCATCGGTGCCGGTTGGGGCCATGGCGTTGGCCTGTGCCAGATTGGTGCCGCTGTGATGGGCGCTCAAGGCTATAAATATGACCAGATCTTGCTGCACTACTATCGTACGGCCGATCTCAAAAAACTGTATAAGTAACAACAGACAATAACACGAGTGACGGGCAGACAAGGAGCCAAGCCGCTGTTGCCCGACGGTCAGCCCCGTCGGCACACACAGCCCACTTCCTGGTCTACTCGTCACTTGTCAGTTGTCTACTAAAAACTAAAACCGTAAACAATGAAATCACTAAAGAACATCAATCCGTGGGCATGGATCTCGACCCTCTATTTTGCTGAAGGTCTGCCTTACGTTGCCGTGATGACCATCTCCGTCATCATGTACAAGCGTCTTGGCATCTCCAACACCGACATCGCCCTCTATACCGGCTGGCTTTACCTTCCATGGGTTATCAAACCCTTCTGGAGCCCCTTCGTGGACCTTATCAAGACCAAGCGTTGGTGGACCCTCACCATGCAGTGGGCCATCGCCATCGCCTTTGCTTGCATAGCGTTCTCCATCCCCACCCCCGTCTTCTTCAGGCTCACGCTCGCCTTCTTCTGGCTTGTGGCCTTCTCATCGGCAACCCACGACATCGCTGCCGACGGCTATTATATGCATGCGCTTACCGAGCACGAACAGTCGTTGTATGTGGGCATCCGTAGCACCTTCTACCGTGTTGCTACCGTTGCTGGTCAGGGCTTGCTCGTTATCGTGGCAGGCTTGATTGAAACGGGTACGGGCTTAACACCTGCCGAGGTTACCATTGAGGCTTCGCCACAATACACTAACACGCTCACCTTGCCACAGTTTGCGGCCGACGCTACGGCTCAGACAGCGGCTGATGGCGAAAACTGCTTCGTGTTTACCGATGCTGTGGTAAAGGCTGGCGTAGCGGTTGATGCTAAAGAGGGTGCTGGTGCAAAAGACAAAATTGCACAGCTCACTGATAGCATCAAGGCGCTAAATATGACCAATGGCTTCATCGCTAAAGAAGAGGCTAAGGCTGTGGTGGCTACTACTGCTGCCGAGGCCAGCAACGAGGGCTGGGGAGCGGCCTTCACGAAATGGGTGCACGACACCTTTGGCGAAGAGGAAAAGGCTACAGCTTCGAACGTGG